>CADBHY010000121.1 GCA_902794615.1 uncultured Bacteroidia bacterium
TTCTGCCGGGATGTCCATTACCGCTATGCCAGCGGGGTCAACTGCGTATATCTGAACTTTGACAAGAATTGAATTTGGAGTTTTCAAAAAAAATGTTATATTTGCAAAAATGGCTCTACGCAGCGCTATATTTGGTTTTATGGGCGAAGCTCCCATGAAATAACTGTCATTAATGGAATTCAGCGTAGGATTTTTTAGATTCCTGTACTTGATAAGCATGGTCCTGGTAGTTGCCTTGACCGTGATTTACTGTAATCAGTTGTTCCATATGGTCGCAAGTATTTTCCTCAGGAAAAAAACGTGGCCGGACGCCCGCAGGCGGCATGCTTACGCCTGTATTATCCCCGCCAACAATGAGGAGGTCGTTATCGGAGACCTCATTGACAGCATCCAGCGGCAGGACTATCCGCAGGAACTGCTGCAGGTTTTCGTGGTGGCGGACAATTGTTCCGACCGTACGGCTGAGATTGCAAGAGGGAAGGGCGTTCATGTCCTTGTACGTGACAATCCGCTGGAAATAGGCAAGAGCTACGCCCTGGATTATGCTTTCAAGAGGATTCTTTCGATGGATCCCGCACCCGGTGCGGAGGGCTATTTTATCTTTGATGCAGACAATGTCCTTGCACCGGACTATATCTCCCAGATGAACAAGGTATTCGACAGCGGAGAAGAAATCGTGTCCGGCTTCCGCGACTCCAAGAATTTTTCGGCGAACTGGGTATCCGGAGTAAATAGTTACATGTTTCTCAGGGAATCCCGGCAGATCCACTACAGCCGCGCGGCCTTGGGCATAGGCAGTTTTCTCTCAGGAACGGGTTTTCTGATTGCCGAAGGTCTGATACGGCAGGCCGGCGGCTGGCCCTACCGGACCCTGACAGAGGACATTGAACTCTCCGCCGATTATACCGCCCGGGGCGGCAAGATAGCCTACTGTACGGACGCCGTATTCTATGACGAACAGCCCTGCTCCCTGTGGGACACCATCCGCCAGCGACTTCGCTGGTGCAGGGGAATCCATCAGATTTTTGCGCGCAGGGGAATGGAGATGATCCTCTCTTTCCTCCGCCGCCCAAGCCTCACCAAATGGGAAATGCTGGTCCATATCTTGCCGCTGCCGGCCATTGCCTACCTTTGGTTTATTATTTCGCCCCTCATCGGCGCCGTCTATGCCGCCGTCTGCTCGGTTCCGGCAGAAGTCTATTTCTCAGAGTGCCTCAACATCGGCGTAGGCAGTTTCTTTTATCCTTACGCTGCGGTGTTCCTGGATGGATTGATCCTGATGCTCCAGTGCTACCGCCGGATCCACGCCGCTGCCTGGAAGAAGTGGTGGTACATGTTCCTTTTTCCCCTGGGAATCTATCTCTATGCGCCGGTGCTCGTCGCAGCGCTGTTCCTCCGCGTGAAATGGAAACCCACCCGACATTATAAGTACGACGTCCCCCCGACCTCTTCCCGGGCATAGGAATATCTATTGTAAATTATCACAAACCGATGAAAAGAGTCGCATCCCTGTTTATCCTTGCAGCCTGCCTGGCGATGTCGTGCATGTAACACGAGGCGGATTTTGCCGAAACAGGCGCGTTCAAGGTCCTGTCTGTAAAATTGACTGATGTGGCCCTTGCCGACGGCAGCCCCCTCACCCTGTCCGGCAAACTGCTTATTCCCCGTGACGGAGCCATCAAGAATATGGTATCGGCCTTACCCCGGTAGTAACGTCCCCCAAGCCGGGACGCCACTGTCGGCCTGTCGCCATCTACGACATTATTTCTCGTAGCCGGTATAGGGCACGGACTCGTTCAGGGGCAGCAGCAGAATGTCTGTATAGGAGCCGTTTCCGCCAAAGGGGAGTACAAACTGGCGATGGTTTTCCACCTCTTCCGAGCGGATGTCGTGCTCGTGGCCCACGACGGTGGCCAGCAGGCCTGTTTCCCGACTGGCGCGGAGCACTTCGGCAAAAAAGCGTTCAATCTGCGGCTCGTGGCTGCCATCGGCCTTGGAAAGCATGGCAAGCCCCCGGCCCGGCGTGTACACGGGACGGAAACGGGGATAGCCCAAATAGAAGGAATCGTGACCGGGGAAGGCCTGGCCGATATGCATCATCAGCAGCGAGGGGCCGTCCCAGCGTACTTCCCGGCAGAAGAAGTCTATCTGCTCCGGGCTTACGGTATCGGCCGAATCGTCGATGAAAATGAGCTTGACGCCCTTGATGACGACGCTGTACATCAGCGGATTCACGCCCTCGTTGTAAAAGGGCTTCAGGCGGGGCATCCACTGCTCCCGCGCAGCTGTTTTGTCGTCGTCGTCCAGGCCCTCGTAGTTCCAGTCGTGGTTGCCGCTCACGTAGTAAAAGGGCTTCCCGCTTTTCCGGATAAGGGCCGATGCATATTCGATGCTGTATTCGGAGGGGTAGCTTACCAAGTCGCCCAGGTGGACGATGGCGTCGGCCGGGCTGGCGGCCGCCACTTCCATGCACTCGCGGAACGCCGCCGCAGGGGTGGTGGGCCGATGCGTCCTGTAATGGGCCACCTCGTTGTATGCGCCCTCCATCCGGGCGCTGTAGGGATGATAGGGGGCATTGCGCTCATCGGCCTCGTAGAGGTGGGAATCGGCCATGGCAAACAGATGGACGGCTTCCCTGACCAGCGGAGACCAGATGCGAAGGGTTTGCACCCCATAGGCGCTTGTGTAATTGAATGCCGGGGCCGCGGGGCTTTTTTCCCTGGCGGCGCAGGAGCTGAGCAAGCCCGGGGAGAGGGCCGTCACCATGGCGGCGGAACCCGCATGGCTCAGGAATTCTCTCCTTTTCATGGATGCTACTTGATAATGCCTTCCTCCTTGAACACCTGGGTGAGGGCTTCCACCGCCCTGTCCACCTGCTCGCGGGTGTGCGTGGCCATCAGCGAGAAACGGATGAGGGTGTCCTGGGGGGCGCATGCCGGCGGAATCACGGAATTGATGAAAACGCCTTTGTCGAAGGCCCGCTTGGTGACGATGAAGGTCTTTTCCAGGTCCCTGACATAGAGCGGAATGATGGGGCTCTCGGTTTCTCCAATCTCGAAGCCGGCCTCCCGGAAGCGGCGGAGGGCATAGTTGGTCACATCCCAGAGGTTGGTGATGCGCTGGGGCTCCTTCTGGATAATGTGAAGGGCCTCCAGGGCCGATGCCGTTGCGGCGGGCGTGTCCGAAGCCTGGAAAATATAGGTGCGGGCGGTGTGGCGGAGGTAGTTGATAATAACCTTGTCGGCCGCAATGAAGCCGCCGATGGCAGCCAGGCTCTTGGAGAAGGTGCCCATGATGAGGTCGATCTCGTTAGAGAGGCCGAAGTGGTTGCACACGCCGCGGCCCTGATTGCCGAATACGCCGATACCGTGGGCCTCGTCCACCATAATCACCACGTTGTCATACTTGTGCTTGAGCTCCACAATTTCCGGCAGTTTGGCCAGGTCTCCTTCCATGGAGAAGACGCCGTCCACCACGATGAGCTTCACGGAATTCTTGGGGCAGCGTTTGAGGCAGCGCTCCAGGTCCTTCATGTCGTTGTGCTTGTAGTGCAGGCCCTTGGCAAAACTGAGCCGGCGGCCGTCCACGATGGAGGCGTGGTCACGGTCGTCGCAGATGATGAAATCGTCCTTGGTGAGGAGCTGGGGAATGACGCCGCTGTTCACGGTGAAGCCGGTAGAGAACACCAGGGCTTCGTCTTTGCCCACAAAAGCGGCCAGTTCTTTTTCCAGCTGGACGTGAAGATCCAGCGTACCGTTGAGGAAACGGGAGCCGGCGCAGCCGGAACCGTATTTCTTGAGGGCCTCGATGCCCGCGTTGATAACGCGGTCGTCTCCGGTGAGTCCGGTATAGGCGTTGGAGCCGAACATGAGGATTTGCTGTCCGTCCATGGTTACTTCGGTTCCCTGTTTGCTGGTAATCTGACGGAAATACGGGTAGATGCCCTTCTCCATCATTTTCTGGGGGAGGTCATATTTGGCCAGTCTGGCGTGTAAAAGTCCCATCTTGGTATAGGTTTAAGTATCGTTTTTCGTCTCTGAAAAATCGTGCAAAGTTACAAAAAAAATTTTTATATTCTATTCTTATATACGCGATAACCGTAAATGGCTATGATTAAGAAGCATAGCATGGGAAGAACAAACGATAAATTGACGGCCGGCATGCCCAGGAGGGTGCCGCGGTCTATGATGAGGGCCTGCAGCGGAGGCAGCACGGAGCCGCCCAGGATGGCCATGATAAGGCCGGCGGCGCCAAACTTGGCGTCTTCTCCCAGGCCGTCCAGGGCTATGCCGTAGATGGTGGGGAACATCAGGGACATGCAGGCGCTTACGGCCACCAGGCAGTACAGGCCGGCGATGCCCTGCAGGAAAATGACGCCCAGGGTGCAGCCGATGCCCGCTATGGCAAAGAGGTGCAGCATTTTGCCGGGCTGGAAGTATTTCATGAGCCAGGTACAGACAAAGCGGCTGCCGCAGAAGATAATCATGGCGGCAATATTGTAGCGCTGGCTCAGCACCTCCGCGTCAATCTCGCTCATGCCCCGCTCCATGAAGATGCGGGTGCCGTACTGGATGATGAAGGTCCAGCACATGATTTGCACGCCCACGTAGAAGAACTGTGCCAGCACGCCTTCGCGGTAGCGTTTCTTGCCCAGCAGGTCGCTCAGCGTTTCCCGGATGCTGCCCTTGTTCTCTTCTTTCACCCGCGGCATCTTCACCAGCAGAATGAGCAGGAACATCACCACAATAACCAGGCCGATGATGACATACGGCTTGATGAGGATGCCCAGGTCGCTCTGGCGCATGGCTTCGAACTCGGCGTCCGGAAGCAGGGCCCGGTCGGCCGAGCTCATGGGGTTCAGGCGGGCCTGGATGAAGTTCATGGCCACGAACATGCCGCAGAGCGAGCCGATGGGATTGAACGACTGGGCAAAGTTGAGCCGCCGCGTGGCCGTTTGGGGTGAGCCCATGGCCAGGATGTAGGGATTGGCGCTGGTTTCCAGGAAACTGAGCCCGCAGGTGAGGATGAAGTAGGCCACCAGGAAGGGCCAGTAGGTGCCCGTAGAGCGTGCCGCAATAAAGAGGAAGGCGCCGGCCGCATACAGGCCCAGCCCCATGAGGATGCCGCTCTTGTAATTGAACTTGCGGATGAACAGGGCCGCCGGCAGGGCCATGGCAAAGTAGCCTCCGTAAAAGGCCACCTGCGTAAGGGTGCCCTCCGTCACGCTCATGCGGAATATCTTGGAAAACGCCTTC
>CADBHY010000122.1 GCA_902794615.1 uncultured Bacteroidia bacterium
CAGAAGTTCGGTCTGAAGGTGAGCAAGGAGGATTTGCAGGCCGCTGCCGAGAGCTTTGTGGCCTATCAGTATGCCATGTACGGCATGGCCGGTGTCCCGGAGAACATCATCAAGTCTTCCGCAGAGAATGTGCTTCAGGACCAGAACCAGCGTCGCCGTCTGGAAGAGCAGTGCGAGGACAACCTCACCATCGCCAAGGTCCGTGAAGAGGTCACCCTCCAGACCAAAAAGATTTCCCAGGACAAGTTCCGTGAACTTAAATAACTACAGAAATTTTTGTTTGAAAACCGTCGGCTTCGCCGACCCCTCCCACCGCTTCGCGGCGGGCCCCTCCCTCTTACAGGGCCGAGGGTGGCCATGGGTTTTCAAACAATAAATTTCTTCCGTTAATTGAATATGACAGAATTTGACAAGTTTGCTGTGAAGGGCCGTGGAATCAGTTCCATGACCCTTTCCAGGTACACCTCTGTTTATGACGGCTACATCAATCCCACCATTACGGAGGAGCGTAAGCTCAACGTGGCGCAGATGGATGTGTTCAGCCGCCTGATGATGGACCGCATCGTTTTCCTGGGGGTCCCCATCGACGACGATGTGGCCAACATTATCCAGGCGCAGCTGCTCTTCCTGGCGTCCAATGACCCCCATGCCGATATCACCCTGTACCTGAACACCCCCGGCGGGCAGGTACACAGCGGCCTGGGTATCTATGATACCATGCAGCTGGTGCAGCCGGACGTGGCCACCGTGTGTACGGGCATGGCCGCCTCCATGGGCGCCGTGCTGCTGTGCGCGGGGCAGAAGGGCAAGCGCAGTGCGCTGCCGCACTCCCGGGTGCTCATTCACCAGCCGCTGGGCGGCGCCCAGGGCCAGGCCACGGAGATTCTCATCGCCGCCAAGGAGATTGAGAAAACCCGGACGGAACTCTTCGGCATCATTGCCTCCCACACGGGACAGAGCTTGAAGAAGGTGGCCCAGGACGGCGAGCGTGACTATTGGATGACGGCCGAGGAAGCCAAGGCCTACGGCATGGTGGACGAAATCCTGAGCCGTAAAAAATAAAGGAATATGCCCCGGAAAATTCAAGACCAGCACTGCGTGTTCTGCGGCCGGTCGGGCGCGGAGGTGCCGTTCCTGCTGCAAGGCCTGAACGGTTACATCTGCTCCGACTGCGTGCGCCTGGCGGCGGAATACCTGGACGAAGCCGAAGGGGGTGCCTCCCGGAAGGGGAAGTCCGCTCCCAAACTGGGCCCCGCCCCCAAGCCCCAGGAAATCAAGGACTACCTGGACCAGTATGTGATTGGCCAGGACCGCGCCAAGAAGGTGCTGGCTGTGGCGGTGTACAACCACTACAAACGGGTGCAGCACAACCTGATTGACAAGCCCCGGGACGGGGTGGAGCTGGAAAAGAGCAACATCCTGCTGGTGGGCCCCACCGGCACGGGCAAAACCCTGCTGGCCCGCACCATCGCCAAGCTCCTGGACGTGCCCTTCACCATTGTGGACGCCACCGTTCTTACGGAGGCCGGCTACGTGGGCGAAGACGTGGAAAGCATTCTCACGCGCCTGCTCCAGGAGGCCGATTTTGACCAGGTGAAGGCCGAGCGCGGCATCGTGTTTATTGACGAGATAGACAAGATTGCCCGCAAGAGCGACAACCCCTCGATTACCCGCGACGTGTCCGGCGAGGGCGTGCAGCAGGCCCTGCTTAAGCTCCTGGAAGGCAGCGTGGTGAACGTTCCGCCCAAGGGAGGCCGCAAGCACCCGGAGCAGGAGTTCATCCATGTGAACACCCAGAACATCCTCTTTATCTGCGGCGGCGCCTTCGAGGGCATCGAGCGGCACATCGCCCTTCGCAAGAACACCCAGATTATCGGCTTCGGGGCCGAGGAGAAACAGCGCATTGCCAAGGACAACCTGCTGGAGTATGTGGATGCCATGGACCTGCGGGCCTATGGCCTGATTCCGGAAATTGTGGGCCGTCTGCCCGTGATTACCTACCTGGACCAGCTGGACCGCGACTCGCTGCGCCGCATTCTCACCGAGCCCAAGAACGCCCTGATTCGCCAGTACCAGAAGCTCTTCGAGCTGGACGGCATCAAGCTGGAAGTGGAGGACGAGGCGCTGGATTTGATTGTGGACACCTCCATCAAAAACAAGCTGGGTGCACGCGGCCTCCGTTCCATCTGCGAGCGGGTTATGGCCGATGCCATGTTCGAGGCCCCGTCGGCCCGGAAGAAAACATTCAAGCTGACAGCCGATTACGTGCAAAAACGCTTGGCAGATTGATAAAAACTTTGTATCTTTGCGGGCTTTTAAAAGGCTCCTTTGGCCTTTTGGTGCAATGGGGTGCTTGAGACAAAGCACTGAGTAACACATTTTAACAAACAAATTATGAAGCATTTTACGCTTAAAGGCGAGATTCGCCAAAAAGGCAACAAGGCCGTGCTGAAGGCCTTCCGCGCCCAAGGTCTGGTTCCCTGCAACCTCTATGGCCAGGGTGTAGAAAACATCCTTTTCACCGTTAACGAGAAAGAGCTCAAAGGTCTTACCCACACTCCTGCTTCCTATATCGTGGATTTGGAGCTGGGCGGCAAAACCTACACCGCCGTGGCTCACGAGTACCAGTGGCATCCGGTAGATGACAACTGCCTCCACGTGGATTTCCTCTCCGTGAACGAGACCAAGCCCATCGTGATTTCCGTTCCGCTGAACATTACCGGTCACCCCAAGGGTGTGCAGGCCGGTGGTAAGTTCGTCCAGAGCGCCCGCAGCCTGAAGGTCTGCGCCCTCATGAAGGACCTGCCGGATCAGCTGGACATCGATGTAACCCCGCTGGAGCTGGACAAGCGCATGGTGGCCGGCGACCTCAAGTTCGAAGGTCTCCAGATTGTCTCCGACAAGAACACCATCATCTGCTCCGTGAAGACCACCCGTGCCATGCAGCAGGCCGCTCAGGAGGCTGCCAAGAACGGTGGTGAGGCTGCCGCCGAGTAAAGATGGCTGCCACTTACCTGGTCGTTGGGCTGGGAAACATTGGCGCCGAATACGCCAATACCCGCCACAACATGGGATTTATGATATTGGATGCCTGGGCTCAGGCATCCAATGTCCTTTTCAAGACGGAGCGTTACGGCGCCGTGGCGGAGGTCTCCTTCAAGGGCCGATGGTTCGTCCTCCTCAAGCCTTCCACCTACATGAACCTGAGCGGCAACGCCGTGCGCTACTGGATGCGGCAGCTCAACCTGCCCCTGGAGAACCTGGTGGTGATTTCAGACGACCTCAATCTGCCCTTCGGTACCATTCGGATGCGTGCAGGCGGTTCTGCCGGCGGCCATAACGGCTTGGAGAACATTGCCGAGTGCCTGGAAAGCCAGCAGTGGGCCCGTATCCGCGTGGGCATAGGAAACGACTTTTCCCGTGGGGGACAGGTGGACTTTGTGCTGGGGGATTTGTCGGCCGCTGAAAAAGAGCAGATTCAGGATATTTCCGCCCGGGTAATCCAGGGCGTGAAAGACCTTTCCACCGTGGGAATCGCGCGGGCCATGAACACGCTCAATACCAAGAAAAAGCCTGCAGAAACGCCTGAAAGTTAAATTTTTTGCAATTTGTTTGGGCGCTTGAGATTTTTTTCTTATCTTTCGCTTGAGTTTGGACTTTTTATTAAACGAACCTATAAAAACAAAGAGAAGATGAAAGAACTTTTGGAAAAAATCTATGCCGAGTCGCAGGCTTTCGGCAAGGACGCCACCCTGCAGATGAACAAAGGCAACAAGGCTGCCGGTGCCCGCGCCCGTAAGATGGCCCTGGCCATGATGAAGGACCTCAAGGAGTTCCGCAAGATATCTGTAGAAGAGGCCAAAAAGTAATTTTTGCCGATAATCGTTAAAACGTTGCAAAAAATTCAATTTTTTTGCAACGTTTTCTTTTTTTCTGCATCTTTCATATAGGTTTAGGTTTTAGTACACGTCAAAAGACCGGGTGTTTGGATTCGTTCAAAAGCCCGGTTTTTTGCTTTGTCCCTTATCTCCGGGGATGGTGCTGCAGAACGGACTTGTGCCAGGTCTGGGTGTCTATGTGGGTGTAAATCTCTGTGGTCAGGATGGACTCGTGGCCCAGCATTTCCTGGACTATCCTCAAATCGGCCCCGTTTTCTATCAGATGCGTGGCGAAGGAATGGCGGAAACTGTGGGGCGAGATTTCCTTTTGGATGCCGGCGGCCATGGCCTGCTCTTTCACCAGCTTGAAAATGGAAATGCGGGAGAGGGGCTTTCCGAAGCGGTTCAGGAAGAGGATGTCCTCGCTCTGGCAGTCGGCCGGGGCGGGCCTGTCGGGGAGGTAGGCGCGGATGGCATCTGCCGCCATCTCTCCGAGGGGCACGATGCGCTGCTTGTTTCCTTTGCCGATGACATTCACAAAGCCCTCGTCCAGGAAGACCTGGGAGATGCGCAGGGTGGCGGCTTCGCTTACGCGCAGGCCGCAGCCGTAAAGCACCTCCAGGATGGCCCGGTTGCGTTTTCCGAAGGGGGCCTTGAGGTCGACGGATTCCAGGATGTCTTCCACTTCCTGCAGGCTGAGCACCGCCGGGAGGTATTTTCCCAGCTTGGGGGCGTCCACCCGGTCACAGGGGTTCTCCTTGACCTCGCCCTCCTCGATGCACCAGTCGAAAAAGCTTCTGAGGCTGCTCAGCAGACGGGCGGTGCTTCGCTTGGAAAGACCATCGGCCCCGGATTGGCCCAGATAGGCGGCAATGTCCCCGGAAGAGATTTCCGCAGGCTTTTTGTTTACCGCCTTCAAGAAAGCTTCCACGTCATGCCCGTAGCCCGCCACCGTATTGGGTGACAGGCCCCGCTCAATGCGCAGATAGTACTTGAAATCTTTTATCATTACACAAATTTAACGAAATATTGTTAATTTTGTAGAATGATGCGTAAAACTGTCATACTGCTTGCAGCGGCCTTTTGCGTGGCCGGCTGCTTCAAGGACCCTAATTTTGAGCCGATTTCCGGCAATTCGGGCTCGGTCTCGCCTGCTTCGCGGGTAAAGACGGAGGAAACCCGCCATGTGCTCCTGATGGTATCGGCCGGATATAACAGCGTTTCATCCTATCTTACGGACGACCTCGACGACCTTGCATCCGGCACGCTTCCGCTTTCCAACCGGCAGGCCGATGTACTGCTGGTCCTGAGCCGCCTTCCCAAGAACCG
>CADBHY010000123.1 GCA_902794615.1 uncultured Bacteroidia bacterium
GCCGGAGAAGTCGTCGATGGCCTTGCGCTCGGCCTCGGTGAACATGCTCTCGTCGATGACGGGGCCGGTGGGCCTGGCGGGCTCGGCCGCTGCGGGGGCCGGCTGGTTCTTCGCCGCGATGTCCGCCATCATGTCGGCGGCTGCGGCTGAGAGCGGATCCGGAGCTGCGGGTGCGGGCGCTGCCTGTGCTGCGGAAATGCCTGCGGTGGGGTCGAGAGTCAGTTTGATTTCGTTGTCCATATCCTGGTCAGCTCCTTATGCTTCAGATGATGTGTTTTGATTATTGTTCCCCGGTGCGGGGGCGGATTTTTTGTTTTCCTTTTCCTCGCGGGCGGCCTGTCTGCGGGCGGCGATCTCCTCCGGCGTCAGGCGGCGCAGGGAGAGATGGAAAAGGCGGTCCGCGGCGATGAGCCCGACGGCCAGATACAAGGCGAGGCGCAGGAGGGGAAGGTTCGGCTCCGGCGTTTTGCCGATGATCTCGCCCCCGAAGGAGAAGCTCCGGATCAGCTGCCAGAGCGCGCCGCCGCCTCCGATGCCGATGCCGAACACGGCGCACGCGGAGGACGCGAAGAGCTGGAACCCGGCCGGAAGTTCGTCGGGCTTGTCCTCCGGGGTGAGGGCGATCCGCGCTTCGCTGAGAAGAAAGAGCAGAACGGACGCGTGGCAGAGGGTGGTGAAATTGCGGACGGGGCTGTTCAGCGGCAGGGAGAAGTCGAAATAGGCGCCGAACATGGCGATATTGACGGAGAGGGCGCCGAGCAGCGTGCAGATCAGGGCATACCAGCGGTGGCGTCTCTCCCGGGACAGGGCCAGCAGAAGGGCAACTGCCAGGAAGAGGCCGAAGAGGGCGGAGATGTTGGCGCCCGGCAGTACGGCCAGTCCGCTCACGTAACGGTCCAGGCTGTAGTAATAGTTGGCGCCTACATAGAAGCCGTCCAGGCTTCCCTGATAGGGAGTATAAGTGTCACCCGTGATAGCGGAGTACTTGGAATTTTCGAAGGCATGGATGTAACCGGCATTGGCCACAATCTGGGCCTGGGCCAGCGTGCCCACAAACAGGGCCGCTGCAATGAGGATAAATTTTTTCATATTGATACCACTATTTATTTTCCAGTCTGCAAAAATACATATATTTTTTTACAACTTGATAAAAATCTTTTTCCGGTACAGCGGCAAGGCCGTCAGATAGATGAGCAGCAGGCAGAAAAGGGCGAACAGCAGGGAGGTTCCCTGGTTTACGCCCACCTGCCGCATAACCCAGCCCTGGAAACCCGTGAGGGAGAAGGTCCAGGCCAGCACGTCGCTCATCAGAAAACAGAAGATGGCGTTGCTTCCGAAGGTTTGCAGGAAGCCGGTATGCTTCCACACGCCCGTTTCGTCTATGAGGTAGTGCAGGAGGCTCAGGATGAGGGTATCGGCCCCGCAGACCACCAGCACAAAGCTGGGAGACCAGATTTTCTTGTTAATCGGCAGAAGCCATTGGAGCAGGAAACCCGCCACCAGCAGGGCCGTTCCCCAGGAATCCATCTTCCGGAAGTCCTTGGAGGCAAAGATTTTCCCCATCAAAAAGCCGATGAGCGTGTGCGCCACGGCCGGGATGGTGGACAGCAGGCCCTCGGGGTCCACTCCTTTGTCTTTATACAGGTGAGCCTGTCCCAGGATGGCACGGTCTATCCGGGCCACGATGTTCTCCGGCCCGTGGACATAGCCGTCAAAGAGCAGCAGCACCAGGCCGTACAGCACAAGAAGGCCTCCGGCTATCCAGGGCAGGGCTTTTTGCTTCACCGAGCAGATGATGGCGGCCGATAATCCATAGCACAGCGCCAGCCGCACCAGCACGCCGGTGAGCCGGATGGAACCGCGGGAATACAGCAGCATGCTGATGGCGTTTACCCCAAGCCCCACGCCCAGCAGCAGCACAAAGCGGCGGAGTATCTTCCAATTGGGTTTGAACTCCTGCTTCCGGAGGGAGAAAAACATGGACACTCCCATCACGAAGACGAAGGAGGGAAAGATGAAATCGGCCACGGTGAAGCCGTTCCAGGCGGCATGGCGCATCATGGGAAGCACCGCACTCCAGGAGCCCGGCAGGTTGGCCACAATCATGAGGGCGATGGTGAGTCCCCTCAGGACATCTAAGGAAATTACTCGTTTCATGCTTCAAAGGTAGGACTTTTTCTTCAGAATCCCTACAAATGGGGATTGACGGCAAGCGGGATACGCCCTAACTTTGCGCCCTGCGCAAAACCGACGACAACTATGATACTTTCTGAACTTCAGACCGGCGAGAAGGCCGTCATTGTACGTGTAAACGGACACGGCAGTTTCCGTAAACGCCTCATAGAGATGGGCTTCATTACCGGAAAGGAGGTGAGGGTGGTGCTCAACGCACCGCTCAAGGACCCTATTGAATATGAGATTATCGGCTACAAGATATCGCTGCGGCGTGAAGAAGCCCGCCAGATTGAGGTGGTGACGGAGCAGGAGGCCCGCGAGGCCCTGGTGAGCGACGAGCATCTCCAGGCCCTTCCCGGAGACTTGGCCGATAAAGAGCGCCTGGACAAGGCCCTGGCCCATGTGGCCGAGGAACGCCACCACAACATCCGCGTGGCCCTGGTGGGAAACCCCAACTGCGGCAAGACTTCCCTTTTCAACATTGCCTCCGGCAGCCACGAGCATGTGGGCAACTACTCCGGCGTAACGGTGGATGCCAAGGAAGGGCATTTCAAATACAAGGACTACGAGATTACCCTGGTGGACCTGCCGGGCACCTATTCCCTGAGCGCCTACTCCCCCGAGGAGCTTTACGTGCGCAAAAACCTGCTGGACGCCATGCCGGACGTGGTGGTGAACGTGGTGGACGCCTCCAATATCGAGCGCAACCTGTACCTGACCACCCAGCTCATAGACATGAACCTGCGGGTGGTGATGGCCCTGAACATGTACGACGAGCTGCAGCACAAGGGGGACAAACTGGACACCAAGCAGCTGGGATACCTGCTGGGCATGCCCGTGTGCCCCACGGTGAGCCGCGACGGCCAGGGCATCCCGGAGCTTTTTGATACGGTGCTCAAGATTTACGAGCAGTCGGACCCGTACCTGGCCCGGCACATCCACATCAACCACGGGACGGAGCTGGAAAAGAGCATCAAGCGCCTGCAGACGGTCCTGTATGGAAACGAAGACATCCGCTCGCAGTATTCCACGCGCTACCTGGCCATCAAGTACTTGGAAACGGACAAGGACGTGGAAAGGGTACTGGCCGATATTCCCGAGCTCAAGGCCTTGCAGCAGGCCCGCGCCGAGGAGGAAACCCGTATCCGCGAGCTGCTGGACACATCGGCCGAAAGCGCCATCGTGGACGCCAAATACGCTTTTATCCAGGGCGCTCTGGCCGAAACTTATGAAAAATACCAGGAGGATCGGCCCCGGCGCACCCTCACGGACAAGATAGACGCCGTTGTCACCAACCAGTGGGCGGCCTTCCCCATCTTCGTGCTGCTGCTGTGGTTCATTTTCTGGGCCACCTTTACCATCGGCCAGTATCCCATGGACTGGATTGACGCCGCCGTGGCCTGGATAGGGGAAAAGGTGGGGGCCCTGATGGCCGACGGCTGGGTCAAAGACCTGATTGTGGACGGGGTTATCGCGGGCGTGGGAAGCGTGCTGGTGTTCCTGCCCAACATCATGATTCTGTATTTCTTCATTTCCATCATGGAGGACAGCGGCTACATGGCGCGTGCGGCTTTTATCGTGGACAAGCTGATGCACCGGATAGGCTTGCACGGGAAGAGCTTCATTCCTATGGTGATGGGCTTCGGCTGCAACGTGCCGGCCATCATGGCCACGCGCTCCATCGAGAGCCGCAAGAGCCGCCTGGTCACCATCGCCATCATCCCGTTCATGTCCTGCGCGGGGCGGCTGCCCATCTTCGTGCTCTTTGCGGGGGCTTTCTTCCCCTCTTCTCCGGCCACGGCGCTGCTGGGGATTTACCTGCTGGGGATTGTGCTGGCCATTTTGTCGGCCCTTATTCTGAGCAAGTTCGTGAAGGACGATGACCTCCCTTTTGTGATGGAACTGCCGCCTTACCGTGTTCCCACGGCCAAAGCCACCTGGCGCCATACCTGGGAGAAAGGCAAGCAGTACCTGGAGAAGATGGCCACCACCATCCTGCTATTCTCCGTTGCCATCTGGCTGCTGGGCTACTTCCCGCGCCACGAGGAAGCCACTACGGCCTACCAGCAGGAGCATTCCTACATTGGCATGCTGGGCAAGGCCATCGAGCCGGTGAACGAGCCGCTGGGCTTCAACTGGAAGATGGACGTGGGCCTGCTGGCCGGAATTGGCGCCAAGGAACTGGTAATCAGCACCATGGGAGTGATGTACGCCCAGGACGGCAAGGAATACGAAGGCTTGGAATCGGAGGAGGACACCCAGCTGCAGGCAGCGCTCAAATCTACCGTGCCCACCGCGGCGGCGCTGGCCTTCATGGTGTTTGTGCTGCTGTACTTCCCTTGCATCGCCACCTTCGTAGCCATCAAAAGCGAGACGCACTCCTGGTGGTGGGCCATTCTGCTGGCGCTCTACACCATTCTGGTGGCCTGGCTGTGTGCCTTTGCCACCTTCCGTATCGGCCTGCTCATCTGGCCGGTGTAGCGGTTTTTCGTGGTGGCAGCCAAGTTGCTGACAGACAGCGTATTATACAACATTCCTCGTTCAAAATTTGAACGAGGAATGTTGTATAAGTTAATGGCAGCCAATTACTTAGCTGCCACTGAAATTAAAGGTTGGCGTTCTCTTTGCACCAGTCGGCCACGGCGGGAACGATGCCCAGGGAGACAATCTCGTCGCGCATCTTGACCAGGTGCTCGTAGGAGGCGTCCAGAGCGGCCATTTCCTCGACGGTACCCTGAGGGGCGGTGAAGTGGCAGCCGGTCTTGTCAATGGTGGTGGGCATGGCCATCATCACGTTCTTGTACTTGCCTTCGTTCACATAGGTGCCGGCGGGCCAGGTGAAGACTTCTCCGCCCATGGCGGCCTCAATCATCTTCACGGCCTGGTAGGCAGGGCTCTGGAAGGAGCTGCGGCCACGGAGCTTGATG
>CADBHY010000124.1 GCA_902794615.1 uncultured Bacteroidia bacterium
CGGGCGGCACCCTTGGGCACCACGGGATAGTAGAAGCCCGTTACGAAGATGCCTTCTTCGGCCATTTTGGCGGCAAATTTCTGGGAGAGGGGAGCGTCGTACAGCATGACGGCGCAGATGGCGCTCTGGGTGGGCTTGATATCGAAGCCGGCGGAGAGCATCTTCTCACGGAAATAGTCCACATTGGCCTGCAACTTGTCGTGCAGGGCATTGGATTCCTTCAGAATCTGGAAGGTTTCCAGGGCTGCGCCGGCAATCATGGGCGGGATGGAGTTGGAGAACAGGTACGGGCGGCTGCGCTGGCGGAGCATGTCGATGATTTCCTTGCGGCCGGTGGTGAAACCGCCCACGGCACCGCCGAAGGCCTTGCCCAGGGTTCCGGTAAAGATATCTATCCGGCCGTAGCAGTCAAACTGTTCCGCCACGCCGTGGCCGGTGGGCCCTACCACGCCGGCGCTGTGGCTCTCGTCCACCATCACCAGGGCGTCGTATTTCTCTGCCAGGGCGCAAATCTTGTCCATCGGGGCCACGTTGCCGTCCATGGAGAACACGCCGTCCGTTACGATGATGCGATAGCGGCAGGTTTGGGCTTCCTGCAGCTTGGCCTCCAGGTCTTCCATATCGGCATTGTTGTAACGGAAGCGCTGGGCCTTGCACAGGCGCACGCCGTCAATGATGGAAGCGTGGTTGAGGGAATCCGAGATGATGGCGTCATCGGCCGTGAAAAGGGGCTCGAACACACCGCCGTTGGCGTCGAAGCAGGCGGCGTAGAGGATGGCATCTTCCGTGTGGAAATAGTCTGCGATGGCTTTTTCCAGTTCCTTGTGGATGTCCTGGGTGCCGCAGATGAAGCGGACGGAGGACATGCCGTATCCGCGGCGGTCCATGGCCTTCTTGGCCGCCTCGATGAGGCGGGGATTGTCGGCCAGGCCCAGGTAGTTGTTGGCGCAGAAATTGAGGGCTTCGGAACCGTCTTCCAGGCGGATGACGGCGCTCTGGGCCGATGCAATATTCCTTTCTCTCTTGTAAAGGCCGGCTTCGTCGATGGCCTTCAGCTCGCTGATTAAATGTTGTTGAAATTTTCCGTACATGGTTGTGTCCTTTTATGCTTTCAAATTTAACCATTTTATCTTGAAAATATAAGCAAAATGTAATAAATTTGCGCAGATTTTAGATAAAGTATGAAGAATATATTGGTAATTGGCTCTACCGGCCAGATTGGCTCGGAACTCACCATGAAGCTCCGCCGGGAGATTCCTTCCGGAACGGTGGTAGCCGGATACATCCCCGGTGCGGAGCCCAAGGGAGAACTTGCAGAGAGCGGCCCCAGTGCCGTGGCCGATGTAAGGGACGCCGCCGGCCTGGCCGCCATCGTGTCCCAGTACCGGATAGATACCATTTACAACCTGGCAGCCCTCCTCAGTGCCGTGGCGGAACGCAAGCCCCTGCTGGCCTGGGATATCCAGATGAACGGCCTCCTGAACATCCTGGAAATTGCCCGCGAAAAGGGCTGCGCCGTGTTCACCCCTTCTTCCATCGGCTCCTTCGGCCCGGAAACGCCGCGCGTGGGAACGCCTCAGGATACCATTCAGCGCCCCCGTTCCATGTACGGCGTCACCAAGGTGGCCACGGAACTGCTGAGCGACTATTACTTCCATAAATATGGCGTGGACACCCGTTCTGTCCGTTTCCCCGGGCTCATCTCCTATACCACCCTGCCCGGCGGTGGAACCACGGATTATGCCGTAGAAGTGTATTATTCGGCCGTGAAAGGGGAGGAATTCGTCTGCCCCATCGCCCCCGGCACCTATATGGACATGATGTACATGCCGGACGCCCTGCAGGCCGCCGTCCATCTGATGCAGGCCGATCCTGCCCGCTTGAGGCACCGCAATTCCTTCAACATTGCGTCCATGAGCTTTGAGCCGGAGCAGCTCTTCGCCAAGATTCGGGAGTACATTCCGGAGCTTCGCGTCAAATACGAGGTGGACCCTGTGCGCCAGGCCATCGCCGAATCCTGGCCGGACCGCATGGACGATGCCTGCGCCCGCGAGGAATGGGATTGGGAACCCGCTTATGACCTGGATTCCATGACCCGCGACATGATTCGCCATCTGCGTGACAAATTGCTTGTGTAAACGTTTGAACGAAAGTGTAAGATAAGAAGGGCCGATGCTTTCAAATCATAAGCATCGGCCCTTGTTTTTCTTTCGATTTGAAAATAGGCGAGCGAAAATCATCCGTCCGGGAATCAAAAAACGCCCATAGAGAGCGCCCATTGCTTATTAAATAAATTTACTATTTTTACAGAAAAGAATATCGGCAAGCATAAGCTATTGATTTATACGGCAATAGTAAATATCTTAAAAAATTTTGTAAAAAATCTTTTGAAAAAATTTGCAAATCAAAAAAATTGCCGTACCTTTGTATCCGGATTGAGGAAGTGAGGTTCTCTCAACGAATCAGTCTATTGGTTATTAGTTTTAGTGTTATTAATTATGTGGTTAGTAAGAGCGTCCGCCTGCGACAGGCCGACACTCTTTTTTTATAGCGAATCGGCCGGGGCGCTGAGGGCCTCCTGCCCCAGTTTCAGGCGTTCCACTTCCTGCGACAAAGCTTCAATCCGGGCCTGCATGGATTCCAGCAGGGCCTGGTTCTCGTCCAAATCGGCATTGGTGCTGTTATAGACCTCCTGCAGGATGGTGTCCATGTCTTGCTGGGATAGCGCAAAGGAATGTTCTATCAGATTAAGGTCTTTGGCCTTGAGATTATAGGGGGCGGCCTTGCTCAGGAAGGCATTGCGGAGGCTGTCCGTGAGGGGGACGCCGGCCAGGGACAAATCGGCCTTGTGGCCCTTGACCTTGTATTCGTAGATATAGGTGCTGGGAGCTACCAGGCGGTTGTTTTCTACAAAATCATGGACATTGCGCTCGAAGTTGTTGCCCTCCACGAGCCGGAAGGCGCTCCAGATGCTGGGTACGAGGATGATGACCAGGATTCCGCTGATGGCATGGCGCCGTTTGGCGGCCAGCTGCTCGGAGATGCCCGCTACCGTGTGGAAGCGCAGGTACTTGACCATCAGGAAGGTGGCCAGGGTAATGAAGACGCTGTTGATGATAAAGAGGTAAAGGGCGCCGAAGAAAAAATGCATGTTCAGGTTGGCCAGCCCGTAGCCGGCGGTACACAGCGGCGGCATCAGGGCGGTGGCGATGGCTACCCCGGAGAGCACCGTGCCGCGCTCTTTGCGGCTGCTTTCCAGGATGCCGGCCAGGCCGCCGAAAAAGGCGATAATCACGTCGTAGATGGTGGGGGAGGTGCGGGCTTCCAACTCCGTGGGATTCACCAGCGAAAGCGGAGAGAGGATAAAGAACAGCGTAGAGGCGGCCAAGGAGATGATTACCATCACCAGAAGGTTCTTGGCGGCCGATTTGAGGAGGTCCAGGTCGTTGGTTCCCAGGGACAGGCCCATGCCGATGATGGGGCCCATGAGGGGAGAAACCAGCATGGCGCCGATGATGACGGCCGTGGAGTTGACATTGAGCCCCACGGAGGCCAGTACGATGGCGAAAGCCAGAATCCAGACGTTGGGCCCGCGGAACCAGATGCCCCCCTTGATGCGCTGGGCGGCACTTTCCGTGTCAACATCGTCGAAGATATAGGCGTAATACCGAATGATGCGCCGTAGGCGCTTCCACAGGGAGGGAATTTGTTGGATGGTCTCTTTCATATTCTTCGCAAGATACGCTTTTTTTCCGTATCTTTGCACTTAGCTATGAAAGAAATTGCAAAAGGAATCCGCTACATTGGCGTAGATCACACAGACCTGGACCTTTTTGAGAGCCAGTACACGGTGCCGGAAGGCATGGCATATAATTCCTACCTCATCATGGATGAGAAAGTGGCCATTTTAGACACGGCCGATGCCCGCAAGGCTGAGGAGTGGCTGAAGAACCTTCAGGAGGCGCTGGAAGGCCGCGAGCCGGATTATCTGGTAATCCATCACATGGAGCCGGACCATTCTTCCTTGGTGGGCGCCGTCCTGGAAGCCCATCCGGCCGTAACGCTGGTGGGAAGCGCCATGGCCCTGAAGTTCCTGGGCCAGTTCCTTCCCGGGAAAACCTTCCCGAATACGCTGGTGGTGAAGGAAGGGGACAGCCTTCCCTTAGGAGAGCATAGCCTGAAATTCTATGCCGCACCCATGGTACACTGGCCGGAAGTGATGGTTTCGGTGGACGAGGCTACGGGCATCCTTTTCAGTGCCGATGCATTCGGAAAATTCGGGGCCTTGTGCAAGACCGCCTTCTGGGCCGATGAAGACCCGGACTGGGCTTGCGAAGGCCGCCGCTATTACTTCAACATCTGCGGCAAGTACGGCCCCCAGGTGCAGGCGCTGCTCGGGAAACTGTCATCGGCCTCTATTTCCATGATTGCCCCGCTGCACGGCCCCGTTATCCGAAAAGACCTGGGCTATTACTTGGGCCTGTACGATACTTGGAGCCGCTACGAGCCGGAAACCGAGGGCATTTTCGTGGCCTATGCCTCCATTCATGGCGGCACCGCGGCCGTGGCCCTCTCCATAGCCGACAGACTCCGCGCCCTGGGCTGCCCCAAGGTGGCCGTGAGCGACCTCAGCCGCGATGACCGCGCCGAAGCCGTGGAAGATGCCTTCCGCTATGGCAAGATGGTGCTGGCCGCCTGCTCTTACGATGCCGGCCTCTTCACCCCGGCCCACGACTTTCTTCACAGCCTGCAGGTGAAGGGCTACACCAAGCGCAAGGTGGCCCTCATCGAGAACGGTTCCTGGGCACCCAGCGCCGGCCGGGTGATGAAGGAAATGCTTGCGGCCATGAAGGATGTGGAAGTGGTGGGGGACGTAGTAACCATCAAGAGCCGCTACAAGGAGGCCGACGGGCCGGCCCTCGATGCCCTTGCCCAGGCCATCCTGAAAGCTTAGTCACCCTCCGGCAGCGGTTTCTTGGGGTTCTTGGGAACGCCTAACTGAATGAGCTGCCGCGCGCTGGTGAGGATGGAATTCCCC
>CADBHY010000125.1 GCA_902794615.1 uncultured Bacteroidia bacterium
AAAGTTACTTCTTTTTTTCGAAATGGCAAATTATGAAGACAATCTTGAAAACGGGCGGCCGGGGGCTGATGGCGCTGGCCGCGGCCTGCATCCTCGCCTGCACGGGTAAACAAGCCTTTACGGAGCGGGAACGGCTCATTATCGGCAGCAGCGACTCCCTGATGTATGTGACGGTGCTGCCGGAAGACAGCCTGATTCTGAGGAGCAGGAGCACGGAACTGGGCCCAGCGGAACTTCGTTCTCCGGAGCTAAAAGCACTCACGGCCAAGATGTTATACACCGTAAAGCATCCCTCGCAGGACGGGGTGGGCATAGCCGCGCCGCAGGTGGGGATAGACCGCCGCCTCTTCTGGGTGATGCGAATGGACAAAGCCGGCGAGCCCTTCGAATGTTATCTGAACCCGCAGATGGACAGTCTCTGGGGAGAGGTGAGCCATGGGCCGGAAGGCTGCCTGTCCGCTCCGCCCATGCGGGGACTGGTCCCCCGCTATGACCATATCCGCATCACCTATACGCATCCGCAGACGCTCCGGCGGGTAACGGAGACGGTGGAGGGATACACCGCCATCATCTTCCAGCATGAGTACGACCACTTGGAAGGAACCCTCTACATAGACAAGGCCGATACGCTCTTCCGGCACGATGCCTGGGCCCGCGAGAGAAGCGCTTTCCGTTACGAGAAACCCGCCTGGTGGCCGAAAGAATAATAAATTAGGGGAATTGCGCTTTTTTCGTTATCTTTGTAAGATTTTATAAAGCAAATGAAAAGCGCCTATATTTTCCCCGGCCAAGGTTCCCAATTTCCGGGAATGGCCCAAGATTTATACCCTCTGCACCGGGAGCTGATGGAAAAAGCCAACAGCATCCTGGGCTTCCGCATTACGGATGTCATGTTTGAAGGCTCGGCCGATGAGCTGAAGGCCACCCGTGTCACCCAGCCTGCCATTTTCCTGCACAGCGTTGTGCTGGCCCTGGCCATGCACGAGCGACCGGACATGGTGGCCGGGCATTCGCTCGGAGAATTCTCCGCCCTGGTGGCCGCCGGAGCCATGAGCTTTGAAGACGGCCTGCGGCTGGTGGCCATCCGTGCCGCCGAGATGCAGAAATGCTGCGAGAAGGCACCCGGAGCCATGGCCGCCATCATCAAGCTCCCGGACGAAGTTATTGAAGAGGTCTGCGCCTCCATTCCCGGTGTAGTGCCGGCCAACTTCAACTCCCCCGGCCAGGTGGTCATCTCCGGAGAAGAAGCCGCCGTTGACCGGGCCTGCGCCCTCCTGAAGGAGAAGGGGGCCAAACGCGCCCTCAAACTCCCCGTGAGCGGGGCCTTCCACTCTCCGCTGATGGAGCCGGCCCGTGCAGAGCTGGCCCGCGCCATCGAGGCCACGCCGTTCCACCGGCCCGCATGTCCCGTTTACCAGAACGTATCGGCCCTTCCCACCACAGACCCGGAACAGATTAAATCCAACCTGCTCCTGCAGCTCACCTCCCCCGTCCGCTGGACGCAGACCGTCCGGAACATGGCGGCGGACGGAGCCGCCCGCTTTGTGGAACTGGGCCCCGGCGAGGTGCTTTGCGGCCTGGTAAGAAGAATTCTTCCGGAAGAAGGAACACTCATCGAAAGCATCACCACTTGCCAATAAAGACATAAAATATATATGAGAAACAAGTTTCAGGGCAGACCTTCTGCGCGATCGTTGTCTGGGCCTGAGAATAGCTTTTTGATTGTCCGCTTTTTTTCACTAAATTTGCAGACAATCGTTTGTTTGAAGAAAAAATACAACAAATTATACTTACAATACACTAACTAATTATGGCTAAAGAAAAGAAATTCATCACCTGTGATGGTAACTATGCCGCCTCGAACATCGCTTACCTGTTCAGCGAGCACGCCGCCATCTACCCGATCACGCCCTCTTCCACCATGGCCGAGAACATTGACGAGTGGGCTGCTCACGGAAAAAAGAACCTCTGGGGAGAAACCGTGAAAGTGACGGAGATGCAGAGCGAGGCCGGTGCCGCCGGTGCCGTGCATGGTTCCCTGCAGGCTGGTGCCCTCACTTCTACCTTTACGGCATCGCAGGGTCTTCTCCTGATGATTCCCAACATGTACAAGATTGCCGGTGAAATGCTGCCCACCGTGTTCCACGTGAGCGCCCGCGCCCTCGCCAGCCACGCCCTCTCCATCTTCGGAGACCACCAGGACGTGATGGCCTGCCGCCAGACCGGTTTCTGCATGCTGGCCTCCGGCTCCGTACAGGAAGCCCAGGACCTGGCCGCCGTGGCTCACCTGAGCGCCATCAAGGCCAGCCTCCCCTTCCTGCACTTCTTCGACGGCTTCCGTACCTCCCACGAGATTCAGAAGATTGAGGCCCTGGACGAGGACGCCCTCCGCGAGATGGTATCCACCAAGGCCCTGGCCAAGTTCCGCGCCCGCGCCCTGAACCCGGACGCCCCCGTCACCCGCGGCACCGCCCAGAACGGAGACGTCTATTTCCAGGCCGTGGAAACCCGTAACCAGTTCTACGATGCCGTTCCGGACGTGGTGGCCCGCTACATGGGTGAAATCACCGAACTCACCGACCGCACCTACCGTCCCTTCGAATATTATGGAGACCCTACGGCAGAGAACATCATCGTAGCCATGGGTTCCGTGACGGAGACCATCAAGGAAACCATCGACTACCTGGCCGGCCGCGGCCGCAAGTACGGTCTCATCACCGTCCACCTGTACCGTCCTTTCTCCGAGAAATACTTCTTCTCCGTGCTCCCCAAGAGCGTACGCAAGATTGCCGTCCTGGACCGCACCAAGGAGCCCGGCGCCGTGGGAGAGCCCCTCTTCACGGACGTAAAGGCCCTCTTCCAGGGCAAGGACAACGTCCAGATTATCGGCGGCCGTTACGGCCTGTCCTCCAAGGACACCACCCCCGCCCAGATTGTGGCCGTCTATGACAACCTGGACATGAAGGAGCCCAAGGCCGATTTCACCATCGGCATCGTGGACGACGTCACCTTCAAGAGCCTGCCCATCAAGAGCGAGGTTTCCATCGTGAAGCCCGGCACCACCGAGTGCAAGTTCTACGGACTGGGCTCCGACGGTACCGTGGGCGCCAACAAGAACACCATCAAGATTATCGGCTCCCATACGGATTTGTACAGCCAGGCCTACTTTGACTACGACTCCAAGAAGTCCGGCGGTTACACCTGCTCCCACCTGCGCTTCGGCGTGCAGCCCATCAAGGCTCCCTACCTGGTGAACACCCCCGACTTCGTGGCCTGCCACGTGCCTTCCTACCTGAAGAAGTACGATGTCCTGAAGGGCATCAAGGATGGCGGTACCCTCCTGCTCAACTCCCTCTGGGACGAGGAAGAAACCATCAAGAACATTCCCGACAACGTGAAGGCCACCATCGGCCGCAAGCATATCAAGGTGTACATTATCAACGCCACCAAGATTGCCGCGGAGATTGGCCTGGGCGGCAGGACCAACACCATCCTCCAGAGCGCCTTCTTCAAGATTACGAACATCATCCCCTACGAGGATGCCGTGAAGTACATGAAGGACGCTATCGTGAAGTCTTACGGCAAGAAGGGCGAGAATGTGGTGAACATGAACTACGCAGCCGTTGACCGTGGCGGCGAATATACGGAGCTCCACGTTCCGGCCGATTGGGCCAACCTCACCGCCAAGTTCGAGAACCCCAACAAGGACCGGCTGGCTCCCGCCTTCGTGAAGGACATTGCCGACGTGGTGAACGCCCAGGCCGGTGACACCCTCCCGGTGAGCGCCTTCCTCCCCTATGCCGACGGCACCATGCCCGCCGGTACCGCCGCCTTCGAGAAGCGCGGCGTGGCCGTGAACGTTCCCACCTGGGATGCGGAGAAGTGTATCCAGTGCAACACTTGCGCCTTCGTTTGCCCGCACGCCGCCATCCGTCCTTTCCTCCTCACCGAACAGGAGGCCGCCAAGGTTCCCGCCAATGTAAAACTGGCCCAGGGCAAGGCCAACCTGAAGGATTACAAGTATGCCATCGCCATCTCCGTGGACGACTGCACCGGTTGCGGCAACTGCGTGGATGTGTGTCTGGCCAAGCCCGAAAAGGCCCTCAAGATGGTTCCTTACATCAATGACAAGGAAGACCAGGCCGCCTTTGACTACCTGAACAAGAAGGTGGGCTACAAGGAGTATGTGGACAAGAAGGCCAATATGAAGAACAGCCAGTTTGCCCAGCCGCTGTTCGAGATCTCCGGCGCCTGCGCAGGCTGCGGCGAAACTCCCAACATCAAGACCATCACCCAGCTCTTCGGAGACCACATGATGATTGCCAACGCCACGGGCTGCTCCTCCATCTACGGTGCCTCCTTCCCGGCCAGCCCTTACTGCACCAATGCGGCAGGTCACGGTCCGGCATGGGCCAACTCCCTGTTCGAGGACTTCTGCGAGTTCGGCCTGGGTATGAAACTGGGCTCGGACCGCGCCCGTGAGACGGTTGCCGGTGCCATGCGCAAAGCCCTGGAGTGCGAATGCTGCTCCCAGGACATCAAGGCCCTGGCCGCCAAGTGGCTGGAAGCTCCTCAGGATGCCGCCGCCACCCGCGAGGTAGCGGACAAGATTGTCCCGCTGGCCCAGGACTGCGACTGCGAGGCCTGCAAGAAACTGGTGGAATACCAGCACTTCATCCCGGCCCGCAGCCAGTGGATATTCGGCGGTGACGGTGCCTCCTACGACATTGGCTACGGCGGTCTGGACCACGTGCTGGCCAGCGGCGAGAACGTGAACGTGCTGGTTCTGGACACCGAGGTGTACTCCAACACCGGCGGACAGAGCTCCAAGGCCACTCCGGTGGGCGCCATTGCCAAGTTTGCCGCATCCGGCAAGAAGATTCGCAAGAAGGATTTGGGCATGATGGCCATCAGCTACGGCTACGTCTATGTGGCCCAGGTTGCCATGGGTGCCAGCCCGGT
>CADBHY010000126.1 GCA_902794615.1 uncultured Bacteroidia bacterium
CGCATGTTCGTATTCATTGCCGATGTGCAGGCCCTTACAGACAATGCCGACAATCCCGAAAAGGTTCGCCAGAACATCATAGAAGTAGCCTTGGACTACCTCTCCTGCGGTCTGGACCCTTCCAAGGTCACCATCTTCATCCAGAGCCAGATTCCCGAGCTGCACGAGATGACGCAGTTCTTCTCCAACCTGGTTACGGTGCAGCGCCTGCAGCGCAATCCCACGGTAAAGACGGAAATGGCCATGCGCGGCTTCGAAGGCGGCGCCACGGACGACAACAAACGCGGCCTGCCCGTAGGTTTCTTCACCTATCCCATTTCCCAGGCGGCCGATATCTGCGCCTTCAAGTCCACCACCGTTCCGGTGGGCGAAGACCAGGAGCCCATGATTGAGCAGTGCCGGGAAATCGTGAGAAGTTTCAACGGCACCTATAACTGCGACGTGCTGGTGGAGCCGGAGATTCTGCTGCCCTCCAACTTGGTATGCCGCCGCCTGCCCGGCACGGACGGAAAGGCCAAGATGAGTAAGTCCCTGGGGAACTGCATCTACCTCTCCGACACGGCCAAGGACATGGAGCAGAAGGTGAAGGGCATGTTCACGGACCCGGGCCACCTGCGGGTGGAAGACCCCGGCAAGGTGGAAGGCAATACCGTCTTCACCTACTTGGACGCCTTCATCGAGGCCGATGATTTTGCCAAGTTCTGGCCGGACTATGCCAATCTGGACGAGCTCAAGGACCACTACCGCCGCGGCGGCCTGGGAGACATGAAGTGCAAGAAGTTCCTCATCAATGTCCTTAACGACCGCCTGGAACCCATCCGCGCCCGTCGTCACGCCTACGAGCAGGACATCCCCGAGGTGTATAACATCCTGAAGAAGGGTTCGGAAGCCGCCCGCGAAGTGGCTGCCCGCACCCTCCATGAAATGAAGGACGCCATGCAGATCAACTACTTCGACGACGCCTCCCTCATAGCCCAGCAGGCCGCCAAGTACAAGGCCGAGTAAAACTTGTCGTCATCGTATGGAACAATTTGACTACGTGCTCCTGACGATGACAGTGCTGGGGGCCGTGGTATTCGTGGCCCTGTTCTTCATCGATGCGGGATATGGAAAGATGATATCGGCCAAATGGGGGCCCACCCTTCCCGGTCGATGGGGCTGGATGCTCATGGAAATGCCGGTCCTTCTGGTGATGACGTACTTCTGGGCCGGCTTTGAGCAGCGCTTCACCCTCCCTTACCTGCTGTTCTACCTGCTCTTCGCCCTGCATTATGTGCACCGGAGCTTCGTGTTTCCCCTGCGCATGAACGGGCGGTCCAGGATGCCCGTCAGCATCGTACTCATGAGCGTGACATTCAACCTGATAAACGGTTACATCCAGGGATACTGGCTCTTCCGCCTGGCTCCTCAGAGGGCATACTATGACTCTTCCTGGATTTTAAGCCCCGCGTTCATGGCCGGAACGGTGGTCTTCCTGGTGGGAATGTATATTAACCGCTCCTCCGACGAGATTGTCCGGAACCTCCGCCAACCCGGCGACACCCGCCACTACCTGCCCAAGGGCGGCCTGTACAACTACGTTACCTCCGCCAACTATTTTGGAGAAATAGTGGAATGGCTGGGCTGGGCCATCCTCACCTGGAGCGGCGCCGGACTGGTGTTCTTCTGGTTCACCTGCGCCAACCTGATTCCCCGTTCCAATTCCATCTACCACAAATACCAGGAAGAATTCCCGGACCAGTTTGACAAAACCCGCCTGAAAAGGATACTCCCATACATCTACTAGTCTATGTCTGAACTATTCACGCCTTTTAAGCTGGGGCCCATAGAGCTGCGTAACCGCACCATCCGGAGCGCCGCATTCGAGAACATGTGTCCGGGGAACAAGCCCAGCGCCATGCTCAAAGACTATCATGTCAGCGTGGCAAGAGGAGGGGTAGGAATGACCACCGTGGCGTACTGCGCTGTGGACCAAAGCGGCGTTTCCTTTGACGGGCAGCTCTACATAAGGGAAGAAATCAAGCCCGCCCTGAAGGACCTCACCGACGCCATTCACGCCGAAGGAGCCAAGGCCTCCATCCAGCTGGGCCACTGCGGCAACATGACCCATTTTTACACCTGCGGTTACCGCATGCCCGTGGGGGCATCCACAGGCATCAATATCTACTCTCCCACCCTTGTCAGAGGCCTCAGAAAAGACGAAATCAAACTGATAGTAAAGCACTTCGGAGAGGCTGTAGATTTCTGCCGGGAGTGCGGATTCGACTGCGTGGAGATTCACGCCGGTCACGGTTATCTCATCTCCCAGTTCCTCTCTCCCTACACCAACCACCGCAAGGATGAATACGGAGGCAGCCTGGAGAACCGCATGCGCATGATGAACGAAGTTCTGGACGAGGTTATGGCTCATGCCGGAGACGACATGGCCGTAGTGGTGAAAACCAACATGTTCGACGGCTTCAAGGGTGGCCTTCAGGAGGAAGACTGCCTCAAGGTGGCTAAGGCCATCGAGCGCCACGGAGTCCACGCCATCGTCCTCAGCGCCGGCTTCGTGAGCAAGGCCCCCATGGTAATCCTGGGCGGCGCCATGCCCCTCAAAACCCTGGCCCATTACATGAACCCCTGGAAGTTCTGGTGGCTCAAGGCAGGCCTGGCCATGGCTGGAAGGGCCCTGATTCCCACCGTCCCGTACCGGGAACTTTACTTCCTGGAAAGCGCCAAACGCTTCCGGAAGGCCCTCTCGCTGCCCCTCATCTATGTGGGCGGCATCCAGAGCCGGGCGGGTTGCGAGACCGTTCTTTCCGAGGGTTTCGAGCTCATCCAGATGGCCCACGTGCTGGTGAACGACCCCGCCTTCGTGGCCAAGATGAAGGAGGCCGGGCCGGATTACCGATCGGCCTGCCTGCGGTCCAATTACTGCGTGGGAAGGATGTACACCCTGGAAATGAAATGTCATCACTGCGTGGCCGACATGCCCTGCGCCCTTCGCAAGGAAATTGAGGCGGCCGAGGCCGATAATGCAAAAAGGATGGGCGTATGACGGCACTGGTGACGGGGGCAAGCAGCGGAATCGGCCTCCAATATGCAACGATTCTGGCGAGGGATTATGCCTGCGACCTCCTGATGGTTTCCAACCAGAAGGAGGAGCTGGAAGAATCGGCCCGGAAAATCAGCCTGGCCTATGGCGTCAAGGCCTGCCCTTTCTTCTGCGACCTTGCCCGGCCGGAGGCTGCCCGGGAAGTCTATGATTTTGCGGCCGACCAGGGCCTCACGATAGACATCCTCATCAACAACGCCGGCTTCTTCTTCTTCGACGCCCTGTACCGCACGCCGCCTCAGAAGGTAGAGAGCATGGTGATGCTGCATGTGGTGACGACGACCGGGCTTTGCCGCCTTTTCGGGGCCGATATGTGCCAAAGGGGAAGGGGATACATCCTCAATATGTCCTCTCTGAGCAAATGGATGGAATTTCCCGGCATCCAGACCTACATTGCCACCAAGACCTACATCTACAGCTTCTCCAAATCCATCTGGTACGAGATGAAGCCCTTGGGGGTAAGCGTTACCGTTGTAACCCCGGGAGCCGTGGATACCGGACTGTACGGCCTGGCTCCCAGGCTCCGCCGCATAGCCGTGCGCCTTGGGGTGAGCCTTCCTCCTGAAAAACTGGCTTCCAAGGCCCTGAGGCGGATGTTCGCCCGCAAAAAAACCTGCATGCCGGGCCTTGTCAACCACCTTTCCATTCCCCTTTTCCGCCACTTCCCGGACTGGATTGTATTCCGGGCCATGAAGCGGCTTGAAAGCTTCAAAACTCTTAAATAATTTTCTTACTTCCATCGGCCGATTGTTTTTTAATCGTGCAAAAATGCTTACCTTTGTGAATCGAAAAACAATTGATCAATTTAGATAAAACTATGGTTTCTTACAAAGAATTGGGCCTTGTGAACACCCGTGAGATGTTCAAGAAGGCCGTTGCCGGCGGTTACGCCATCCCCGCTTTCAATTTCAACAACATGGAGCAGCTTCAGGCCATTATCCAGGCCAGCGCCGAGACCAAGAGCCCGGTGATTCTCCAGGTTTCCAAGGGTGCCCGTAACTACGCCAACCAGACCCTCCTGCGCTATATGGCAGAGGGTGCTGTGGAATATGCCAAAGAGCTGGGCTGGGAGCATCCCCAGATTGTGCTCCACCTGGACCACGGCGACAGCTTCGAGCTGTGCAAGAGCTGCGTTGACATGGGTTTCAGCTCCGTGATGATTGACGCCTCCTCCCTCCCTTACGAGGAAAACATCGCCCTCACCAAGAAGGTGGTGGACTATGCTCACCAGTACGATGTCACCGTAGAGGCCGAACTGGGCGTCCTGGCCGGTGTGGAAGACGAGGTTTCCGCCGAGGAATCCCACTACACCCGTCCGGAAGAGGTGATTGACTTTGCCACCCGTACCGGTTGCGATTCCCTCGCCATCTCCATCGGCACTTCCCACGGCGCTTACAAGTTCAAGCCCGAGCAGTGCACCCGTGACCCCAAGACCGGCCGTCTGGTTCCTCCGCCGCTGGCTTTCGACGTCCTTCATGAGATTGAGAAGAAGCTTCCCGGCTTCCCCATCGTTCTCCACGGCTCCTCTTCCGTTCCGCAGGAGTATGTAGATATCATCAACGCCAACGGCGGCAAGCTGCCCGATGCCGTGGGTATCCCCGAGGAGCAGCTCCGCGAGGCCTCCAAGAGCGCTGTGTGCAAAATCAACATCGACTCCGACAGCCGTCTGGCCATGACCGCCGCCATCCGCAAGGTCTTCAACGAGAAGCCCGGCGAGTTCGACCCCCGCAAATACCTGGGTCCCGCCCGCGACGAGATGAAGAAACTCTACATGCACAAGATTATCAACGTGCTGGGCTCCAACGGCAAGGCCGAGTAAG
>CADBHY010000127.1 GCA_902794615.1 uncultured Bacteroidia bacterium
CCGCTCCTGAATAAGGGCGCTCATGTTGGCCATGCGGGCAATGGGGTCCGTCTCGTCACCCAGGAAAAGCTTTACGTCCTGGTACAGGCGCAGATAGCGGAAGGTCTTGAGAGACAGATGACAATAACCTTCGGGGTTCTTGTCCAGATAGTTCTGATGGTATTCTTCGGCCGGATAAAAATTCTTCAAAGGCTCCAGCTGCGTCACTAAGGGAACACCCAGCTTGCCCGAAACCTCCCGGAACACGTCCTCTATCACGGGCCTGTCCTCCGCAGAGGTATAGAACACCCCGCTGCGGTAGCGCGTGCCCTCGTCATGGCCCTGGCGGTTGAGCGTAAGCGGGTCCGTCACCGTAAAAAACAGCCGCACAAGGAGCCTGAGGCTCACCCGCTCCGGATTATAACGCACCCGCACCGTCTCCGCAAAGCCGGTGGTATCTGTATAAACCTCCTTATAAGTAGGATTCTGCGTATTTCCGTTGGCATAACCGGGCATGGCCTCGGAAACCCCGTCCACGCCCTTGAAGAAATGCTCCACGCCCCAGAAGCACCCTCCGGCAAAATAAATCTCTTTCATACCCGCAAAGGTATGAATAAATTTATTTTTTCCGTATCTTTGAAGGCTATGCCAGGTAAACTTTTTCTCATAGACGGGCACGCGCTGGTATTCAAGATGTACTATGCCTTCCTGCGCAGGCCCATGATTAATTCCAAGGGGGAGGACATGTCCATCCTCTACGGCTTCACCAAATACCTCCTGGAGATGCTGGAAAGGGAGAAGCCCAGCCATGTGGCGGTGGCTTTCGACCCGCCGGGAGGAACCTTCCGCAACCAGCTGTACCCGGAGTACAAGGGCACGCGCCCCCCCACCCCGCAGTTGGTGATAGACGCCCTGGAACCCCTCACGGAGCTGGTTCGGAAGATGAACATCCCCGTGCTCATGATGCCCGGCTTCGAGGCCGACGACGTCCTGGGCTCCGTGGCCGCCCAATTTGCCTCGGACACGCTGGATGTGTACCTGGTCACCCCCGACAAAGACTACGGGCAGCTGCTGGGCCCGCACACCTTCCAGCTCAAGCCCGGCAAAAGCGGGGCCGAGGCGGAACTGGTGAACACGGACGCCCTGTGCCGGAAATGGGGCATCTCGGAGCCCGCCCAGGTGATTGACATGCTCTCCATCTGCGGAGACACGGCCGACAACGTGCCCGGCGTGAAGGGCGTGGGAGAAGTGGGCGCCGCCAAGCTCATCGCCAAGTACGGAAGCATGGAGAACATCTACGCCCACCTGACGGAATTGTCGGCCAAGCAGCAGGAGATGTTCCGGGAAGCGCAGCCGCACATGGCCCTTTCCAAACAGCTGGTCACCATCAAAACGGACATCGGCCTGCCTGTGAGCGTGAAGGACATGGAATATACCGGCGTCTTTGACCCCGCCATCCACAGACTTTTCCAACAATACGAGTTCAACTCCCTCCAAAAGTTCCTGTCGGCCACAAAAAAGCCCGAAAACGTGCTCGAAGAGGCCCAAAACGGGTTTGCGGGCACAAAAAAAGCCGATTTTGTGCCCGAACCACGGGAAGTGGACTTCCGCACGCTCGAAGCCGCCCGGCCGGAGAAAATCGGCCTGCTGCTGAATGGAAGCAGGCTGCTCGTTTCCTCCCCGGAGCAGCTGGTATGCGCCGTGAGCCCCAAGGAGGCAAAAACCCTGCTGGAGAACCCTTCCGTGGCCAAATACGGCGTAGACCTCAAACGCATTTCCAAGTTCCTGAGCGAAGACGGAATAAGCCTGGAGGGTACTTGGAACGACATCGAGCTCATGCACTATGTCCTGAATCCTGAACGCAGCCATGACTTGCAGGCCCTCTCGCAGACGTACCTGGGGGTGTCTTTAGAAGCATCGGCCCCGGCCGCTACCGGCTCCCTCTTTGACGACGTCGCCCCGGAGGAGGACTCCCCCCGCCTGAAGGAGGCTGCCGTGCTGCTGCCGCTGGGAGACAAGCTCAAGAAAGACCTGCCGGACTTCTACTACCGGATGGAGGAACCGCTGGCCAAGGTGCTCGCGCAGATGGAGCGGGACGGCGTGAAAGTGGACCTGTCCCAGCTCAAGGTCTTTGCCGACGGCCTCCGGAAAGAGCTGGCGGAGCGGGAAAACCGCATCCGGGAAATGGCCGATGAGCCGCAGCTGAACATCTCCTCCCCCAAGCAGGTGGGAGAGCTCCTGTTTGACAAGCTGGCCCTGGACCCCAAGGCCAAGCGCAGTACCAAGGGCCAGTACAGCACGGACGAGGCCACCCTCCTCACCATCGCGGACCGGCACCCCATCGTGAACGAAATCCTGGAATACCGGGCCGTCAAAAAGCTCCTTTCCACCTATATCGAGCCCTTCCCCTCGTATATTTCCCCGAAGGACGGGCGCGTGCATACCACCTTCAATCAGGCCCTGACGGCCACCGGGCGCTTGTCCAGCTCCAACCCCAACCTGCAGAACATCCCCATCCGCACGGAACGCGGCAAGGAAATCCGCAAGGCCTTCGTGCCGGGCACCCCGGACGGAGTTATCGTATCGGCCGATTACTCGCAGATCGAGCTGCGCATCATGGCCCATCTGAGCTGCGACGCCCACCTGACGCAGGCCTTCCGCGACGGAGAGGACGTGCATGCCGCCACGGCCGCCAAAATCTTCGGCATCCCCGTTTCCGAAGTCACGCGGGAACAGCGCGGCATGGCCAAGACGGCCAACTTCGGCATCATGTACGGCATCTCTTCCTTCGGCCTGGCCCAAAGGCTGCACCTGACCCGCAGCGCCGCCAAGGCCCTGATCGACGACTATTTCACCGCCTTCCCCGCCATCCGCTCGTTCATCGACGACTCGGTGGCCTTCGCCCGGGAGAACGGCTACGTAGAAACCCTCTTCGGCCGCCGGCGCTACCTGCCGGACATCCATGCCCGCAACGCCACCGTCCGGGCCCTGGCCGAGCGCAATGCCGTGAATGCCCCCATCCAGGGGACATCGGCCGATATCATCAAACTGGCCATGATTCAGGTGGCCGCCCGCCTGAAGGAAAAAGGCCTGAAGAGCAAGATGGTGCTGCAGATTCACGACGAACTGCTGTTTGACGCCATCCCCGCCGAAGTGCCGGAGCTCCAGGCGCTGGTGAAAGACGTGATGGAGCACGTAACCAGCCTGAACGTACCCCTCACGGTGGAATGCAGCGCAGGCGCCAACTGGCTGGAAGCCCATTAGCCTATGGACGTAAAAGAAAAAGAACTGGTTCTGAAAGCCATGCAGGGAGACCAGATGGCCTACCGGATGCTGTATCAGATACACGAAAAAGCGGTCCGCGGACGGGTGAGCGGCTATTTCCAGTGGAAGGCCGATGCCGACGACGTGGTGCTGGAATCCTTCCAGAAGGCCTTCGCCGCGCTGGGCAGCTTTGACACGGAGCGGGAATTCCGCCCCTGGCTCCTGACCATCGCCACCCGCACCGCCCTGGACCATCTGGAGAGCATCCAGCGGGAAAGCCAGAAGAAGGAGGGCATCCTTCACAAGGCCGATGCTTCCGAAGGGAACGCTCCGCTCACGGACTTCACGCCGGAAGAGGAAATTATCAACGACGAGATGCACGAGCGCCTGATGGGCTATATCGACGAGCTGCCCAGCCTGTACAAAGACGTGATGATCAAGTACATGATAGAAGAGCTGGAATACGAGGAGATTGCCCGGGAACTGGGACTGGAACTCAATACGGTGCGCACCCGCATCCGCCGGGGCAAGGAGCACCTGTCCAAGATGATGCTAAGGGGGGAAGTGGAATGAACAGCTTTGAACTTACGCCGCTGCAGCAGGAGCGTTTTGACGCCCTGGATGCCCTGTACCGGGAATGGAACGCCCAGATTAACGTGATTTCCCGCAAAGACATAGACAATCTCTACAGCCACCACGTGCTGCATTCGCTCGCCATAGGCCGATACCTCTCCGAAGTGCCGGGCCTGTGGGACAGCTTCTCATCGGCCAGCATCCTGGACGTGGGCACCGGCGGCGGCTTCCCGGGCATCCCCCTGGCCATCCTCTTCCCGGAGGCTTCCTTCGTGCTCTGCGACTCCGTGGGAAAGAAGACCATCGTGGCATCGGCCGTTTCCCGGGCCCTGGGGCTTGACAACGTGGAAGTGGTGAATGCACGCGCAGAGTCCTTAGGACGCGAGTTTGACTACGTGGTGTCCCGCGCCGTGGCCGCCCTGCCGGACTTTTACCCCTGGGTGAAGGGATGCTACCGCAAAGGCGTCCTCTGCCTCAAAGGCGGAGACGTGAACCCGGAGATTGCCCAGGTGATGGCCCGTTATCATCTTCCCAAAGGCAGCGTACATACCTGGAGAATCTCCTCCTGGCTGGACGACCCTTGGTATGAAGGAAAACTGGTGATTCACATTGAAAAATAATTTGGCGGTTTCGCATAGATTTACTACCTTTGCAGTCCCTTACGCGAAAAATATAAAAAAGAGATAGCATGAAAAGAACATTTCAACCCTCCCGCCGCAAGCGTGTGAATAAGCACGGCTTCCGCGCCCGCATGGCTTCCGCCAACGGCCGCCGCGTCCTGAACGCCCGCCGTCGTCACGCCCGCAAAAAGCTCTCCGTATCTGACGAAGACCGCTGGTAGTCGCTTTTTGCATCCAAGACACTTACCGCAGACCTCCCCGGCCTGCGGTTTTTGTTTTCAGGGGGCGGTCGTTAAGTTGTTGTGGCACAGTGCGTTATAGTCTATTCCTCGTTCAAAAATCGAACGAGGAATGTAGTACAAGCGGCTGACAGTGAGCATGTTAGCTGCCAAGGGTATGGGAGGCAAAAGCGTATCTTTGCAC
>CADBHY010000128.1 GCA_902794615.1 uncultured Bacteroidia bacterium
CCCGGTGGGCTACACCAAGGCCGTGCGGGAGAAATACAGTTTCCGGGTGGTAGTTCCCAAGATTATCTTTGCGCCGGAGTTCCTGCGGGAGAGCAAGGCGCTGTATGACAACCTGTACCCCAGCCGTATTATCGTGGGATTTGACGAAGGGGAAGAGGCAGCGCATGTCTTTGCGGCGCTCATCAAGGAGGGGGCGCTGAAGGAGGACGTTCCGGTGCTGTTCATGGGCTCCACGGAGGCGGAAGCGGTGAAACTGTTCGCCAACACCTACCTGGCCCTGCGGGTGAGTTATTTCAACGAACTGGACACCTATGCGGAGATGAAGGGCCTGGACACTCAGGCCATCATCGAGGGCGTCTGCCTGGATCCGCGGATAGGCACGCATTATAACAATCCCTCCTTCGGCTATGGCGGATACTGCCTGCCGAAGGACACCAAGCAGCTCCTGGCCAATTTCAACGATGTGCCGGAGAACCTGATTAAGGCCATCGTGGACTCCAACCGGACGCGCAAGGACTTCATTGCGGACCGGGTGCTGGACAAGGCAGGGTACTACAGCTACACGGGCACCAATGCCTTCGACTCCGCGAAGGAGCACGAGGTGGTGATAGGAGTGTATCGGCTCACCATGAAAACCGGGAGCGACAATTTCCGGCAATCGGCCATCCAGGGTATCATGAAGCGGATTAAGGCCAAGGGCGCGAAGGTGATTATCTACGAGCCCACGCTGGAGGACGGCTCCACCTTCTTCGGAAGCCGCGTGGTGAACGACCTGGCCTCCTTCAAGGAGCAGGCCGATGCCATCGTTGCCAACCGTTATGATACGGCCTTGGACGATGTGGCAGGCAAGGTTTACACCAGAGACATTTTCAAACGGGATTAGGGTTTTCTGCAACGAGATGTACGAATTTCGTTCAATGAAATGTGTTTTTTTTTGAAGAAAATTATTTTTTGTGCAGTTGCCCAAAAAACCAATTTTCTTCATACATAGAATCTGATACGAGGGAATGATTAAGATAATAAAAACATCGATTCCGGAGGTGTTGGTTCTGGAACCCCAAGTGTTCGGCGACGCCAGGGGCTATTTCATGGAATCCTGGAGCCAGCGGGATTTTGACGCGGCGGTGCGGCCCGTGAAGTTTGTGCAGGACAATGAGAGCCGGAGCTCCTACGGGGTGCTGCGGGGCCTGCATTTCCAGAAGGGCGCCTGTGCCCAGAGCAAGCTGGTGCGGGTTATCGAGGGCCGGGTGCTGGACGTGGCGGTGGATATCCGGAAGGGGTCTCCCAGCTTCGGCCGCTATGTGAAGGTGGAACTGAGCGGGGAGAATCATCGGCAATGCTTTGTGCCCAGGGGCTTCGCGCATGGCTTTGTGGTGCTGAGCCCGGAGGCCGTTTTCCAGTACAAGTGCGACTTCCCGTATGCCCCCGAGGCCGAGGCGGCCATCGCCTGGAACGACCCTTCGCTGGGTATCGACTGGGGCATTCCGGAGGCTGATATCCTCCTTTCCCAGCGGGACCGGAGCCATCCTTTTTTGGCTGATGCGTCCGAACTGTTTGATTATAATATAGACTATTACGCGCAATGAAAATACTGGTAACAGGCGGCTGCGGACAGCTGGGAATGTGCCTGCGTCGGGTGATGCCGGACGCGCTTTTCTCTGACATTGTAGAGGCCCCCGGGACACTGCGTCTGGACATTACGGAGCTGCAGGCCGTCCGGGAACTGGTGGCCCGGGAGGGGATTGACACCGTAGTGAACTGCGCGGGCTACACCAACGTGGAAAAGGCCGAGGAAGAGCCGGAGCTGGCGGAACTGCTGAATGCGAAGGCGGTGGAGAACCTGGCCGTGGCCATGAAGGAAGTGGACGGTCTGCTGCTGCATGTGAGCACGGACTATGTGTTTGGCAGCAAGTACAATACGCCCATTCCGGAGGAGGCCGCCCCGGCTCCGGAGAGCGCTTACGGGCGCAGCAAGCTGCATGGGGAAGAGGCCCTTGCGCGCGTGGGGTGTCGGCATGTCATCGTGCGCACCGCGTGGCTGTACAGCGAGTTCGGGAAGAACTTTGTGAAGACCATGCTGCAGCTTACGGCGGAGCGTCCCGGCCTGAAGGTGGTCTTTGACCAGGTGGGAACGCCCACCTATGCCGGCGATTTGGCCGATGCCATTCTGCGGCTTCTCAAGATGGATGCGCCGGCGGGGATATACCACTTTACCAACGAGGGCGTGTGCTCCTGGTATGACTTTGCGCAGTTAATCGGTCGGTATGGCGGGAGGACGTGCGACATCCGGCCCTGCCATAGCGGGGAGTTTCCCTCGAAGGTGAAGCGTCCGGCCTATTCCGTGCTGGACAAGTCCAAAATCAAGCAAAGCCTGGGCCTCCGTATTCCGCATTGGACGGAGTCCCTTCAACTATGTATCAATCATCTAAACAAACACTGAACATGAATCTGAAAGGAACAAAAACCGAAAAGAACCTGATGGAAGCCTTTGCAGGCGAATCCCAGGCCCGCAACAAGTACACGTATTACGCCTCCAAGGCCAAGAAGGACGGATATGTCCAAATCTCCAAGATTTTCGAGGAGACGGCCGCCAATGAGAAGGAGCATGCCGAGATTTGGTTCAAGTACCTGCACGGCGGCAGCGTGCCTTCTACCGTGGAGAACCTGGAGGATGCCGCCGAGGGCGAGAACTTCGAGTGGACCGACATGTACGACCGCATGGCCCGGGAGGCCGATGCCGAGGGCTTCAAGGAGATTGCCGCCAAGTTCCGCATGGTGGGCGCTATTGAGAAGGAGCACGAGGAGCGCTACCGCAAGCTCCTGAAGAACATCGAGGACGGCGTGGTGTTCTCCCGCGACGGAGACTGCATCTGGCAGTGCTCCAACTGCGGCCACATTGTGGTGGGCAAGAAGGCCCCGGCCGTGTGCCCTGTCTGCGACCATCCCCAGAGCTACTTCCAGCTGAAGCCGGAGAATTATTGATTGGCATGAAAGGAATTGTACTGGCCGGGGGGTCGGGAACCCGCCTGTATCCCATCACCAAGGGGGTGAGCAAACAGCTGCTTCCCATTTATGACAAGCCGATGGTGTATTACCCCATCAGCGCGCTCATGCTGGCGGGGATACGGGATATTCTCATTATCTCTACACCATACGACCTCCCCGGCTTCAGGCGCCTGCTTGGTGACGGGTCGGACTACGGCGTGCATTTCGAATATGCGGAGCAGCCCAACCCGGACGGCCTTGCCCAGGCTTTCATCATTGGTGAGAAGTTCATTGGCAACGATAGCGCCTGCCTGGTCCTCGGCGACAACATTTTCTACGGCAACGGTTTCACCGGCCTGCTCAAAAAAGCCGTCCAGGATGCCGAAGAGAATAACAAAGCCACCGTCTTTGGCTATTGGGTCAGCGATCCCGAGCGCTACGGCGTGGCCGAATTTGACAAGCAAGGCAATTGCCTTAGCATCGAGGAGAAGCCGTCGCAACCCAAGAGCAACTATGCCGTGGTGGGCCTCTATTTCTACCCCAACAAGGTGGTGGAGGTGGCCAAGGGCATCAAGCCATCGGCCCGCGGGGAATTGGAAATCACCAGCGTCAACCAGAAATTCCTGAAAGACAGCGAGCTGAAGGTGCAGGTTTTCGGCCGGGGCTTTGCCTGGCTGGACACCGGCACCCACGACTCCCTGGCCGAAGCTTCGATTTATATCGAAACAATTGAGAAACGCCAAGGGCTTAAAGTCGGTTGCCTGGAGGAAATCGCCTATCAGCAAGGCTGGATCAGTGCGGAGAAACTGCGTGAAGTGGCTGGGCCGATGTCAAAGAATCAGTATGGACAGTATCTTCTTAAAGTGATTAATGATTCCAGAGAGGGGAGTGAGCTAGACCGCCTTGAGTTTGGAAGAACTCCAGGATTTGCTGAGCGAAGGTGATTAGGGTTTATTTGGAGTTTCGGGGTTGTGGTTTAACAAAAGGGGCCCCCAATGGTGGGCGACCCTTTTGCCGGATGGGGAAACAGGAAACGGCTAATGCCGTGCAGGAATCAGGTTATCTTTCGATAACGGGTCCTGATGGTTTCCGTCGCAACCCTCAGAACCTTTGAGATTGAACTGAGTGTTTCCTTGACCCTCTGGAGTTCCAGAGTGAAGCCAAAGGTAAACGTGGTTTTGATTTTGACCATAGCGTTGTATTTGGTAAAAATGTGATATGGAGTTCCATTGGATTAGATCGAGGACCATTACCTCAGGGAGTACGCATCCGGATAAAAAAGTAGAGCACCTTCCGGTTAAGGAAAATGCTCTATGACTAGTGCCCTTTCTCAAGGGGCGACCAAATACAACTTATGCAAAGGTATGCAATGTTTTTGGAAAAACAAAGATACAGCCGGATAAAAAAGTAGAGCATAGTTTCAGCCTGTCAAAGATCTTTCTGGCCCGCAAGGTAAGAAGAGTTATCCGTTTCATTGCAAAAAGAAACGTTTAATTTATAAAACGCTGAAATTGTGTAAGTTACAAAGGTTGTGAAACGGATAAATGCAGCATTTTTACGTGTTTTTTACGTTTTCCGCGTGCTAAGTGCCTGATTCAGAGTGAACAAAAAAATTTATCCGTTTCACGGAAAACGTGCATAAATGCGCTAATAACCTGTTATGGAGAAAAATCCAAAAAATATCACTATATTTGTACGTCATTCCATCCCCATCGGAAAGACGGGCAGTCGTCCGGCCTGCTGGGTCAGTGGCCGGCCGATGAAACAGACACGGTTTCAGATGCCCTACCCGTTTCCCTCCACCTCTGAGCGTGGGTAGGGGAATTAAGACATAGATAGACAGTTAGGCCTATGTT
>CADBHY010000129.1 GCA_902794615.1 uncultured Bacteroidia bacterium
GGTCTTTCTTGTTGACCGCCTTGCTCACATATTGGCGAGAACAGCCCAGTGCATCAGCCAGTTTCTGTAGATTCACCTCTCCGCCATAGGTGTTATGGATAATCTTCAGACTATCCATATGAATAAGTTTACGTTATTGACCGCTCTTAAGGGCGCAGAAGAATAAGACAATGGCAGAAGTTCAGCAAAATGGTGGAGGCGGCAAAGGCAAAAACCACCAGAAAAAAATGCAGATCCGCGTGGATTTCACGCCGATGGTCGACATGAACATGTTGCTTATCACGTTCTTCATGCTCTGTACGACAATGATCAAATCGCAAACTCTTAGTATAGCCTTGCCCTCTAACGAGAAGGTTGACAATGTCGAGAACATGTCGCAGGCATCGGCCGACGATGCAGTGACCATCATCCTCGACGCCAAGCGCAAGACCGGATCGTTCGATGTCGATACAGTCAACGGCAAGGTAGTGCCTGTTGTTTACTACTATTTCGGCAAGCCCGGCGGCGACGCAGGCATCGGCTCCAACCCCGAGCAGATAGCAGCAAACAATAACCTTCAGGAATCGGAGTTCCTCACAAACGACGAGAAATCAGGCAAAGCCCGCGGTATCCGCGAGATTATCCAGCAGCGTAACAAGGAAGTGGTCACGTTCCTGAAGGATTTTCTGGCGCCGGACGGCGTTATCGTTACCTTGCAAAACGGCCTTCCGGAGGAGGGGATTGCCGATATTGTGGGCGAAGACCATGTTCTGGGCTGCACCGTGGCCTGGGGCGCAACCCTGACGGGTCCCGGCATCTCGGAGCTCACCAGCTCTCCGGACAGCCTCACGTTCTCATTGGGCAGCACCGCCAAGACGCCGCACAAATACCTCCCCGTCGTCAAGGAGTACCTTGAGACGATGGGAACGGTCACCGTGGAGGAAAACTTTATCGGCACGCGCTGGAGCAAGCTTCTCATCAATTCGGCCTTTTCCGGCATGAGCGCGGTGCTGGGCTGCACCTTCGGAGAGGCTGCCGGGCCCATGGAGTCCCGCAAAATCGTCCTCGGCCTCATCAAGGAGTGCATCGATGTCTGCGCCGCGGCCGGAATCAAGATAGAGCCCGTCCAGGGCAAGGACGCCGTGAAGCTGCTGGGTTATAACGGCCCGGTGAAAAAGGCGCTGTCGCTTTTTGTCCTTCCCCTGGCCATACGCAAGCACGCCGCCCTGAAGGCGAGCATGCTGCAAGACATAGAGAAGGGCAAGCTCACCGAGGTGGATGCCATCAATGGCGCCATCGCTGCTTTCGGCCGCAAGGTGGGCTGTCCCACGCCCCTGAACAGCCTGGTCACGGACTTGATTCACCGCATAGAGAAAGGTCAGCTCAAGCCGGGATTCGACAACCTGAGGTTCTTCAACAACGGCCTCTGAACCAGATAGAAAAAGATATTCTGGGCAAAAGTGGGTTTTTGGTAGAAGGCCCGCACCACCATGTCAACGGCTGCGAAGCAGGAGGCCTCCCGGTTTTGGAATCATGCCGGCCATCGATGTTTACCAAAAGTTTACCAAGTCAATAAAAATAGCCCGCAGAACTCAGTCTACAGGCTATTAAAGTGCCTCGGGCGGGAGTACTAACTTAACGTCGTAAATACTTGATAATAAGACTGTTGCGCGTTTGAAAATTTGTATTACTGAAACTATACTGAAACATTTCTGTCAGTGAGTGTTTTTGTTTGGCAGTACTTGTTGGGAAGTGAAAGAATAATTTCAATAACTTTGGGTCGCCCGAGTCAATCGCCCTAAATCTATTCTCGATGTCAGCATTATTCAGGCTTTGGAGTTGAGACTGGGCGATTTCGCTAAGAATCTCATAACGTTTTCTGCGACCTAGACCTTGTTTGATAAGTGTGGCATTCATGCTCTCAAGGTTTACCATTGTGCGGGGCTTTTTTCTTATCCGGAAAACCGGATTTGCATATTTCAGAAACGAATGTTATCTTCGTAAGATTTCAAACTGCCGAAGAATGAAAAAACGGATCCTCTTTATTTGTGCCCTCATCGCGCTGGCGGCCTGCCAGCCGGAGCTGGAGGTAACGCCCGGCCCCAACCCTGCCCAGGGTACGGAGATTACCGAAGACGGAAAACAGATCTCCATGGTGTTTACCTCCCTGGCGGGATCGGCCTCCCTGTCAATGAAAACCAACAGGAACTGGACGGCATTGTTTGTCAATGACCGGGCCCGGGGATGGTGTTCCCTTTCCTCTGAAAAGGGCGGGAAAGGCACCTATACGTTGAAAGTCACTGTCAAAGAGAATGGAGACTACGACGAACGTTCGGCCGTGATTCTGCTGCGCTGCGAGGATCTGCAGCGCAGGATAGTGGTAACGCAAAAGCAGAAGGACGCCCTTCTGCTGTCTCCCGGGCGTGTGGAATTGCCGGAGGAAGGCGGAGAGTTTGCCATTGAAGTGAAAACCAATGTAGATTTTACCGTATCCATCCCGGCTGATGCCTCCCAATGGCTGCACAAAGTACAGACAAAGGGACTGACATCCCATAAGATTTTCATCGAGGCCGATCCCAATACAAGTCTGGAACCCCGTCAGGCTGCTCTGACGGTGAACAGCTCCCTGGGGAATGAGACCGTTACGGTCTATCAGGCAGGGGAGAGCCCGGCGCTGATCATCAGTTCCCGGGAGGTGGAGGTTCCCACCGCAGGAGGCAACTTCCAGGTGCAGATTTCCAGCAACCTGGATGTGCAGATACAGATACAGCCCGCTCCCTGTGACTGGGTGGAAGAGGTCAAGACCAAGATGATCTCTACCCATACGTATTACTTTGCAGCCGCGCCCAACGGGACCGGGGAAACCCGTGAAATGGATCTGGTGTTTCAAAACGAAGAATACGGGCTCTCGGAAGCCCTGCACGTAAGGCAGCAGTACCAGCCCGGATTCTCCTTTACGACTTCCCGGCAGGAAGTGACGGCCCCCTGGCTCAAGGAGCCCGGAGAAGGAGTTCTCATTTTCTGGGGAGACGGCAGTTTTGAGCCGTATGCTCCGGACCTTGTCCACCTTTTCCCGGAAGCGGGCCAGCATACGGTTGTGATAGAAGGAGATCCTGTGGCCCCCATCCGCATTTCCCAGCTGGAAGACGGAATGGTGATTGATTTCAGCAGAATAGTTAAGAAGGAGGTAGCCCAATGAGAAGATTTGTCCCGGCCTGCATTTTCCTGTTTGCCCTATCGGTCCCTCTCCGGGCCGATAAAGTACCCCCGCAGAAGGCCGCCGCGGTGGCGGAACGTTTTCTTTCGGCCGAATCTCCCGCAACCAAGGCCTCCGGCACCTCCCTCCGCCTGAGAGGCACCTGGCCCCAGGCCCAGACCAAGGGTGAGACACAGGAACCGGCGCTTTACCTCTTTGAACGGGACGGAGGCGGTTATGCAGTGGTAGCGGCCGACGATGTATCGCTGCCGATTATCGGCTATTCCCTGACGGACCGGCTTCCGCAGGACAACCTGCCCTGCAACCTGCGGTATATGCTGGACTGGCACGCTTCTATGATTGACTATGCCCGTAAGCATCATTTGGAAGCATCGGCCGATACGCGGGCGCAATGGCAGTCTGTGCAAACCAATGATGAAGAAGAAGTGCTGCTGGAAACAGCACGCTGGGACCAAACCGGCCTTCCCTGGAATGCCTTGGTTCCTACTCTTGACGGGAAGGAGTGCCATGCCGGCTGTGTGGCTACGGCTATGGCCATCGTTATGCGGTACCACCAGTGGCCGGAAAAAGGGACTGGCACGCTGCCCAGCTATTATTGGTATAGCGGCCGGAAGGAGATAGAGGGACACGCTCTGGGCCACGTCTACGACTGGAGCCAGATGCCGCTCGTCTATGAGCCTGGGCAATATACCCAGGAACAGGCAGACCAGGTGGCGCAGCTCCTGTACGATCTGGCCATCATGAGTCAGATGGATTTTCATCCCGCCGGTTCTGGTGCGGCAGGGGATGCCCCCCTTCTTCTGACAAAGTATTTCGGCTATGACAAGCAGATGCAGTATCACGATTGGGATTACTATTCGACGGAGCAGTGGGAGGAAATGATTCGGGCCGAAATTAATGCCGACCGTCCTATTTTCTATTTTGGTTACACGGCTAATTATGGGGAGGGCCACGCCTTCGTTGTGGATGGTTATAAAGGACCCTATTTCAGCATCAATTATGGCTGGAGCGGGGACGGAAATGATTTCTATCTGCTTAAGCCTGCTGTGGATTTGGACCCGGCTGCCGTTACCATTTTCCGCCAATGGCAGGGTATGATGTCCCACTTTTTCCCGGAACGGGGTGGGGAAGCGTACCCTCAGTTCATAGATGACACGCTGGTTCCTTTCCCCTGGGATTTCCGGAGCAAGTCCTTCCCGGTGGGCGGTCGGAAGCTCACGGCCTATTCTTCTGAAGAGACTGAGGCGCAGATGGGATTTGTGCTGTTTGACCGGAAGGGCAGGTTCAAGGAAGCCACAACGGGAGAACCGGTGCTGGTGAGCACCAGGAATCCATATATCCCGGAGCTCACCTGCCACATAACCTGCGAGATTGAGGAGGGAGACTGCCTGAAGCTGGCGCAGCTGGTGGACGGAGAGTGGATCCCCGTCCAGCAATCGGCCAATGCCTCTCTGGAATTCCATCTTGGGAAGAAGATATCGGAGCTGCTGTCTCTTGACTATATGCTGGGAGATGAAGACAATCCGCACTTGAACAAGATTCCTTACCTGTATCTTCGTGGAGTCAAGGATATTTACTGGGAGATCTGGTCCCTGTATCTTCGTGGAGTCAAGGATATTTACTGGGAGATCTGGTCCGTTGACAAGGACAGGCTTCTGGCCACCAGTCAGTCCAGGGGCAACTACCAGAGAATCGACGGTCTGTTCTATTCTCTGGTTACCCGCTGGACCCGGGAGACCAACGAATACCGTGCTGTCATACAATATCCCACCGGCACCTACCGCCTCGTCATCCGTAATTTCGATGAGGAGATGACCCTTTATATCAAGCTATAGCCTTCATTTTTATGGCATCTTTCCTGGGGCTTTTCCTAACCCAGATGTCCTTTCTGGTGGGCATTACTATGGCTACGGCCATCGATTCGGCCATTTATATCTTTACC
>CADBHY010000130.1 GCA_902794615.1 uncultured Bacteroidia bacterium
TGGTTTCGGTCAGCCTCATATTTCTTGCGTTGGTACGGTCAATACCGTCGCCTCTCGCCATAGGCAAAAATCCTCCTGTTTCAGATGTTGGGTTGTTGAAAGAGGACGGGGGTTCGGGGGAGGCACTTCCTGCAGGAAGTGTAATAACCCACTATGACACTTTCATCCCTTCGGTCTGCAAAGTGTCGTGGGCTCTCCGAGGGGGTGTGGGGGCTTTGCCCCCGGCAACTGCGGTTGCCTCCCCCAGCAGGGCCGCCCTTTGAAAAGGGCACCCTGCACCCCGCCTAAACTTTGCTGCTCCCCGTGACAGCCGTGACGACCGTGACGATGTTTCAGACACCGCCGCCACTCTCAAAAAAGCCGTCACAGCCGTCACGGTCGTCACGCCTGGGACGGTTCCAGCGTCAGGCTGATACTTCTCCCGGCGTGGCTCCTGCTGTTCTCATAGCGGATGTGGTAGTCTATCAGCAGCTTCCCGGCCCGGACGTTTAGCCGCATCGCCAGGGCGTTGGGCTTCATGTCGGTCTGGAGCGCCGCTACCAGCTCGGTGGCCGTACCACCCCAGGTCGGCTTCTCCGCCGTCACAAGGGCGGCTATGGCCTCCAGCACCGGGTCGGGCGGCTCTGTCCATGCCTCCGTTTCCGTACGCTCCAGCGTCCATATCAGCCGTTCCTTGTCCCTGGTAAGATAGAATCGCTGGTCTTGCTGGTCACGCCCGGCCACGTCCAGAACGGCGCTGCCGTCTGTCCGCTTCTCCTTTTGAAGAAGAAAGGCCCCGTCCGCCGCTCCCAGCAGACCGTTGGTGCCGGAGATCATATCGAATTTGTCATCTGCCTGTTGCTTTCGAGTGTGGTGTACCAGCAGGAGGCAGACGCCGCAATCATCGGCAAGGCGTTTCAGCTTACCCACCACCTCGTAATCGTTGGCGTAGCTGTACTTATCCCCACCAGCCTCCCGGATTTTCTGGAGGGTGTCAATGATAATCAGCTTGGTGTTCGGGTGTTCCCGGACGAACTTCTTTAGCTGTTCCTCCAGGCCAACGCCAAGCTGTTTGGCGTAGACCGCAAAGAGCAGATTGTCGGTGCCCTCTGTGCCGAACATTCGGTATAGCCGCCCCTGCAAGCGGCGGTGGTCGTCCTCCAACGCCAGATAGAGGACAGTCCCCTTGTGGACAGGGTAGCCCCACAGGGGGAGGCCCATGCTGACATGGTAGGCAAGCTGGGCCATCAGGAACGACTTGCCCACCTTGGGCGCTCCCGCAAAGAGGTACGTCCCAGGGTAGAGCAGACCGTCTATTACGGGCGGTCTGCTCTGGTAGATGTTCTGGTAAAGGTCGTTCATGGAAACTGTGTGGAGGTAGGCTGGGTCGTTCATGCGCCGCATATCCCGGAGCATTTCCTCTAAATCTTTCTCTTGGGGGTTGTTTTCAGCCGTTTCCTCTGCTATACTTTGGGTAGTTGTTTGAGAATTGGGCTGTTCCCCGTCTGCGCCAACAGACGGAACCGGGACAGTCCTTTTCGTTTCTCTGGAATCCATCAATCTATCAATCCTCCTTCATGCCGCCCAGCGTCACTGAGATAAGGTCAATGGTGGCGAGAAGTTCATCCCCCACGTCGCCCCCGGCCTCAATGCGCCGCAGTTCCCCCAGGACGGCGGCGAGTTGGTCACGCAGGGCCTTGTAGACCCTGGGATTGCCCTGCACCACCACGGCCCGGTCTAAGAGCCGCCGGGTGATGTAGTCCTGCTTCGTCAGGCCAGAGAGCCGCACAGCGGCGTCAATCTGCTTGTTTTCCTCCGGGGATACCCGGAAGGCCACGGTCTTGTTCCTCCAGCGGTTGTGAGTGTCCAAATTCTTAGCTGACATTACGCTCCCATCCTTTCAAAGTCCAATTTGTCTGCCATTTCCGTCTGCTTGGACGGAAACAGGTGGGCATAGCGATAGGTGATCTCGATACTCTCATGCCCCACACGGTCAGCAATCGCCACAGCGGAGAAGCCCATGTCAATCAGAAGTGAGATGTGCGAATGCCGGAGGTCGTGGATTCTGATACGCTTGACCCCTGCCGACTTCGCCCCTCTGTCCATCTCATGGTGGAGATAGCTTTTCGTGATGGTGAAAATGCGCTCCTTCTTCTTGATACCGTAGAGCATCCCCAGGTAATCCTTCATCTCGTCACAGAGGAAGTTGGGCATTTTAATGGTGCGGTTGCTTTTCTTCGTCTTTGGCGTGGTAATGACGTCCTTGCCGTGGAGCCGCTGATAGGACTTGCTGATTTTCACCGTCCCGGCCTCAAAGTCAAAGTCTGCCGGGGTCAGGGCCAGCAGTTCCCCCTCCCGAATACCACACCAGTAGAGCATTTCAAAGGCGTAGTAGGAAACGGGCTTGTCCATCATGGCATCTGCAAACTTCTGGTACTCCGCTTTCGTCCAGAACAGCATTTCCTTCCGTTCCTCTGACCCCATGTTCCCAGCCTTGGCGGCGGGATTGGAGCGCAGCTCATAGAAGCGGACAGCGTGATTGAAGATGGCGCTAAGCTGGTTGTGCAGGGTTTTGAGGTAGGTAGCCGAGTAGGGCTTGCGCTTCTCGTCCCGGTAGGCCAGCAACTCGTTCTGCCATGCGATCACGTCCTTGGTGGTGATCTCGCTAATCTTCCGCTTGCCAAAGTAGGGCAGAATTTTCTTCTGGATGATGTTCTCCTTGGTCAGCCAGGTGTTCTCCTTGAGCCGGGGTTTCATATCCTTGGTGTAAAGCTCGGTAAAGGCTTCAAAGGTCATATCCAGGTCGCCGGAGGTCTGCATCTGGAAACTGCGCTCCCACTCCTGGGCCTCCCGTTTGGTGGCAAAGCCACGCTTGCACTTCTGTTTGCGCTCCCCCGTCCAGTCCTGATACCGCACCATGACGTACCATGTTCCTCTTGCTTCGTCCTTAAAGACTGGCATTTAGTTCCCTTCCTTTCTGGCCCCGTAGAGCCGTTCGTTGAAATACTGGCGGTTGACCCGCCCTGCGATGGTGATGAAGCCCTTGTCCTTCAATTCTTCGTTGAGCTGCCGGATGAGTTTATAGGCGTAGGGCTTCGATACACCCAGCTCGTCCGCAACTTCTTCCGCCCGGATGAATCTGTTCTCCATATGGATTCCTCCTTTCTTTTGATTTAACGCTATTTGCTTAACGTAGTCCTATTATACTAACTCTATTCCGTTATGTCAAGACCTTCCAACGAGAAAATATAAACAAATTTATTTATTTTTCTCTTGACTGGTCTAAACATATCTGTTATACTTCAAGTGTCCCCATTACATAGATTGGAGTTGGCAGTTATGGCGATTGGTGAACGTATTCGTTTCTTCCGCAACATGAAGGGCATCACACAGAAGTATCTTGGCATGGTGGTGGGTTTCCCGGAACGCTCCGCCGATGTGCGTATGGCACAGTATGAAACCGGGAGCCGCACCCCCAAGGCCGACCTGACAAAGACCCTGGCTGACTTCTTTGATATTTCCCCTGATGCCCTGACCGTCCCTGACATAGATACCGACATCGGCCTGATGCACACCCTCTTTGCTTTGGAGGATATTCGGGGGCTGACTATTGGGGAGATTGACGGCGAGGTTTGTCTGCGTCTGGACAAATCCAAAGGCAAGACCTATGCCAATATGCTTGATATGCTGTCCGCCTGGGCGGAGCAGGCCAAGAAGCTGGAGGCCGGGGAGATCACCAGGGAGGACTATGACCGCTGGCGGTACAACTACCCCAAGTACGACACCACCCTGCGGTGGGCAAAAGTTCCCTCACAGGAATTGAGTGATTTCCTGGTGGATGCACTCAAAGATAGCCCCGATACTGATGAATAGACAGCAAAAGCCCTTACCGACGTTGCCATCGGTAAGGGCTTTCTAATATGGTTGTCCTCACTTATAAGCCGCAAAAGAACATTCTTTACCCGCAATCCACTGGGGATACAGAATGATACGGCCTATGGGGAGCGTTATCAAATCGTTATCAAAAGAGAGATATAAAACCGCAAAATCGTTGTGCCGCAACGGGTTCGGAGTTTCAAAAACTCACTCCCACTCGTTAGTAGTCTCTTTTTCCAAAACTTGCATCATAGATTCAAGATTGTCGGTAAGAATCTCATCCTGCATAGAGATTGCATTCACAGGAGAACAAATCCCCAGGGAAAGCGCCAGAGACATATATAGTGCAACAATTCGTTTTTTCATCTCAACATCTCCATTCGGATCTTCATTATTTGATATACCGAGTCCTTGTAGGACTCGGTATTCCGCATATATGCGGAATACCCCTCAACTAATAAAGTTCATGCCGTCTTCTCGGTTGTAGTAATGGTTTTGCTTTCGGATTTGCCATCAAGCCATACCGTTACTGTGGCCTGCGCACGATAGGTTTTGCCGCTCTCGGCCTTGACCGACTCCTCAATCGAAGCGTTACGACCATCTTCCTCGACTGTCCACGAGTCAACAGTAATCCAGCTGGTTCCTTGCTGTTTCTGAATCTTCAAGACAATTTTGCATTTTTCAGAACCACGCTTGCCGCCCACTTCAACCCGTGCAGCAGCTTTCCCATCTTTTACGGTCAATACACATTGAGCATCGTTGATATTCGTCATACGAAGTTCGATGACACTATCCTCCGGCGAAGTCGTATCGGCAGCCATACCGAGTTAAGTGTATA
>CADBHY010000131.1 GCA_902794615.1 uncultured Bacteroidia bacterium
TGAACAAAATTGATGTTTTTGAGATTCAACGCCGTGATGTTGCATATTTGGACTACGGTATGACTGTAGCAAGCTTTTATGGGGTTCAAATGGAGCTCTGCATGGAGCTTCTCGGCGGCTACTCGCTCTGCACGGGCACGCGGCGCGGGTTCAGGCAGCATGAACCGTTCCTTTGCAGAGATGATCTGCAGACGTTCATCGAAAGCCTTCCTCCCAACACGAGGGGGTCGCGTCTGCTCGCCGAGGCTGCGGGATACGCGCTGCCCCATGCCGGAAATGCGTGTAGCCCTCGCTTCTATTTTGGATTAAAGATGTTTACGATAGGACTTGACGCTGGCAACTTGATGTTGCTCCTTTCCATTCTGGTCTTCGTGGCGGTGCTGTCCAACAAGATTGGAACCCGCTTCGGCGTCCCCTCCATGCTGGTTTTCCTCATTGTGGGCATGGTGGCCGGGCAGGACGGAATCGGCCTCAAGTTCGACAATCTGCACCTAGCCGAGTTCATGTGCCACCTGGGCATGACGGTAATCCTGCTCACAGGCGGCCTGGAGACGGAAATGCATGAAACCCGTCCTGTGCTCAGGCAGGGAATCCTGCTTTCTACCCTGGGTGTGCTTATCACCATCGGCCTCACAGGTGCGTTTATCTATCTGGTTGCCGGAAAAACCATCGGCCCGGAGGGAACCACCCTGCTGGGAGCCCTGCTGGTAGCCGCCGTCCTTGCCTCTACGGATTCCACTTCCGTGTTCAACATCCTCAGGAGCAAGCGTTTACAACTCCGGGAAAACCTGGGCCCCATGCTGGAGTTGGAATCCGGCAGCAATGACCCTATGGCCTATGTGTGCACCATCATCCTGGTGAAACTGGTCAATGGCGGGCTGGAAGTGGAGGCGGGGGGACAAATGGCCGGAGCCACCGCATTTATGGTTGCCCTGGTGCTGGTTTATCAGGTGGCCATAGGCCTCGTAGTGGGCTACCTGGTGGGCCGCTTCTCCAAATGGGTGCTGGGCAGGATCAACCTGAATTCCAGCCCGCTTGTGAGTATCCTGATTCTGAGCCTGGCCTTCTTCTCCAACGGTATCGCCTCCCTGGTGGGCGGAAACGGCCTGCTGGCCCTGTATGTGTCGGCCATCATGATAGGCAATGCCCCTACGCTTCCCCAAAAGAAGGAAGTGCTTAAATTCTTTGACGGGATTTCCTGGCTTTCCCAGCTCCTGATGGTGCTGATGCTGGGTCTGCTGGCCCATCCTTCCCAGATGCCCAAGGTGCTGGTTCCGGCCCTCCTTATCGGCCTGTTCATGATGCTGGTGGCCCGTCCGGCTGCCGTATTCATTTCTCTGATCGGCTTCCGCAAGCTTCCCGTGAGGGCCAAGCTCTTTACTTCGTGGGTGGGCATCAAAGGGGCCGGCCCCATCCTCTTCGCCCTGTATACCGTTGTGCACGAGGTGGGCGGTTCCGATATTATTTTCAATATCGTGTTGGTCATTACGCTCCTGTCTCTCCTTACCCAGGGCATGACGCTTCCGCTGGTGGCCAGATGGCTCAATCTGAGCATCGACGAGGACCCCCAGGTGGAAACCTTCGGCCTGGACCTTCCGGAAGAGATGGGCATGATGAGAGACCATATCGTGGCCCCGGAAGACCTTCAGAGGGGGGAGACGCTGCGGGATTTGCACCTGCCGCACGGTATCCGCGTAATTATGGTCAAGCGCCGGGAGAAATTCATTGTGCCGCACGGCTCGCTTAAGCTGGAGCCGGAAGACCACCTGCTTATTTTAATGGGAGATACGGAGGATTAGAATATGGAGGTGGATAAGAGAAAATGGTTCCGGATTTTTCTGGTGTTTGTGGCGGCCGCCATTCTGGAGGCTACCTCCATCCTCCAGTTCCGGGAACTGTACAATACCTCCAAGCAGGCTGCCCGCAAGACGGCGGAGCACATCTTGACCACCAGCCGTTTTGCCATTCTGGATGTGGTGGACAAGGCCGAACAGGCCGTCCGCGACAATATGTGGATTGCCCGCTGGTGCCTGGAGTATCCGGACAGCCTGGGCAGCGTATCGGCCCGGATTGTAGAGAACAACAAGGCCATTTCCGGCTCCACGATAGCCCTGGTCCCCGGCCACAGCAAGAAGTTCCCGCTTTGGGCTCCCTACGCGCATCGGAACGGGGACAAGGTGGAGATTACCTCGCTGGCTACGCCGCAGTACGATTATCCCGCCCACCCGTGGTTTACCCAGGCCCTGGAGAATGAGAACGGCTACTGGAGCGAGCCGTATCTGGATGAAGGGGGCGGCAATATCATGATGACCACCTACTCCATGCCCGTGAAAGACGAGGACGGAGTGAATGCAGCCGTCATCACGGCCGATATTTCCCTGGACTGGCTGTCCGAGCATGTGGGCAAGATAGACTCATACGACGACTCTTTCAGTATCCTGGTAAGCCGCGATGGCCTGCTGATGGTGGCCCCTTCGGACAGCATCTCCATGAAAAAGCATCTGGACGACCTGGAAAGCCTTATCCAGGACCGGAAGCACTATCTGGAGCTGGAGGATGGGCTGATGGCAAACAAGACGGGTGAGGTGGCCATCAAGGGCCGCCGTGACACCTATCATGTCTATTATTCGCCCATCGAGCGCACGGGCTGGTCCATGGCCGTGGTATTCCCGGAGAAGGAGATATACTGGGACGTGCGGCAGCTGGGATTCATGGGTGCCCTCCTGCAGATTCTGGGCCTGCTGATGCTGTTTTTCATCCTGCGGGCCATGGCCAAAAGCTGGATAGACTACCAGAAGGCCAAGGATATCGAGGAGCACATGGAAAGCGAGCTCCAGATTGGACGGGACATCCAGATGTCCATGATTCCCAAGAACTTCTCTTTCCCGGAGCGCACAGACCTGGATATATCGGCCACCATTGTGCCGGCCAGGCAGGTAGGGGGAGACCTTTATGATTTCTACATGAGGGACGGCAAGCTGTTCTTCTGTATCGGTGACGTGTCCGGCAAAGGGGTCCCCGCCTCTCTGGTGATGGCGGTCACCCGCAGCCTGTTCCGGAATATATCGGCCCTGGAAGACAGCCCCAAAGTGATTGTGGAGGGCATTAACCGCGGTATGTTCGACATGACGGAGAACGAGATGTTCGTCACGTTCTTCTGCGGCGTGCTTGATATGGAAAACGGGGTTTTGCGCTATTGCAACGCCGGTCACAATCCGCCGCTGGTGTTTACAAACCAGGTGGAGATGCTGCCGGTGGTTCCGAACATTCCGCTGGGCGTGGAGCTTGGCATGGTATTCGAAGAGCAGCAGCTGCGACTCCACTACGACGATGCCCTTTACCTCTATACCGACGGCGTTTCGGAGGCCGAGAACCTGGAACATGAGCAGTTCGGCATGGCCCGGATGCAGACCGTCCTTCATGAAAGGCGTCGTGCCCAGGAGCACCTGGATGCCATGCTGGCCGCCGTCCGTTCCTTTGTGGGAGAAGCCCCGCAGAGCGATGACATAACCATGCTCTTTATCCATTACTTGAATGAAAAACAAGCTTCGGATGTTATGGAAAAACATTTGATATTACACAACGAAATCCAGCAGATTCCCCAGCTGGCAAGCTTTTTGGAAACCATTGCCGAAGAGAAGAACATTTCGCAGGCCCTGACCATGAGCTTGAACCTGGCGTTGGAGGAAGCCGTTACCAACGTGATTCTGTATGCATATCCGGAAGGGACGGACGGGCTGGTGGATATCGAGGCCGTCCTGAGGGATGACAGCCTTGAGTTTATCCTCAGTGACAGCGGAAAGCCCTTTGACCCGACGGCCGCCCCCGAAGCGGATATTACCCTGGGGGTGGAAGAACGCCAGATAGGCGGTCTGGGCATCTACCTGGTAAAGCAGATTATGGACAGCGTTACCTATAAACGCGAGAATGGCAGGAACATTTTACACATGACCAAAAAAATTTAAAACGATATGGAAGTATTTATTGAAAAAGAAAACAATGTGACCACCGCCCGTTTTGTGGGCCGTCTGGACACCCCCGCATCCCAGGAAGTTTCCAAAAGCGTAGAGCCCATCCTGGAGGACCCTACAGGCACTATCGTGCTGGACTGCAAGGACATGGAGTACATCTCCAGCTCCGGACTCCGAATCTTCCTCACCATCCGCAAGGCCGCTGCCTCCAAGGGTGGCAAGGTGATTGTGAAGGATATCAACAATGACATCCGCCAGGTCTTCATGATGACCGGTTTCCTTAACCTCTTTGAAATTCAGTAAGCAATGGATACTCAGAAAAATTTCATCATCACCATCAGCCGCGAACTGGGCAGCGGCGGACGTACCATCGGCCGGAAACTGGCTGCACAGTTGGGCGTCCATTACAGCGATAAACAGCTTATCAAGGGCCTCCAGGAGAAGTTTCATCTTACCGTAAGCGGTATTGAAAGGCTCAAGGGAGAGAAGAAGAACTGGATCAACGATTTCTTCCAGTTGGTGGCACCCGCTCCCAATGTGGATATGTTCATTGAGCCGGACAGCCCCTACATCCGGGAATTCCGTCCGGACGTAACGACGGACGACGTCCACGATGCCGAGGTTGAGATTATCAAGGGCATTGCCGAGGAGGGCTCCTGCGTCATCGCCGGCCGTTCCGCTTTCTTTGTCATTTGTCCTGAAGGATTACCCCAACAAAGTGGACATCTTCATTACCGCCTCCAAGGAACACCGTATCGAGCGCGTGATGAAAAAGCAGGAACTCACCCGCGAGCAGGCCGTGGAGGTCATTGAGCGCGTGGACAAGCTGAGGGAGAACTACATCCAGCGCTACACCGGCCGCAGCCGCTACGACCTCCGCAACTACGACATGGTCCTGAATGTGGACGACCTCACGGAAGAAGACGCCGTGAACCTCATTCTCAAATACGTTAAAAAGAGCCATTGAGGCTCTTTTTTTATATGCTTATGAAACGGACTGTCCTTTCCTTATTATTTGTCCACCTGGCTGTCTTGCTTCTTGCGCAGCCGCTTCGGGTCGGTGTCGCGGGTGTTACGCATGACCACTTGGGAGGGGTGGTATCGGCCCTTCAGGGCGGAGATGTCCAGGTGGTGGGTGTATGGGAAAAAGATGGACGATACCTGCACCACAATGCCCTGAGCGGCAGGGTCTCCGAGGAGCTGTTCTTCTCAGACCTGGAAGCCATGTTGGACAAGACGCATCCGGAGGCGGTGCTTGCCTACGGCTCCATCAAGGAGCACCTGACGGTGGTGGAAGCCTGCGCACCGCGGGGGATTCACGTAATGGTGGAAAAACCATTGGGAGCAAGCCTGAAGGATGCGCAGAGAATGGCTTCGCTTGCCCGCAGATACGGTATTCTGCTGCTGACCAACTACGAGACCACATGGTACAGGAGCAACGCCTGGCTCAAGGGCAAGGTGGAGGAAGGAGCGCTTGGAAAGCTCTTCCGCCTGGACATTTACGACGGGCACGAAGGTCCGGCGGAGATTGGCTGTTCCCGGAAGTTCCTCGACTGGCTCACCGATCCGGTCCTGAACGGCGGCGGGGCGGTCATCGACTTTGGCTGCTATGGTGCCAACCTGGCCACCTGGCTTCTGAACGGAGCGGTGCCCGACAAGATATTCGCCGTCCTCCGGCAAAATAAGCCCACGGTCTATCCCAAGGTGGACGATGATGCGGAAATCATGCTCTCCTATGGTGAGGTGACCGTGAATATCGGCGCTTCATGGTGTTGGCCCGTGGGCCGCAAAGACATGTATGTCTATGGCCTGGACGGGTATCTGTATCAGCAGACTCCCGAAAAACTGAGCGGACACATAGGTGGAAAGAATGTGGCCGATTTTACCGCCCCTTCGCTTTTATCCCCGTACGACAACCCTTTCCGTTACCTGAAAGCGGCCGTGCGCGGAGAGATTGCGGTATCACCAAACGACCTCAGCGCCTTGGAAAACAACATAACGGTCATGCGCATCCTGGACGCCGCCCTCCGCAGTGCCCGCAGTGGCAGGGCCGTGAGTTTGTAATAGGCGTTTCTTCCCGAATCTCCTTCCCTTGGACGGGCTGGCGGTGAATTTCCTCCAGCCCGAACTTGGCATCTGTGGCTTCTTCTAATGTAGTGGAGGTGAGCGGACTCGAACCGCTGTCCAAACGTGCCGCCAGGCGGCTTTCTACATGCTTATCCTTCCTTTGCTTGTAGGGGAGAGCCAGCCGAAAGGCGGGCAAACTCTTCCTTAGCCTTTAAGTCTTAGCCGGCTTTAGAGGCGTCCACCGGAGCGTCCTGGTTGGGATGATACCCCTTTGTCGGCCCTTACCAGGCGGAAGTTCCGAGGGATACTCGTCGGCGGCGCAGCCTTGGCGTCGCGGATTAAGTTAATTTGCTTGGCAAATTAAGCAGCGAGTGCATAGTTGTTGTTGGCAACTGATTTTTCGGAGTCTGAGATTTACGGGCAAGGCTCCCACGCCCGGCATGCTTACCGTCCAACGCTCACGCTGTCAAAACCAAAACACCCCCGTTGAACATGTCTGCAAAGATACAAATATTTTCCGTATCTTTGCAAAAGTGAGAAGAAATCTCATAGTTCTGGGGGCGCTGCTGCTCCTTTGTTCCTGCGCCTCGGTGCGGCGGGCCACACCCATCGACACCCGGGAGCTGAAGCCTTACCCCGTCTCTTCCGAAGGGAAAAAGGAGGCGGAAAAGGCCGATGAAAAGAAGCCTTCTATTCCGCAGGAAAAGCCCTCCGAGGCGGCTGTCAAAGGGGAAGAAAAGAAGGTTTCGGCGCAGGCGCTTTCCGAGCAGGTAATCGCGTATGCCAGAGAATTTCTGGGCGTTCCTTACAAACTGGGGGCGGCCGGGCCCCGGCAGTTCGACTGTTCGCACTTCACTACTTATGTTTTCGGGCATTTCGGCTACAAGCTGACGCCCTATACCGTTACCCAGATTACGGAAGGGCGGGAGGTGGAATCTTTCTCCGACCTTCAGAAAGGAGATTTGGTTTTCTTCGGCAAGCGGGGGAGTGTAAGGAATATCGGCCATGTGGGGATAGTGGTGTCTGTCAACTATGAAAAGGGGAGTTTCAACTTCATCCACGCCTCTGTTTCCAGAGGCGTTACGGAAGACGTTTCCACTCACCCTTACTACCAGATGCGTTACCTGGGTGCCCGTCGGGTTCTGCCGGACGAGTAGCTTCATTCTCTCCTGAATTGGACCGGATACACCCCCTGGTGCAGTTCTATGGGGCCTCCTCCGGAGCCGTCGAAGCCGTAAATGACGCTTGCCTTTACATCGGCCCTGCGTTCCTCGTCTTCCACGAAAGCCTCGAAATCCAGTTCTATGATGCCCGTTTCTCCTTCATTGACATAGCCGAAGACAGGCTGGTTGTCCGGGATGGAAGCGACTACTTGTAGCAGGCCTCCCAAGCCCTCCGGATGAGTTACGCGGACACGGAGTTTCGGAAGGGAGACAAGGGTTCCGTCGGCCTCCATTACGCCGTCTATGACTTTGACGGATACGGAAAAAAGGGCCGGGTCCACCGCTTCTTGGGTACAGGACACGGCAAAGCAGGCCGACATGAGCATGCCGGCCGCATGGGCGAGAATTTTGAATTTTTTTAACATGGTCTTAATTCGTTTCTGTATGTTTGAAGCTTCATATAAAATTGTTATCTTTACTTTAAGTTTAACAATTAAACCCTAAAGAATCATGAAACACTTTAACTTTCTCCATCTTGCAGCCCTCATGGCCATCATGGGCGCTGCCGTTGTGTCCTGTCACAAGGACGAGAATCCCGCAGTGCAGGACCTGCCCGGGAAGACTTTCAGTATCTCCATCACCGAACAGCGTGACAAGGCTACCTTCGATTGGTCTGTGTCGGGCGGCAAGACCGTGAACCCCAAGGAGACCATCCAGGAGCTCTGCGTAACCGCCTACAACACAGTCACCCTCTCTACGGGCGGGGTGGAGGTGAACGTCTCCTCCTCCGACCCCACCGTGGTGGGTGTCGAGAAGGTGGGCTCCGGCTCTTCTTCCTACCGTCTTGTCTACAAGGGCGGCTCCGGTGATAACGCCAAGGTGGGCCTCGTGATCATCAAGGTCTGGAACGGCACCGGCTCCGGCGAAATTGCTCAGGCCTTCAATGTGAAGGGACTGGAGTTCGTGGACGTCGAGGGGCTGCGGTTCAACTACGGCTCCGAGTACTGGGACCAGGACGGCAACTATGTCGAATGCGAGGGGGAGACCCTCATCGTGAAGAACGTCTC
>CADBHY010000132.1 GCA_902794615.1 uncultured Bacteroidia bacterium
TTGCCCTTGTAGCGCGGATGCGGCAGCTTGGTGAACGGCAGGTCCCAGAAGGAGTCCATCTCCTCGGTGGTGGCCGGCGGATACGGCGGATTTATCTGTACATAGCCTTCCCCCACCGGCTCTATGATGGTGTCCGGATGCATCATGTTCGCATGCGTCTCTATCCAGTGGAAATTCTCCGCAAACGCCCGCTTGTCCTTCTGGCACTCCTCGAATGAATGTAACATTAAAGTGCCTCCGGGGGTGGAGGCTCCCAAACCCATGGCCACCCTCGGCCGTGCCCCTTTAGGGCAAATGTCCCTTGGGGGACAATAGGGGGACAAAATTCTCCCGGCAGGGAGGGGCCCATCCAAAGGATGGGAGGGGTCGCGAAGCGACGGTTCGGGGGACACAGCCCATTCCGGAGTCCGTCCCTTTACATAGAAAGCAATCTGGGGAATCTGCTGCATGCGGTGGCGGGGCCAGTCCTTCTCGATGCCCTTGGTGAGCTCCAGCATGGGACGCTCGCCCATGCCATAGCAGAGATAATCGGCCCCGGAAGTTACCAGGACGGAGGGCATCAGGCAGTCTTTCCAATAGTCGTAATGCGTGAGGCGGCGGAGGGAAGCCTCGATGCCGCCGATAACCACCGGCACGTCCGGAAAGAGCTTTTTCAGGATTTGGGTGTAAACCGTGACGGCGTAGTCCGGACGGGCGCCGGCCTTCCCCTCGGGGGTGTAGGCGTCGTCATGGCGCAGGCGCTTGGAGGCCGTGTAATGGTTCACCATGGAGTCCATGGCACCGGCATTGAGGCCGAAGTACAGCCTGGGGGCACCCAGCTTGCGGAAATCCCGGAGGTCGTCCCGCCAGTTCGGCTGCGGCACCACGGCCACGCGGTACCCCCATTTCTGCAGCCAGCGGGCAATCACGGCCGTGCCGAAGGAGGGATGGTCTATGAACGCATCCCCGGAAAAAAGGATGATGTCGATATAATCCCATCCCAGAGCCTCCACCTCCTTCACGGACGTGGGAAACATATATGCCTGCTCTTGTACCATAATTCCGGACAAAGATACAAAAAAAGCGCTCATCCAAACGCAAGTTGTACATTTTTGGCCGAGAACATGCGCAGGGCGACGCAGAACCCGGCGGCGGCTTGCACATCTGCGCAAGATTGTGTAATTTTGCGTGATTATGAGAAAAGCATTGATTGTCATTGCCGCCTTGTGCGCCGCCTTGTCGTGCAAACAGGCGCCCAGACCGCCCAGGCCCACCATTGCGCTGGTACACAGCATTGTGGAAGACACCACCGGCATCCGCAGCATGGTGGAAAGGGAAAAAGGGGCCGACGGGGCCATCGCCCTCATCGGAGACCCGGCCGACGTAGCCGTCCTGAGCCACCGCTTTCGTACCCGCGACCGGGCAGACAACGTGGACGGCAGGCAGAAGCGCGATTCCCTGCCGGACTTTGCCGGAGAAAGCTTTCAGGCCATCCTGGACACCTACAATGCCCCTTACAGCCACTTCCTGGGAGAAGGCTGCTCCACGGACAGCCTGCGGGAGGCGGCCGTCATGGGAGCCCTCGCCGCCTGGGACACCACCAGTTTCCGGGCATCCACCGATGCGCGGGCCAAGCTCCGCAAAGCATCGGCCAAAATCCTGATATACACCTCTTCCCTGCAGAAGGAGTTCGGCCTTTTTGACGTGGACACCCTGCTGCAGCTCACCGGCGGACAGTGCCCCGTCCTCAACCCCGTGGACGTCATTCTCCGGCGGGCAAAGGCCGACGGCGCCCGCAACCTGGCCGTCTGGGCACCCCGGGCCGTAAAAGACGCCCGGGTCTGGGAAAAGGCCCTGGGGCATCAGCCGCAACTAACCCTGAGCGTACACACCCCCGGAGAGGCCGTGGATATCCGCAACCGCCTGCGGGACGTGCTGCGGCAGTATCTGGTGACAGGCCTGCCGCTTGACGCCCTCATCATAGACTCCTACGACGCCGACGAAGCCCCCATCCTGGCGGAAATCAAGCTCATCCGCCTGGGCGGAACGGAAGAAGACCAGGCTTTCAGCGAGATGCTCTCCAAGAACTTCCGCATCTACAACCCCGCGGACGCCCTGGCAGACAGCACCTACGCGCTCCTGAGAAAAGAAAACCTCTTCACCCACCAGATTGCCTGGCCGCAGGTGAAATATTACGAAACCCAGGAAAACGAAGCCGGCCAGGTGGTGCTGGTAGAGGTGGGAAGCACTTATGTGAAAAATACCTATGTTCCTGAGCTCCATTAGTCCGGAAGAAATAGCCGCCCTCCAGATGGCCTCCTTCCCCGGGGAGATTGTGGTGGTGAACGCAGAGGACGAGACTTTTGCAGACGCCGTCCGCTACCTCAAACGCCAGAAAGTGCTGGGCTTCGACACCGAGACCCGGCCCACCTTCTCGCCGGACCAGCACAGCACCGGAACCGCCCTGTTGCAACTTTCCGGCAGCGGCAAGGCCTACCTCTTCCGCCTCAAGAAATGCGGCCTCCCCCGCTCCCTTGCCTCCATCCTGGCCAATCCGGGCATCGTGAAAGTGGGTGCCGCCACCCTGGACGACATCCGCGGCCTGCAGAAAATCACCCGTTTCAGTCCCAAAAACTTCATTGACCTGCAGGGTATCGTGGCCGACTGGGGCATCCGCGACAAGTCCGTCAAGAAAATGACCGCCATCATCCTGGGCGTCAAAATATCCAAGGCCCAGCAGCTGAGCAACTGGGAGGCCGCCGAACTCTCCGAGTCCCAGCAGCGCTACGCCGCCACGGACGCCTGGGTGTGCCGGGAGATGTATATCAAGCTTCAAAACTCCCCCAAGAACCCCCTACCGCAGCAGAATGGATAAAATTATCTTGAAACACGGGCGGGAAGAATCCCTCCTCCGCTATCATCCCTGGGTGTTTTCCGGCGCCGTGGCCCAAATTGTGGGCCATCCGGCCGAAGGCGACCTTGTAAGCGTCTGTTCGGCCGACGGCCGGCTCCTGTGCTGCGGCCACTACCAGATTGGCTCCATCGCCGTGCGGGTGCTCAGCTTTGACGAAGACCCCACCCGGGCCGACTACTGGCTCCGCATGCTCACCCGCGCCTACAAGCTGCGCGAAGCCTGCTCCCTGACCACATCGGCCACTACCACCTGCTACCGGCTGGTGCATGGGGAGGGTGACGGGCTTCCCGGCCTCATCATAGACTATTATGACGGCGTATGCGTGCTCCAGGCCCATTCCGTGGGCATGTTCCGCGCCAAAGCCGCCATTGCCCAGGCCCTGCAGGAACTCTACGGAGAGCGCCTGAAGGCCGTTTACGACAAAAGCTCCGGCACCGCCCCCTTCAAGGCCGGCCTGGACCTGGTGGACGGTTATCTGTACAAGGCCCCCGGTTTCGGGGCCGATGAACTCAGTGTCCTGGAAAACGGGAACCGCTTCATCGTGAACTGGTGCGAGGGCCAGAAGACCGGCTTCTTCCTGGACCAGCGGGAGAACCGGGCCCGCGTGGGCGCCCTGGCCGCAGGCCGCAAGGTCCTGAACCTCTTCTGCTATACCGGCGGTTTCTCCATTTACGCCCTTTCCGGCGGCGCCCTCCACGTGGATTCCGTGGACAGCTCCCGGCGGGCCATGGACATGGTGGAGCGCAACGTGGCCCTGAACGGCTTCGGGGCCGACAGACACAGCTCCTACTGCACGGACGCGATTGAATTCGTAAAGAACATCCCGGACGGCGCCTACGACCTCATGATTGTGGACCCGCCGGCCTTTGCCAAGCACCGCGGCGCCCTCAAAAACGCCCTCAGGGCCTATCAGCGCCTGAATGCCGCCGCCCTTGCCAAGGTGGCGCCCGGCGGCTTCGTGTTCACCTTCAGCTGCTCGCAGGTGGTGGACAAGGAGGCGTTTGCCCTGGCCGTATTCTCCGCGGCCGCCCAGACGGGCCGGAGCGTACGCATCCTGGACCGCCTGAACCAGCCGGCCGACCATTCCGTGAATATTTACCACCCGGAAGGGGAATACCTGAAGGGCCTGCTACTCTACGTCGAGTAAATCCCACATCTGCTCCATGGCGCGGCGCTCCTTCTTGGTGGGCCGCCCGGCACCCCGGTCCCGCGTGACAAAAAACGTCTCTACGGGCGCGTGTAGCTTGTCCAGCTCCTCCTGGGGCGTAAGGTTCTCCACATAGTCCGGCACCAGCTTGGCGCCCAGCCGATGGTCCACCAGCTGCAATACCTTATAGGTATAAGTGGCCACGCCCTTGCGGACCGTTATCACCTCTCCGGGCGCCACGGCGCGGGAGGGCTTGGCGTTCACCATGCCCACCTTCACCTTGCCGCCCTTGCAGGCGTCGGTGGCGTCGGTGCGTGTCTTGAAGGCCCGGATGGCCCAGAGGTATTTGTCAATGCGAATCTCTTCCATGATACAATTGATTAGAGATCCCTGGCTTCGTTAAGGATAAAAGGGTCGGCGGTGGAGCGGGGATCCATGCGCACCTCCAGCACCCGGGCCTCGCCGCCCACGGGCGAGAGGACAAAGTCGGAAAGCTCGGCCGGGACCAGCACCAGCTCGCCGGCC
>CADBHY010000133.1 GCA_902794615.1 uncultured Bacteroidia bacterium
CGTCGGAGCAGACCAGTTCTTCTTTCACTATTCGCTGCGTGAAGCCACCCATCCCGACGACGGCTTCTCCCGCAAGCTTCAGTTCTTCTTCCTGGAACTGCCCCGGCTGGGGAAAATCTGGGACTCCCTGGAAACAAATCTGGAACGATGGTGCTATCTTTTCGGAAATTTGAATAACTTTGCAGAAAAGCCACGGGACCCGGCCGGTTTCGACGATGTTTTCGACCTGGCCCGGACCGGGGAACTGGACGGCGAAGGACTCAAACAATACGTATCTACCATGCTGAATGAATACGAGAAATACACCTATGGGGAATATGCCCGTCGGGAAGGTTATAAGGAGGGGCGCGAAGAAGGCCGCGAGGAGGGCCGCGAAGAGGAAAAGAAGGCCATAGCCCAAAAGATGAAGGAGAAGGGTATTGACAAGGATACCATCTTCGACATTACCGGAGTCCGCTTATAACCCACACAGTCTCCCAAGGGCGACCCTCTCACCGGGCCGCCCTTTTTTTATCGGCAGAAAAGTAGTACATTTGTAGGATACAAAAACTAAAAGCCGATATGAAACGTTTCCTCTTCCCCACCCTTTTACTTCTTGCAGCAGCAGCCTGCGCACCCAAAACCAATGTTCCCGCAGAAGTACCCATCCGCACGTACAACGCCCCCAAGGCTACAGGAGCCATCACCATCGACGGTATTCTGGACGAGGCCGACTGGCAGAATGCGCCCCTGTCAGATGCCTTTGCCGACATCCGTGGCGTGGACTTCGAGCCCAAGCCCATCAAGCAAACCCACATGAAAATGCTGTGGGACAGCGAAAACCTCTACATTGCCGGCATCATTGAAGAAGACAACGTGACAGCCTCCCTCACGGAGCACGACGCCATCATCTACCACGACAACGACTGGGAAGTGTTCATAGACCCGGACCAAGACTGCCGCTTCTACTTCGAGATTGAACTCAATGCCCTCAATACGGTGATGGACCTACTGATGGATCGCCCGTACCGCGACGGCGGCAAGTTCTACCTGCCCTGGGACCTCCGCGGCCTCAAGACCGCCGTACACGTGGACGGCACCCTCAACGACGCTTCCGACACGGACAAGGGCTGGACGGTGGAAATGGCCATTCCCATCGCCTCCCTCTGCGTGGAGTTCCAGACTCCTCAGGAACTCCTGGACAAGGATTGGAAGATTGGCTTCTCCCGCGTGGAATGGCTCAAGGAAGGCGGCCCGGAAGAGAACTGGGTATGGAACCCCACCGGCATGGTGGACATGCACCAGCCGGAGCGCTGGGGCGTACTGCACTTTGTAAAATAGATTCTTCGCTTCGCTCAGAATGACAAAAGCTTCGCTCAGAATGAAAAAAGATATGAAAAAACTATTATTTGCTGCGGCAGCCCTCCTCATGGCCGCCTGCAACGCCCCCCAGGACAACGCAGACCTGGCGTCCTTCGTGAATCCCAAAATTGGCACCGGCGGCCACGGCCATGTGTTCGTGGGAGCCAACGTACCCTTCGGCTTCGTGCAGCTGGGCCCCACCAGCATTCCCCAGAGCTGGGACTGGTGCTCCGGTTATCATGACTCCGACAGCACCGTGATAGGCTTCAGCCATACGCACCTGAGCGGTACCGGTATAGGCGACCTCTTTGACATCACTCTCATGCCCGTAACCGGCCCCACCACGGCCGCCCGCGGAACGGAAGACAAGCCGGAGAGCGGCGCCTGGAGCTATGCCGACCGCAGCAAGGAAATCACCGAACCCGGCTACTACAGCGTACCGCTGCTGCGCTACGGCATCACGGCCGAGCTCACCGCCACCTCCCGCGTGGGCATGCACCGCTATACCTTCCCGGAGGTCTCCGACGCCGCCATCATCTTCGACCTGGAGAACGGCGGCTGCTGGGACGACGTTACCGACGCTGGCTTCGAAGTGCTCAAGAACGACGGCGGCCAGGTTATCGCCCTGGGCGGTTACCGCTACTCTACCGGCTGGGCAAAGAACCAGAAAATCTTCTTCTGGGCCACCTTCTCCACCCCGCTGGAAAACTTCTCCGTAGAGCAGAACACCGGCCGCGACAGCGAACGCGGACGTGAACGCAAGGCCCTCTATGGCCGATGCGACCTGGGCAACACCACCGCCGGACAGCAGGTGCTGGTAAAAGTGGCCCTCTCGCCCGTCTCCATCCAGGGCGCCCGCGCCAACATGGATGCCGAGCTTCCCGGCTGGGACTTTGAAGCCGTAAAGGCCGATGCCCGCACCGCCTGGAACAAGGAACTCTCCAAGATGAACATCGAGTGCAAGGACAAAGACGCCAAGACCGTCTTCTACACCGCCCTCTACCACACCATGATTGCCCCCAGCGCCTACAACGACGTGGACGGCCAGTACCGCGGCTCCGACGACGTGGTGCGCCAGGGAGACTTCCAAAACTACACCACCTTCTCCCTCTGGGACACCTACCGGGCCGCCCAGCCCCTGATGACCATCATCCATCCGGAGATGATGAACGATATCGTAAAAACCTTCTACCGCATCTACAAGGAGCAGGGAGACCTCCCGGTGTGGCATCTGATGGGCAACGAGACAGACTGCATGGTGGGTAATCCCGGCCTCATTGTCTTTGCCGACGCCGTCGTGAAAGGCTTCCGCGCCGGCCTGACGGACCAGGAAATCCTGGACGCCATGGTAACCACGGCCAACATGCCCGACCGCGGCCAGAACTACCGCCTCACCTACGGCTTCATTCCGGCCGACCTGTACCACGAAGCCGTGGCCAACGACATGGAATATGCCATCGCAGACGCCGCCCTGGCCAATGCGGCCGCCGCCCTGGGCCAGGACAAACTGGCCGGCGAGTTTATTGAGCGCAGCCATTCCTGGCGCCACTACTGGGACCCTGAAACCCAGTTCCTGCGCGGCCGCAAGACGGACGGCAAGTTCACCGAACCCTTCGACCCCATCTACTCCCGCCACGAGACCTCCGACTACACCGAAGGCACCGGCTGGCAGTACCTGTGGCTGGTTCCTCAGGACGTGGACGGCCTTGTGAACCTCTTCGGCTCGGAGGAGGCCACCCTGGCCAAACTGGACGGCCTGTTTGAGGCCCCGGACCGTATTGAAGGCGAAAACGCCTCCCCGGACATCTCCGGCCTCATCGGCCAGTATGCCCACGGCAACGAGCCCAGCCACCATACCCTCTACCTCTACTCCATGCTGGGACAGCCCGACAAGGCGGCCGACCGCATCCGTCAGGTCTATAAGGAAATGTATTTCAACGACGTGGAAGGCCTGGCCGGCAACGAAGACGTGGGACAGATGAGCGGCTGGCTGGTGCTCTCCTCCATGGGCTTCTACCAGGTGGAACCCGCCCTGCCGCGTTTCTGGTTCGGCGCTCCGCAGTTTGAGAAGATGACGGTGAAGGTGGCCGGCGGAGACTTTGTGATTACCGCCAAGGGGGTTGGCCCGCAGAAGCCTCACATCAAGGCTGTCAAGCTCAACGGCAAGCCCTACACCCTCCCCTACATCCAGTACGAAGACATCGTAGCCGGCGGCACCTTAGAATTTATTATGGGAAAATAATGCGTATGAGTCCTCTAAAATTTGAACCTATTCTTAAGACCATTGTATGGGGCGGAGAGAAGATTGCCCCGTACAAAGGCATTGAAACAGAGCAGAAACACATCGGCGAAAGCTGGGAACTCTCCGGCGTGGCCGGCAATGAAAGCGTAGTGGCCGACGGCCCCCTGAAGGGAAAGACCATCGCCCAGCTGGTGAAAGAGTACAAGGCCGATTTGGTGGGAAAACACGTCTATGAGAACACCGGAGACGAGTTCCCGCTGCTGATTAAGTTCATCGACGCCCTCTCCGACCTGAGCATCCAGGTACACCCGAATGACGAGCTGGCCGCCAAACGGCACAACGGCTCCAAGGGCAAGACGGAGATGTGGTACGTGGTGGATGCCGAGCCCGGCGCCCACCTGCTCTCCGGCCTCACGGAGAAGATAACGCCCGAGCAGTATGCCGCCAAGGTGGCCGACGGCACCATCACCGATGTGCTGGCCCGCTATGAGGTACACCCCGGAGACGTTTTCTTCCTGCCCGCAGGCCGCATCCACGCCATCTGCGGCGGCTGCTTCATCGCAGAAATCCAGCAGACCTCCAACATCACCTACCGCATCTACGACTACGGCCGCCTGGGCCTGGACGGAAAGCCCCGCGAAGTGCATACGGAGCTGGCCAAAGACGCTATCGACTACACCGTATATCCGGACTACCGTACCCACTATGAGCCCCGGCAGAACGAGGAGCAGGAAGTGGTAAGCTGCAAGTACTTCACCACCAGCATCTATGATCTCACCCTGCCTTACGCCAAGGACCTTTCCGAGATTGATTCCTTCCTGGTGGTCATGTGCCTCACCGGCAGCGGCGCCATCGAAGTGGACGGCGAGGAAGTTCCCGTACACCAGGGAGAGACGGTCTTAATACCCGCTGCCGCCGACGACATCTGTTTTGTCCCCGACGGCAGCATGAAGGTATTGACTTCTTATATCCG
>CADBHY010000134.1 GCA_902794615.1 uncultured Bacteroidia bacterium
GGAGGTATTGGACCAGATGTCCAGCAGCCATTTGCAGTCCGGCGTAAGCTGGACATGGTGCCAGCCCCGGCCGGAGGTAAGCTGCACCGGCTTGGAAAACTTGGCCTTCTGCACGGCCTTCCTCAGGGGCAGTTGCAGCCTCATCTTGTAAAGGTGGTTCTGCACCGGCGAATTTTCGGCAGAGGTATAAAAGACCTCGGTCCCGTCATTGTCCATGTATGCGATATCGGCCGATGCGGTGGGAAGGCGGCGGATGCTGCCCAGCGTATCCACCAGGTACAGGCTGCGGAAGCCGTCCCGGTTGTCTGTGCGGTAGAGGAAGACATCTGTGCGGCCCTTGATGAAGTACAGCGGGTCCAGCGGCTCCACCCAGGCCTCGTTGTCCTCCGTGAGGAGGGTGCGCACATAGTTGCCGTCGCAGGCCCTGTACTGGTTCAGCTTCAGGTGATGCTGGCTGCGGTCCAGAACCTGGGCATAGACGTACTTGGAATCCGGGCTCCAGGAGATGTTGGTGATATAGCGCTCCGTGCTGAAGTCATTTACCTGGAGGTAGGCGGTGCGGCCCGTGGCAAAGTGATAGACGCCCACGGCCACCTCCTCGGAGTCCATTCCGTTCATGGGGTATTTGATTTGCCTCAGTTCTCCGGTACGGGTCCGGATGTCCAGAAGCGGGAACCAGCTTACCTTGTTCTGGTCTTTTCGATAGAAGGCCACGGCGCTGCTGTCCGGGCTCATGTACCAGCCGTCGTTAATGCCGAACTCGTTCCGGCTCACCGTTTCTCCGTAAACCAGGTTGGGTCCGTCGGAGGGCGCAATCACAAAGTTGAGGTCTTTCTCGAAGTCCTTGGCATAGAGGCTGCCTTTCTCCTGGTAGAGGGCATATCGGCCTTGGGGACGGGAGGCAGGTTTGTCGGTGACGCTGCCGTCGGCCTGCAGGAAGAGGCGGGGTCTGCGGGCATAGCCCACACCCCGGTAGATGGCTTCCTCCATGGTGAGGTCCTTGCCCGGATGGGCTTCCCTTACGTCGATGATGCGGTTTTGGGCAAAAGAAAAAGAGCAGGCGAGAAGGGCGCCTGCAGTTAAAAATAGGGCTTTCATACGCTTAGAGGAAGAAATCATCCGGTGAAGGTGCAGCGGGTGTCTGGCCCGGGGCTTCCTCCGCCACAGAGTCGACGACGGCTTTTTCGTAGCCTCTCCAGGGGAGGGCCCCCTTGTACTCCTTGTAGTGGACGGTAACCCTGAGGCCGGTCATCTGGTTAAGCTTCTCGGCCACTTCGCGGTCGGCCACGGAGAATTTGAAGGTCTTGGACTGGACGGTTCCGGCAGCGTTCTTTGAGCCGTAGCCGGTGAGAATCATTTCTCCCTCGTAGGTTTTGAACACATAACCTGTGTAGGTGAGGGAATTGAGTTCGCCGGTCTTGGTTCCGTCAGAGAACACCCACCAGAACTTGAAATACAGGGCGGTGGCGAGGGCCGCCAGGATGATTAGGGTAACAAAGCCCCCTATGGCTGTGCCGGGACGTGCCATGATTTATTTCTTTTTAATGGAGTAATTCATTCTTACAGGCTCCCAGCTCAGTTCGTCCTGGCCCACATTGATACGTACCAGGTAGTCGCCGGGATTCGGGTTGTTCTTTTCACACATGGAGTCCAGCGTAAGGTAGTGGACACCGTTGAAGTTTCGCTCGTCCCAGGTATGCACATGCCCGCAGAAAGCGATGTTCACGTTCCATTTCTCGAACTGGTCCAGCAGGAAGTAAGTTTCTTCCCTGGTAAAGGTGGAGGCGAATTCGAAGAACTGGGGACGGAAGATGTTGGTATGGGAGAACACGAAAGTATAGCGGTAGGGTGTAGAGCCGTCGCCATATTTTCCGTCCAGTACACCCTGGTTAATCAGCTCTATCTGCTTCTGGCCCAGGGTGCCGCTGGCGCTGTCCAGGAAAATGAGGTGGTCGACGGCAAAGTCTTCGTCGTCCAGGATGTTAATCACATCAACCTCATAGAAGGACGAGTGGAAGATATTGCTCCACAGGGCCCAGCCGTTGTGGGTGATGTCATGGTTGCCTACCACCGGGAAGAAGGGGAAGGGGATTTCCTCATAGGTGGAGCTGAGCGGGTTTTCGTCCTCGTTGGTGTTGGCCACCCATTCGTACTCGTTTTTCTTGTGGTAATACTTTTCCACATAACGGAGTTTGGCTTCCTTCAGCAGGGAGTCCAAGGTAATGTAGTATTGGGGTTTTGTATCGGCTATGTCTCCGAGGTGGGCGTAGAAGAGGTCGTCGTTCTCAAGGCCGATGGCCAGCATCTCGTCCATGCGGCCGGGGTCTGTGGTGACGTGGCTGTCGGCCCCTACCAGGAAGGTGTAGTCTCCTTTCACGGTCAGATAGACTTGGTCGTCCATGTGGTCCTTGTAAAAGAGGTTGGACATTTCTACGCGCTCTTCCACCGCCGTTCCCGCCATCAGGATGCCCTGGGGGCTGATTTTGTCCCTGAGTTTCTGACAGGAGGCCAGGGTGCACAGACCCGCGAGGAGGATATAGAGGGAAAGCTTCTTTTTCATACTACCAGACATATTTGAGTCCCACTTTCAGGGAGGTTTCGTAACGGGTGGCCAGCTGGCTGATGGAGCCGGCGGGGCGGACATTGAGTTCGCTGAACAGTTTCATGTCCAGGGGAAGGGTGCAATGGAAACGGAGGCCCCAGTTGATGTTCCAGTTCTCGTAGTAGTACTGGTCGAAGTTGCGGATGAACAGGCCCAGGTTCCAGGGATGGTTCCGGGGACGGATGTTGATGCCCAGCTGGAGGGTCATCACCAGCGGCTCGGTATAGCTGGAGCTGGTGTAGCTCTTGTATTCTTCCTTCACGTCCTGTTTGTGGTAGCTGATGAAGCTCCAGCCCCAGCGGAGGTCGAAATAGGTGGTTTCCAGATAGGCAGACAGGTTGACCACCGGCTCGTTCACCTTCCAGCGCTGGTAGCGGGAATACATGACGCGGCCGTCTATGTACAGGTTGGTTTTCTTGAGGATGGGGATGCGGTAGGTGCCTGTGACATCGATGGCGTAAACCTGCTTGAGGAACTGAATCTGCTGACCAGCCGATATGCTCCAGCGCGGGGTGAAGTGGTGCGTGTAGATGGCGTTTTCTCCGAAGTAGAAGCCGGTGACCACGTTTTCTCCGAAGAACAGGCTGCCGTTGATTTCGTTTTTGTGAACGCCGTCAAACTTGCGCTCTCCGCTGTAGGCCTGCGCAAAGGCCGCCGACGTGCCGGCAAACAGAAGGGCTGCAGTCAGAATAGTTTTCTGTAAGAAGTTCATTCTTGGGTCCGTTTTGCTGTAAAATCTTACAAATGTAAGGATTTTATCCTTAAAGTGCAAATACTCAGTCTGTGAAGAGCGAAGCAAATTCCCGGGCCGACAGGCCGTCGAAGTACGCCCCTGCATCGGCGGACGCCAGCTGTTCCGGGCGCAGCCCTTTCAGCTTCCGGGCCAGCTCCTGTGCCGGCCGGTCGCCGATGAAGTCTCCCAGGAAGGATACCTCCGACAGCACGCCGCGTTTGAGGTTGTAATGGACTTCGATGGTGCCGCAGGCAAATTTCTGCCGCTTGCAGTGGGTGCTCTCGGGGGCATGGCCGTAAATCCATTCCCATCGGCCGAATTTTTCCCGCTCCAGGCTTTTAATCCGCTGCGCGGCGTCTTCCGGAAGGGGACAGGGGCCGTCTCCGGCCGACAGCAGGGCATGCAGGGCTTCCCGGAAGGCTTCCAGGGAGCCGTATTGGGGCAGGTAGTCCTTCAGATTGGCCACCCGGCTTGTGACGGAGGCCACCCCGGCGGCGTCCACCTTGCTGCCCGGCACCCGGAGGGCCTCAGTGAGCGTCTGAAGGTCCACATCCCACATGAGGGTGCCGTGAATCATCATTCGGCCGCGGCTCAGCCTTTTGGCATAGCCGGAGCATTTGCGCCCATCTACCAGAATGTCGTTGCGGCCGGTCCGGCGGGCGGGTACGCCCAGGGCGCAAAGGGCTTCGGGCACCCATTCGAAGGCGTTTTCCATGGCCCGGATGCTTCCCACGATGCTGTAATTGAGGTTGCCCCAGTCGTGGTACACCGCTCCGCCGCCCGTCACCCGCCGGGCCAGGACAATGCCTTTTTCCTGCAGGAAGGGCAGGTTCACCTCTGCATACGGGCTTTGGTTAAGGCCGATAATCACCGAAGGCGCATTCTGCCAGAGATAGAAAACGGGCTCCGGCAGGGTGAGCGCCTCCAGCGCAAATTCGTCGAAGGCCATGTTCCGGTGCGGGTCCGTCGAGGTATTCAGAAGGTATTTCATTCCGAGAGTTCCAGCCAGCGCATTTCCGCGGCGTCCAGTTCTTCCTGCAGCGCGCCATAGCGGGCCGATGCCGCCTGAATCTCTGCAAGCGGCAGCTGCCCGCCGGAGAGTTTCTGTTCCAAATCGGCCTTTTCCGCTTCCAGACGGGGGAGTGCCTCTTCGAGGGCCTTGAGCTCCTGCTGCTCCTTGTAGGAGCGTTTCCGGGGAGCGGCCGTCTTTACCTT
>CADBHY010000135.1 GCA_902794615.1 uncultured Bacteroidia bacterium
GTATCTCCTCTCAGAACTGGAGCAGCGCCTGTCGCAAGCCATCGAAGCCTACGACAACCTGTAATTGGCACGCTAACCATTCTGATTGAATCATGAAACGGACCATCACCTCATTGATTGCCGTGGCCGCAGCCCTCATCATGGCAGCCCCGCTGAAAGCCCAGAGCCTCCAGGAAGTAACGGCCGAAGGGAACAAAGTGTATGTAGAGATAGTGGACGAGTTCGCCGGAACCGACGACGCCTTCCCCAAGGACGAATGGGAAGATGTGACCAATTACTCTGCTGGCGCCGGAATGATGTCCTTCGGCTGCAAACCGCCTGCCACCTCATTCTGCCGGGGTGCACAGCATGTTAAAACGAAAAAGCAAAGCGTCAGGGCTTCAGTTATCAAGTGTTTCATGACAGTGGTTAAGATTGCATAACAAAGATAACAAAAATAATTGTTACCTTTGCATCCGACAATAACACAACTATTTAGCACCATGAAAAGATTCTTGCTCCTTCTGGCCGCCTTTGCCGGCCTTCTGATAACCGGTTGCAACAAAAACAACCAGGACGACAGCCTCATCCTGGGCTCATGGAAAGGTTATTCCCGCTCCCGTACCATCCTCAAAAACGGTGAGCCCGTATCTCCTGCCACCTATCTCAACGACATGATCAAATTGGGACTCTGGGAAGAACCGGAAGACGCAGAAGAATGGGCCGAGGCCATCGAGAGTGTCCAGGATCGTATCTATGATGAATACCTCATGGAAGGAGACGAAGACCTCGTCTTACGTTTCGAAAAAGGCGGAAAACTCACTTCTATCTATGAGGATGAAGAACCCATCATCCAAAACCTGATTTATTCCATCGAGGGGAACCAGCTCATCATGAAGGATCCGAACGATCCCTCTGGCCAGGAGCCCATGATTATTAAGCGCCTTACGGCCGGGGAACTGGTCTTAGGTTTAAACAGCGAAGACTCTGCCGTGATTAATCAATCCCTGGTGGCAATAGGTTACAGCGTCTATCACGAAATAACTTTCAGGAAGATATCCCTTAACTAACTACCGGGCCTCTTCCATAAAAAGCTCACTTTTGACATAAGCCAGGTTGTCTGCGGCGAAATCATAGCCCTTGGAACCTGGCTTTGCCACTTTCAGGTATTTCTCGTACCATTCCACGGCCTGTTTGTAATCCTTTTTCTGCTGATAGCAATAGGCGATGGTGGAAAGGGCCGATATAAACTTGGGATTGTACTTGTAGGCCTGAATGTAGTGGCCGATGGCCTGGTCCCAGGAATCCTGCCTCTTGTAATACGCCAGGCCATATTGCTGGTGAACCCGGGACAGGACGGCATGGTCCGGCTCCAGCATCTGCAGCGCCTTGTCCAGCCAAAGCTTCACGTCTTTCTCGAAAGGACGGTATGCCTCGGCCTTGACGGCGGCAATGGAGTATGCCAGGTTCACATCGCTGGAGTCTATCTGCCAGGCGGCCAGAAGCTCCTGCTCGGCCCTGTAGATGACCAGAGTATGCCAGTAGCTCTGTCCCAGGTAATAATGGATGGGGTAACTGTCGTTGCCGATGTCCTCCTGCCGCTGGAACACCTTCACAGCATGCTCATAATCCCCCTTCGAATACAGCGCTAGGCCCTTCAGCGGGGCTATGGTGACATTGTCCGGGTCCTCGGAAAGAAAGGGTTCGGCCATCGATATCGCCCCGTCAAAATCCCCTTCGCCAAGCAGGATGCCCATGGCCTTGGAGAGCGTGGTCTCGTTCCGGGGCTTCAGGGCCAGGGAACGGCGATAATACCACAGGGCCGAATCGGCCTGTCCCATCTGGTTGAACCCGTCTCCTATATAGCTTACCACGGCGGGGATGGAATCCCGCTGCAGCACCGCCAGGCCAGCCTGGATGCTCTGGGGATAAGCTTTCAGCCGATAATACACCTGCATCAGCCGGATCTGATAGAGGACATTCTCCGGCTGGTGGGCCGACAACATGAAATACGTCCCCGCCGCGCCCGCCAGGTCTCCGCTCTGGAAATGACAGTCGGCCAGTTCGGAAAGGACGCCTTCGTCCATGCCGCCCGGCCGGACAAGGGCAGAAAGCAGCTCTACGGCCTCATCTATGCGGTATATGCTTTTCAGGTACCGCGCCTGGGCCAGCACGGAATCGCGGTGGGTGGTCTGCGCCCCCAGTGGCACGCAGACCATCATCCACAGCAGAGCAAAGGCTATCCTTTTCATTATCTGAGCTGGTAAATAACAGGGAATACGAAAGTGACGGCTACAGGTTTGCCGTCCTGCTCTCCGGGAGCCCAGCGGGGAGAAGCCGATATCACACGGACGGCTTCGGCATCCAAGTCTTCCCGCACGCCCCGCAGCACCTTGACATCGCGGAGTACGCCGTCGGAACCTATGGTAAACTTCAGCGTCACCCGGCCCTGAACGCCGTCGGCCTTTGCCTGGGCCGGATAAGTGAGCTGGGAATTCACCCATTTGGAGAACTCGTTGGCATCTCCGCCGTTGAAGGTGGGCTTCTTTTCAATGAGCCGGAAAGGAATGGCTTCTTTTTCAACGGCATCAGCGTCAGGCACGTCGCATTCAACGACACCGGCGTCGACGGACTTGGTGACGGCAGGTTCGGCGGCAGGGGCCTCCGCCTCCACCTCTGCCTCGGCAGGCACCGGCTTTGGATCGGCCACGTTTTTGGAAGGATTGCAGGCATACATCAGGGCTGCCAGCGTGGGAATCATGGCCAGATAGGCATAGCGCATCCAGCCGGAAGAAGTGGGTTTGAGCATCATGGTAATTCGGTTTTTCAGTTTGGCGTGCTGGAAGCCGCTGGCCAGGGTGAAGCGTTGTTCTCCCACGGCTTTCCGCACAAGTAATAACTGGTATTGGGTAGCATCGATGCCATTTTGGATAACGCCCTCATCGGCCTCATATTCGTGCAGAAGGCGCAACTCCTCCCGGGTAATCCACACCAGCGGATTCCACCAGAAAAGGATTTGGAGGGGTAGGAAGAGGAGGAAGTCCAGCGAGTGGCGGTGCCGTACATGCATCTTCTCATGCGTGAAGATGGCGGGATTCTCCCGGAGGTCTTTCCGGCTCATCACCACCTTCCGGCCCCAGCTGAAAGAGGACATCTCCCCTTCCAGCAGAACCAGCGTGCAGCCTTCCGTCTTGACGGCTTCCCCTTTCCGGATGAGCCGTCCCATCTTCCAGGCCGATATGAGGCAAAGCGCCTGCGTAACAAGTGCGCCGGCAAGGTAGAGCGCCAGAAGAGCCTCCTTCCAGGGGAAAGAAGCTGACAGATTCCGGGAAATGTCGGCGGCCCCGACGCCCGTCATCGTCAGCCCCGAAGCCAGGGCAGAGGCCGATACGGTCCTGAGCGGGATAAAGGGCAGCAGCAGGCACAAGTAAGAACCGGCCAGCAACAGCACGCGGTTGAGCCGGAAGAAAGTGGTGCGGCGCATCACCAGCAGGTAAAAGGCGTAAAACAGGCCCAGGTAAAGCCCCGCTCTTCCAATGTATAACAGGAACGGTGTCATTTCTTGTTCTTTTCAATTTGGGAAATCAGGTCCTTCAGTTCCTGGATATCCATCTTGTCCTCTTCCACAAACTGGGACACCAGGCTCAGGTAAGAATTGTCATAATAGCGCGCCACCACCTCGGACACGGTATCTCCGTGATATTGCCGCTTGGTGATTTTCACCTTATAACGGAAGGAGTTGGCCATAGGTTCCCGCTCCACAAATCCCTTTTCCTCTAGGAACTTCACCAGGGTGGCCACCGTGTTGTAATGGGGCCTGGGCTCTGGCATATAACTTATTAAGTCCCTGATAAACAACGGCTCGTGGGCCCAGAAAATGTTCATCAGTTCCTCTTCTTTTGCTGTGAGTTTCTGTTTCATCGCTTCTTTTCCAAACTAAGTTACGATGCAAAGATAGCGATAATTTTCTAATCTCCTAATTTTTTTAGGAGAAATCCTCAATATTTTAGGAACCCCGGGCTGCCAACTTCTTCCGAAAAAATATTATCTTCGCTTCGGTTATGTTAGAAAACGAGCTTAGAGCCCGCGTGCTCCGGTTGGACGGGGTCATGGGTACGCAAATCCAGCAATTTGGCCTGCAGCCCGGGGAGCCGCCCATGCCCGGGCCCTCATAGAAGGGGGCGTGGACTTTCTCCTTCTGGAGACCTCCTTTGACGCCCTCAACACAAAAGCGGCCCTGTACGGCATCCAGGAAGTGCATCCGGGCTTCCCGGTTATGGTTTCCGTCTCTGTGAGCGACCGGAGCGGCCGCACCCTTACCGGCCAAACCATAGAAGCTTTTTTCACCGCCGTAAGCCACTATCCCCTGCTGGCCTTCGGCCTCC
>CADBHY010000136.1 GCA_902794615.1 uncultured Bacteroidia bacterium
GCATCAGCTGATTGTCCTTTCCGTCCGCATCCAAGCCACACTTGATGTAGTTATCTTTGCCAAGAATGCTATCCGCCAAAGCAGCACGATCTGCCTTAGACTTGTTGCTGCCGATGCACTGATATCCGTAGTCACCGCCATCATAAGTCAACTGCACATCATACTTGCCGTTATCCGCTTTGACAACTTCGGTAATGTGATCCAGATACTTATCCCAGGTACCATAGGGCATCTCGTAGACGTTCCCGACCTCGTTGGAATTTCCCGGTGTACCGGTCTTATATTTGTCATCCGTCAAGTAGCTTCCGCTCCAGCCCTTCTTATAGGAGCCATCCTCCAAGTTGTAATCCCCGGTATAGTACTGATCATGCAGGCTGTGGATGGTATAACTGATGCCATAGGCATAGGCGTACAGATCAGTCTCACTGTAAATGCCATAGGTTTTCAAGCCATTAAACTCGGCCGCACCATCGGCATAATCGCCATATTCATCTTCCTTGGAGAACTCATAGGTATGTCCGTCGGAAATCAAAACGACATACTTTCTATTATCGGAAACCTCTGTGTCTTTGGAAAGCATCTTATCGGCTTCGATCAGACCGGCCTGAATATTGGTGCCGTGCAGGCCCCGAATATTTCCATCGGTCACTGCGGCAGTAAGATCCGCCGCATCCGTTATCTTTTCCAGATCACGAACAACGATTGCTGTTCCGCCAAAGGCAACCACACCGACTTTCAGTGTGGCTTTTTCCAACTCCTGCTGTGCAAGCAGCTGGGACACCAACTCCTGCGCAGCTGTCGCGGATGCGTTGCGGCATTGTGACTTGTCCAGCACGAACACCACATCCGATGCCAGATTTTCCTCCGCGCTGGGCAGGGACAGCGTTACATTGGAGGTCCAGGTACTGGTATCCAGCTTTGTGGCGATCTTGGACTTGGAGACGTCCCACTCAATGGGGTCTGCCTCTGCGTTTTGCGTTGTTTTTTCCTGATAGCCGCAGTAGTTGCAGGTTTTGGTTACGGTGCGGGTTTTGGCGCCGTCCGGTTTCTTTTCCCACTCTCCGTAAGCTACATCAAACGCATTGTCCTGCTCGCCGGCAGAGTATTTGTGCGTGAGCATCTTACTCTCTGCCCAAACAGGCGTACCGTCGATGCTTACATCCAATCTGCCTGTGTTGTTTCCAGTCTTTCCGCCAAAACCATACAAACGGGAACAGGTGACCTTGTCATACGGCACACCGGAAACCGTATTATTTCCGGAGATATTAAGGATATACTTATAGTCTCCCATATAACTGTCATTGACATTCAGCACCTGCTTCACGCTAAAACCGTTAACCGTGCAGTCCTTAAAGTTGACCGTAATATTCTGCTTGCCCGCACCAGCATCGGTATAGACATTGATGACCTTACCGGAAGAATTAAAGGTACAGGTGTCAAAGGTCATGGTAGGTGAACTGTACGTCCAGATTGCGTAATCTCCGCTCGGGCAGTTGAATGTGGTATTCGTAAACGCTGCGGACTTATAGCCCCAGTAGAAGGTCTTGCCATTGATTATACAATCCTCAACAACCGTTTTATCCGCACGGATAAAGCCGAGATAATCCGCTTTGCCGGAACGGAGCGTCATGTTCTTGAACGTAACTGTTCCTGCGCCGTCAAAGCTGTAATCGCCGTTGTACTCTGTACCGAAATTCGCCGGGTCGGGAACTTCCGCGCCGATATTCCAGCCTGTTTTATCGGCTCCCTGACCCACAAAGGTCAAGTCTTTGCCTTTGGTATGCCCTGTGCTGTTGACCTTGTATAGCGTATAGTTACCCGTGCCCAGCTGGATGGTATCGCCGCTTGCCGCTGCGGTAACAGCGGCTTCCAAGGTGTCATACACCGTGTTACCGATTTTTACCTTGGGAGCAGCCAGCTGCGTCTCCCCTTCTTCCGCGGACGGAGCCCCGACAGCGGTCACTTCAAGTTCCGCGTCCGGTGTTTCTTCCGCGAAGGCCGTGGCGGGCAGAAGCCCGAACACCAGCACAAGTGCCATCAGGGATGACAAAATCCTTCTTTTCATGAAACCTCTCCTTTTTCTGAAAAATGGTTATGTAAAAGCGGCATGGCCGCTGAATTTTCCAATCAGGAGAAACGGTCCGGGCGCTCACGGCGGAGCGTCTGTATCACAAATCCCCGGCGGTTTCCCGCAGGGACTGCTCATACCGGGCCCTGCGGGCCCCGTTCAGGGAGCCGCCGCAGACCGGACAGCCGCATTTCTGCTCCCCCGTGCGGGAGTAGACCAGAGCCTTCCATACATGGCCCTGGGGACACTGCCACCAGACGCGGCGGTGGCTTCCGGGCGTTACCATCTCCGGCGTCAGGTTTCCGTTGAGGGTCGGGTGCCACTGCGCCGCCACATCCGGCGCTTTTGCGGCAAGATCGTTGAATCCGGCAAGGGCTTTGCTTCCCGCACAATAGGGGCAGTCGCTTCCGCGGAGCGCTCTGGAAGAAATCACGGCGGAGTAGCTGTGGCCCAACGGACATTTCCACCACGCCTTGCGGTTGCTGGCAGGCGTGACGGCCTCCGGCGATAACGCTCCGTTTTTCTACGCATCCCATTCCTTGGCAAGCGCGGGATAAAAAGACGCCAGATCATTGAACCCTTTCTGCACCATTTTCCCGCCACAGATGGGACAGCCTGCCTTCTGATGCACCCGCGAGGCGACGGAAGCTTTCCACGAATGGCCTTTTTCGCATTTCCACCAGACCTTGCGTAAGGTGCCCGCAGTTACCTGCTGGGGCGTCAATGGGGCGTTTTTCTCGGCATCCCATTGACACACAAGCTCCGGAGCGACATCTGCCAGGGAATTCTCACCCGCCACAACAAGCCTGTCGGAACAGACCGGGCAGCCGCAGCCGGATACCCTGGATTTGATCTGGGCCCGCCAGGAATGCCCCTTCTCACAGATCCACCACGCAAGGCGCTGGCTCCCCGCGGAAACGTCAGACGGCTTTCGCGGCGCATTTTTCTCTGTATCCCATTGTAGGAGAAGCAAGTCCTTATTATTCCGGCAGCAGAATTCATATAGAGTCTGCCGCATCGCGTCATCATTCCCTTCAGCGCGGATTTCCGTGGGATGGGCAGGCCGTGACATTTCTTCTGCTGGGGCATATTGTACACAATTTTACGCTTGCATCATAGCAGAAAATTTGTGAAATGTAAATGGGAATCATACCTTTTTTTCTTATAATATGATCTTCCTCACAGCTTGGTGATTTGTTTGTTATCCGCCACTTTTTCCCGTTGTGGGGCTGTTCCACAGGCTTTTCCACAGCCCGGGGGCCATGTGCCGGATCTGCCAGGCATAGATCCTGCCCTGGACGTTCCATTCCAGGTCCCGATAGAAAAAGACGGTGTCGTACCGGTGATACACCCCCGCGGGAAAGAGGGGGGAGCCGTGGTAGTCCAGGGGGGAGACGTCGGCCAGCTTCAGGGTCCCCCGGTCCCCGTCCAGCCAGGCCCCGGTGAAGGCGGGGGCCTCCTGGATCACGTCCCCGGTATAGGGGTCGGCGTAGCAGGCCCCCCGGTTGTGGTTCCGGCTGGCCGGTTTGCTGTCGGTCCGCCAGTTCAGGGGGTTGATGGCCAGGGTCCGGGTGCCGGCGGGCACCGGCAGGGAGTCGGTGACCCCCGGGGCCTCGCTGTTGAAGGAGACCACCACCCCGCCGTCGGTCTCCCCCGCCGCGGGCGTCAGCCAGGGGCAGGCGGCCGCCCGTTGGGGCTCCACCCGCCAGCCGATGGCGTAGCAGGCCACCAGGCGGTCTTGGAGGGCGGGGTCGTCAAAGAAGTCCTCCAGCAGGTCCAGGACCAGCTCCGCCCCCTGGGAGAACCCCGCCAGGATGATGGGGCCGCCCCGGTCGTAGTGGTCTAAATAGTATTGGAAGGCGTCGGCCACATCCCGGTAGCCCACGGCCAGGTACTGGCGCCGCTGGGCCTCGGGGAGGTTGTAGACGGTGAGAGCGGCCTGACGGTAATAGGGGGCGAAGAACCGGGCCTTGTTGTCGTAGATCCCCTTCTCCGCCGTCACCAGCCCGGCGAAGTCCCGCCGGGTGGCCTGGTCGGACAGGGAGAGGTTGCAGCTCTCGCCGCCGCTGTAGGCCGTGGGGCCAAGGAAGAAGACGTCGGCGGGCCGCCAGGTCTTCTCCGTCTCCTGCCAGACCCAGTTGGCCGGGTCCCCGTAGTCCAGGGCGGTGGAGGCCGCCAGGCTGTCCAGCCGGGCCAGGATCACCGCCGCCTGGCCCAGGGTGGCCGGGTCCCCG
>CADBHY010000137.1 GCA_902794615.1 uncultured Bacteroidia bacterium
TCTTCTATGCTATGCTTCTCATTAGCGGCCATATTTTTTTACGATTCTATTCGTTCTATATTTCTTTCTTTTCCTATCTTGATTCCGCACATTAACCCAGACCCTTGTCGTTCATATAACCTACAATCTTTGAATTCTATTTCAACAACTTCCTCTCCTCATCCCCCTCCAGCACTTGCATCTGCTGAATGGCAATTTGATTGAGTTTGATGAGTCGCTCACCCTGAGGAATGCCGTCATTAATGAGAACGGCATTGATGTTTTCCATATTTAACAGGCAAATCAGCTCGTTGATGGTGGCATAATCGCGGATATTTCCCTTTAAGTTGGGATTGGCCTCGCGCCACTGCTTGGCAGTCATGCCGAACAAGGCGACATTCAAGACGTCTGCCTCCTCGGCATAGATAATGCTGGCCTGCTCACGGGCAACCTCCTCCGGGATAAGATGATGTCTGATTGCATCAGTATGAATGCGGTAATTTATTTTAGACAATTCGCGCTTGGCCGACCATCCGAGCAGTTTCTGCTCGTCGGCCTTCAGGCGCTGGAACTCCTTGACGAGATACAAACGGAACTCTACCGAAATCCACGAAGCGAATTCAAAGGCAATATCTGAGTAGGCATACGTGCCTCCGTATCGGCCTGCTTGGCAGACGAGTCCAATGGCATTGGTTGCCTCAATCCACCGCGTTGGTGACATCGTAAAAGCATTCAGTCCGGCCTCCTGCCTAAACCCCTCGAATTCGAGGGGGTTAAAACCAGGGTTGTTCAACGTCTCCCAAATGCCAAGAAATTCGATGGTATTGCGGTTGCGCATCCAATTGGCAATTACTCCGTTGGGGTCAATAACGTTCTTCTGCTTGGCTATATCAGTGATGCAAATGTAGTCAACGCCGTTTTTTGACATTGTTTTGATGGTAACATCTTTTACTACTATTTCGTTCTTCCTTGTCATTCTCTTATCAATAGACTTTGTTTTCTTCTGCTTGTCTTCAACGCCTCGTGTTACTTTTTACTGTCGCAAGCTTATAACGCCAAATCTACAAGGACGATGGCGGCCATGGCCTCTACAATCACCGGCGTCCTGAGGGCAAAGCACACGTCGTGCCGCCCCGGGATGCCGGCTTTGGCAATGCTGGAAGTGGGTTTGAAGGCTACGCGGAACACCACGGGATTGCCGTTGGTGATGCCGCCGTTCACGCCGCCGGCGTGGTTGGTCACAGGCGGCTGGGGGCGTTTGTGACGGCCGCAGCAGTGGTGTTCTCCACCCTCTTCATGGTGGCAACCGCCTTCCCCGTGGCAGCACTCGTGAGATTCTTCGCTGCGCTCAGAATGACAGTCGCAATGGTGCTCTTCACCTTCTTCGTGGTGGCAACCGCCTTCCCCGTGATGACAGTGGTGCTCCGGGAAGGGGTCGTTATGCTCCGATCCCTTCATGGCGGCAGCCGCAAAGCCGTCTCCGAATTCAATGCCGCGTACGCCGGGAATGGCAAAGATGGCATGGGAAATTTGGCTTTCCACACTGTTCCAGAAGGGTTCTCCCAGGCCGATGGGAACGCCTTCCACCGTGCATTCCACCACCCCGCCCAGGGAGTCTCCTTCAGCCTGGGCCGCCTTCAGGGCCTCCGGCCAGGCCGATGCCTCCGTAAGACCACCCACCTGCACCAAACGGGCATTGAAGCGGGCAAAATAGAGCATCTTCTTGGCCACTACACCCGCGGCCACAACGCCCAGGGTGAGCCGGCCGCTGAAATGGCCGCCGCCGCGGGGGTCGTTGAAACCGCCGAATTTAAGGTTGGCGGTGAAATCGGCCTGGCCGGGACGGGGATGCTTCCGGAACTGCTCGTAGTCTTCGCTGCGGGTGTTTTCGTTGCGGAAGAGGATGGTGAGCGGGGCGCCGGTGGTGCGGCCCTCGTACACGCCGGAAACAATTTCCGGGAGGTCGTTTTCCACGCGGGGCGTCGTGCCCGGAGCGCCGGCCTTGCGGCGGGCCAAATCGGCCGTAAAATCGGCCTCGGTGAGCGGAATGCCGGGCAACACGCCGTCCAGCGTCACCCCGATGCGGGGGCCGTGGGATTCACCGAAAATACTGACTCTGAATTTATTGCCAAAAGTGTTCATAGTTTGTCAAACAGTTCATTAAAATCAGGGAAAGACTTCGCCACGCAGCCAACGTCGTCTATTTCTACGGGGCTGTCGGCCCCCAAGGCGGCCACTTTCAGGGCCATGACCATGCGGTGGTCGGAGTGAGAGGCAAACTTTCCGCCTTTCAGAAGACGGCCGGTAGCCAGGCGCTGCGTGAGGCCCGTGCCTTCCACCACCATCTCGTCCTCTTCCACCCGTACGGGAACGCCCATCTGCCGGAGGGCCTCCTCAATGGCGGCGGCGCGGTCCGTCTCCTTGTGGCGGAGCCGCTCCACGCCCAGGATGTGGCTCTCTCCGGGGCAGAAGGCCGCCAGCACGGCCACCATGGGGAAGAGGTCGGGGCAGTTGTTGAGGTCTGTATGGAAAGGGCTCAGCGGAGCTCTCCGCACATGGATGGGCCCCGTGGGGCCGTCTGTCTGGGACATGCAGGCCCCCGCCTGGATAAGGATGTCCATGATGGAAATATCGGCCTGAAGGCTCTCGGTGTCCAAGCCCTCCACCTCCACCTCTCCGAAGAGGGCGCCGGCCACCAGGAAGGGTGCCGCGCCGGACCAGTCGGCCTCGATGGAAAAATGAGCCGCCTGATAACGCTGGCCGCCCTTTATGAAGAAGTTCACGCCGGTGCAGAGGCTCCAGTCCTGCGTTTCCATGAACTCCGGCCCGCCTTCCATCTCCGAGCCCATCCGGATGCCGAATTTCTTGAGCACGTCCACCGTAATGAAAAGGTAGGGGATGCTCCGCGGTTCCTGCACATACAGGGCCGATTTCCCTTCGGCCAGCGGCAGGGCAGCAAGGAGGCCGGAAAGGAGCTGGGAGCCGCCTTTGCCGGAAACATCGGCCCGGCCGGGAATCAGGGGCCCGGCCACTTTGAGGGGCAGGTAGCAGTCGTCGCGGCGGGCTCCGGTCTGTTCCGGATACAGGCGTACGCCATAGGCGGCCATGATGTCGTGGGCTCCCGTCAGGGGCCTGCCCAAAAGGGTTTTTTCTCCCGTCACGCGCACCGGCTCCCGGTTCAGGACAGAGAGCAGCGGCACCATCAGGCGGGTGAGCAAGCCGGACTCTCCAGTGTGCAGTTCAGGTAGTTTCAGGCAGCCGGGCTCTGCACCAATACCCTCTATTTCAAGCGTTTGTCCGTCTATTTTTACTTTTGCGCCCAAGGCCCGGGCCACGGCCAGCGCGCTCTCGTTGTCTCCGCAGGGCGAATAGCCGCTCAAGCGGGAAGTGCCCTGTGCCAAGGCGGCGGCAATGACGGCCCGCTGGGCAAAGCTCTTGGAAGAGGGCATCGGCAGCCCGGAAGCCTTGACAAAACGGAAGTTGCCATAGAGGGCCTGTGCCATTTCCGAAGCTTTCCACTGGCCGGGGGCGGTGGCCTCTTCCTCGCTCACGCAGGCGTAGGTGAAGGGGGCGCCCTGCCGCAGGGCTTCCATCCGGGATTCGCGCCCTTCCTCTCCCATGGCAAAAGCTACCAGGGTGCCGGGGGCGGCGCTGCCATACAGCGCCTTCAGCGTCTCATTATCGGCCTTGGAGGTGGCTGTGGTTACTATTTTTACCACTTCGCCGCCAAAGCTGCGGGCGCGTTCCAAGATGGACTCGAGCACCGGCAGCGGCGGGGTGTCCGTGAAATTGTGGTAGGAACGGATGAGCACCGTTCCGCATGAGCGGCAGGCCTCGCGGATGCGGCGGCCCACGGCGGCGGGGGCTTCCATCTCCAGGTCGGCATACTTGGCGCCGGCCCGGATGGCTTTCTCCAGGATTTCCGGGGCCTGGGACTCCTCACTCAGGCGGCAGGTGGCAATGAGCGGCACGTCCGAATCTTCGAACAGCTGCTCTATCTGCTCGTCGTCCAGAGCGCAGCGGTCCAGGCGGATTTCCGCCATCTCCACGGTCTCCAACAGTTCCAGGATTTCCGGCAGTTCTTTATTCTGTATGCTAACGCAGATCATCTATGGCCTCGTTTACGGTAAGTTCTTGAATGACAGGTTCTCCCGGCGCCTTCAGAAGAATGAATTTCACCCGGCCGCCAGCGGCCTTCTTGTCTTTGCACATGGCCTCCCCCAGCGCCCGGGGCGGATAGGGGCTCTGCACCGGAAGGCCCAGGGCTTCAAAATCGGCCTTCAGC
>CADBHY010000138.1 GCA_902794615.1 uncultured Bacteroidia bacterium
TTACGGCAAAATCGGGGGAGAAATCGGCCGGGGCGTCATGGCCGTTGTCCCGGGCGAACTTGGCGATGTCGTACAGGTTGCAGCCGGGAAAATCGGCACTGGCGTTCACCCAGGCGTGAATGTTCACGCGGGTCTTCTCGATGGTCCATGTGCGGTACAGCGGATTGGACTCGGAGGCTTTCCGGAAAGTGGCCGATACCGTCTGTGCGCCGCCGGGCGTAGTGACCTTCACGGACACGTCTCCGGCTTTTCCGTTGTCGAATTCCAGCGTCCCGAAGCCCTGCAGGGAATAGGTTTGGCCTTGAACCGTATACGTTCCGCTGCTGTAGTCAAGGGAGGCTCCGCCGGTGGCGCGTCCCACCGCATACAGGCCGCTTTCGCCCAGCTCAATGCTCTGCACGGTTCCCGGGGCAGGGGCCTCGCTTTTGACCGTGGCGTCCTTCAGGATCAGTTTGCCGGCATGGGCGGCATATTTGGGTTCGCTTGTGCCGACATCGGACTTGTTGCAGGCAAAAAGAAGCGACAGAAGGGTTAAAAGGGAAAGTTTGAACAATACGTTTTTCATATCGTTTAGAAAAGTTTTACATAGACATTGAACTGCAGGAGAGGCCAGACGACGGCCCATTTCGCTATTTTTTCGAAGGAGGAGAGCTGCGACAGATGCTCGCTGCTTATCTCCATCTGACGCGTGTGGCCGGTAAGGCTCTCGCCGGGAGCATAGACGGCAGGCCGCCCCATATACATGAGCCCGATGTCGCCGCTGAAGGAGACCCTCTTGTTTTCCCGGATGGCCCGGCCGAAGCCCACTCCCAGATAAGGTTTCACGGCAAATTCAGCCCCACCCAGGCCGGAAGCGCGCACGGCGGCGTTGATCCGATTGTCCTGCGCTCTTACCAGATAGCCGTCCACATTGAAGCCAGCCGTATTGTAGTCGTCGGGGAGGTCTTTCAACGTCACCCGCATAAGACGGGAAGAACCCAGATAGACTCCCATCGTAAAATGGAACCCGCCCTTGCCGGGATACAGGTTCAGCAGCAGTTTTCCGCCGGTGGGGGCGAAGGCAATCCGGGCGGGCACGTTGACGCTTTTGCCGCCGGAAAGGCCCGGATGCTCGGGAACGGAGAGGCCGTTGTACGTAAAGCCGACGGCGCCGAAGGCCACGTCGTACCCGGCTCTGAGTTCCAGGATTTTGGTCAGGGGTGTCGTTACCTCCAGGCCAATACCGTCAGAACCCACACCGGCACCTATGGCCAGGTGCCGGAAGGCTTGCGCCCCGACGGAGATGGAAACTGTAAACAAGGTCAGACACAGGAGAATGGTTTTCTTGATCATCGGATGTTTGCAATTTATGTTAATGATTGAATATTGCCTTTCAGCAGCGTCCTAAGCAGGAAGCCGGTTTCGCCGGGGGCATAGCGGAGCGCAAAAGGGACGGAGCGCAGCAGGCGTCCCAGGGTGTCCAGCTTGCGCAGGAAGGGTTTCCGGGAAAGCGCCCGCTCCCGGGAAGAATCAAAATGGCCGAAATTCCCGCCGCGGCGGATGATTTTTTCAAGCGGCGCCGGGTCCTCGGCGGGAAGGCCGAAGAGCGGGGCGTCGGCCCCCAGATACTGATTCAGGAAGGAGGAAAGCATGCGCGTCCAGCGGAGGATACCGCACTGCTCACAGGCCTTCTGGTAGCGCTGCACGTCATAAGGCAGGCGGGCATAGGCCAGGGCCATGTCGCAGAGCTGGCGCAGGCCCACGCCGGCACTGCAGGCGTGTTTGAGGATGTGGGCGTTAAGCATCAGGAGTTCGGCCTCCGCTGAGGGGATTTCCGGCAAGCCGCTTATCTGGCGGGGCAGGTCAAAATACTGCCGGTGCACATCCACGTCGTAGCCGTGGAACTTGATATGGAATCCGCCATCGGCCCCGGGACAGACCTTCTCGCGGACATGGTCCTGAATAAAAGCCCTTGCGGCGTCAAATTGCTCCGGAGGAAACCAGATGTCGATATCGCCCAGCTCCCGGAGCGGCGGCTCGGGGTACAGGCGGGAGCACTCCAAGCCTTTCAGATAAACCGGGACGAGCCCGCCCGCAGCGAACGCCTCCGTAAGGGCCCGGACGGCCTGTGTCATCTTATGATGGGTGCTTTCCAGGGCATCGGCCCCGGCCATCAGGGCATAATCCACTCGGGAGGGAACCACGATGTCTTCCGGCAATTGATTGACGGCAGAATACAGCAGGCCGCTTACCGTCTGGCGCCTGGCCATGGCTTGAAGGGTGTTCCAGTCATCCTCTTGCAGGGTTTTCAGGCAGGACAGTGTCTGGGCAGGCACGGCACTCCCGTACATCCCGCTTTGCACCAAGGCGAGGAACAGTCCCCTCAGGTTATCAGAAGCTCTTGTGCTTTCCATAAGTCAATAATTGCGCACGCCTGGGTGGCGGCAGTTTCGTCGTCGAGCCCATATTCGGTCACCAGGTGTGTACGCAAATCTTCCTCGGAGAAGTCGCGTCCGTCGAAGTGTTCCCAGAGCAAGGCAAAGCTCTCGTTCACTTCCAGGGCCTTGGCTGTCTGTCCATACACCATCAGCGTCCATTTGCCCCGGTGCTGATGGAGCTTGCAAGAAGGAAAGAGTCTCATTTTCCGAAAAGTCTGTCAAAAAAGCCCTTCTTGCGGCTGCGGCGCTTCTGCGCACGCTGTTTCGTTATCATCTCGTATATCTGATCCCATTCGGGAAGACCGCCCAGGTTTCGGTCGTCTATGTAAACGTCGGCCGACACTTTTCCCCCGGCCGGCTTCATGCCGGGAAGAAGCTCGTTCTGCGGGGTGTTGCTGTTTACCGCAAAGAACTCCAGCCCGCGCCGGCGGCAGTACTCCACCGCCTGGTCCAGCAGTTCCCCGTCACGCGCGGTGAAGAGAATGAGCTTGTTCCCCTCACGCGAGAGAAGCTTGAGCGTGTCAATGGCGCCCTCCTTCTCCTGGCCGATGGCCGGATACCGGTGCTCCACGATGGTCCCGTCAAAGTCTACCGCGATTATCATGCCTGGTCTTCTTTCATTTCTTTTTCACCGTAACCATAGCCGTAACCATAGCCATAGCCGTAGCCGTAACCATAGCCGTAGCCGTAACCGTAGCCGTAACTCTTCTTGTAATCTACGGCATTGAGGACAATGCAGGGGTTCTTAAGCCGCTTGTCTTGATACATCTGCTCCAGGGTGGCCATGGCCCGGCGGTCAATCTTGCCGGCCCGCAGCACGAACAGGTTCATGTCCACCACGCCCTGCAGCACCAGCATGTCGGCCACGGCCATCATGGGAATGCCGTCTATGAGCACGTAGTCGTAATGGTGCCTGAGCATGTCTATCAAATCCACAAAGCGCCGGCGGCTCAGCAGTTCGGCCGGGTTGGGCGGAATGCGCCCTGCCGGGATAAAGTCTACATTCTGCAGGGCATGCTCCACAATGATGTCAGAGGCCGACAGACCGGACTCGTTTACGTAATTGGACAGCCCCCGGCGTCCGTGCTTGAGTCCCAGCAGGCCGGAGAGAGTCCGCTTTCGAAGGTCTCCGTCCAGGAGAATCACCCGCTTCCCGGTGTCGGCCAGGCAGGCGGCGGTATTCACCGTCACGAAGGTCTTGCCGGCATTGGGATTGAAGGAAGTGGATGCCACGCAGGGGTGCTCGCAGCCCTCGGGACGCATGAATTCCAGATTGGTCACCAAAAAGCGCATGGCCTCCGTGAAAACCTTGGTATGGGAGTTGGTGTAGGCCGTGGTAATGAGGTCGTCCGGGCTCTCCTTCCCTTTCTCCTTGCTGCTTTTCATCCGGGCGGTGGGAAGATCGGCCAGGAAAGGAACGCTGGTAAGCTCTTCCACGTCTTTGCGGCTGCGCACCTTGTTGTCTGTAAGCAGGAAAACAATCAGGTAAACGGAAGGCAGGAAAAGGCCAATCAGGAAGGCCAGGATGAGCATGCGGTTGCGGGCCGGAGACACGGGCGCGGACGAGCCGGAAGCCGGGTCCACCATCTGGGCGTTGTCTTCCACCATGGTCATGGCCAGGGCGTTTTCTTCCCGCTTGTTCAAAAGGAAAATATACAGGTTCTCCTTGAGTTTCTGCTGACGCTCGAAGGTTAGCAGTTCCATGGACTTGGAAGGCAGGGCCGAGAAGCGCGCCAGGGCGTTCTTCTCGCGTCGGCTGATGTCTTTCTTGCGGAATTCCACGGTGGC
>CADBHY010000139.1 GCA_902794615.1 uncultured Bacteroidia bacterium
CCAAAGGGTTTTTCACAAGGGCCTGCATGACGACGCCGCTCACGGACAGGCCTGAACCGACGAGAGCCGCCAAAATCAATCGCGGCAGCCTCAAAAGCCAGACAATGTCGTGTACAGGGCTTTGCCGCGGCGCTTCGACAGGCAGCCCACTTCCCAACTGGTCCACTATGCTCTGCCAGATGGCGGCTTCCGGTAATTTTATCGTGCCGATGGAAAGCGCCCACAACACAGCGCCTGCCAAAACTGCTGCCAATATGGCCAGAAGCAGACCGAATTTAATTTTCCCGAAAAGAGTATCCATCCTATCCTACACCTTTAAATCCGGATAAATTCCTTTTGCAAATTTTTTGATTGCGGCACCAGTCTTAATGGCGCTGTTGTAAGTATAATTCAAAGCAATCCCGGCTACACGCTTGTTACGGACTGCTTTCAAGGTCTGCAGGGACCGCATATTGCGAAAATAGTCTGCCGCTTCTTCCGGATCACCGCCACTTTTAACGACGAAAATGATATCGGGGTCCTCTTGCAGCAGGTACTCTATCCCGATGGTACCTGAAGGACTGTTCGGTACCACGGCCCCGAGACGGGTACAGATGTCCCCTGCCAATTTCGTGTCATCGTATGTAATCAGATTTTTGCCTAATTGTTCAATTATCAGCACCTTCGGCTTCAGGCGTCCCTGCGACTGTATGCGGACAGAGTCAATGGTGCGCTCCATGTCCTCTACCAGTTTGCGTGCTTTCGCTTCTTTATTGAAGATGATTCCGAGTCCCAGGATAAAGTCATACTCTTTCTCCAATGTTTCCCGTTGTGTCCTGAGGGCGGGGCGATTAGCATTTCGGGGCAAAAAGGTATGGATGCCCCGGTTATTCCAAAACTCCGTGCTCTTCAGCCTTTTTTCCGTAAACAAAGATTGCCCCGAAACAATCAGATCCGGAGAAAGGGCCAACACGGTTTCCGGGTTCAGGATCGTATCTTTTTGAAACCGGATCCGGTTATACCGTTCTGCATACTCCGGTTCCGGAACGTAATACGGGTTTCCATACCGGACAGGGCAGATCACCTTATCCTCCGCACCCAGCGCCACCAACGTTTCGTTAATGTTTTCCCCTACAGCTAAAACACGCTGCGGCACCCGGTCATACACGGTTTCGTTTTCCCCCGTGACCTGGTAGTTCTTGACAATCAGATTACGGACCACCCTGGGCGGATACATTTCCGGCCCGGAATGAGGATCGGGGCTCGGGGCAGTACCCCGGCCCCGGCCTTTGGTCAGCCAGCACGCTCCGACCACCAGCAAAATGATTGCCAGGGTGATGACAAGCAGTTTTCTGTTCATGACGCAATTCCTTAGGAGTGGGTCCCCCAAACGATTTCGATTCCTTTTGATTGAAACAACGCTGCCAATCCACAAATTTCAGGGCACCAGCGTCCTTGTGCTTCCGCCCGGGTCCGGCAGCAAACACCGATATGGATGGCATCGGGCCGGATCCGGAGAATCCGTTCCGCCTTTTCCCGCTTCCCTTCCATTCCGCCCGTCTGCAGTTCTTTACATCCATTACATGCCATGAAGGCCTCCAGTTCCATCTTTTCCTCCCCGTAGCGGGAAAAGCAGCTGTTCTTTGTGTTAAACGCCTTAAGACATGCGGCCCCGGTACAGTTCGAAACAGACCGCAGACAGTGCAGGATGACGATCTTTTTCATATTACAGTTTCATCTCCGCCGAAAGCATGAACGTCCTCGGCCCGCCTAAATGCAACGTGTTGCCGGACGCGCTCCAGTAGTTCTTGTCAAACACATTGTAGCACATTGCATTCAGCGTCAGGGGTGTGGTGTTCACTTTGGTATTGTATTTGAGTCCCAGGTCCATCGTAAAATACCCAGGCACTCTGTATCTTTCATTCAGAATATGGGAAGGCCCGACATAGTTGCCCCGGGCCAGCACGGCAAAATCATCACTTGCCTTATACTCAACCCCCATATTGGCTGTCCAATCAGGTACGCCGTTCGGCCGCTTGCCATTGGATGCGGCGCTGCTGGACGAAACGTTGGTATTAAGGTGCATGAATCCGCCAATCAGATTCCATTTCCTGGCAATCGTACCTGTTCCGGTATATTCGATGCCACGATGACGCTGTTCCCCATCCTGTGTCAAGGTCTTCGTTCCATCTGAATTGAACTTGTCCGCTGCATTCGCCTGCTTAATGTCGAAATAACTCAGTTTATGGAAGAAATCCCCCGTCTTGAACTTAAGGCCGATTTCATTTTCTTTTGTCTTGTATGGATCCAATGATTCCCCTTTATTGGTATATCCGCTCCCGACAATGGCACCCTCCACAAACTCTTCTGTGTGGTTGGCATACACGGAGAAACGGGGGCTGAAAGCATAGTTGATGCCATAAAACGGAGAATGGCCATGGTAGTGTCCGTTATTCCTCTGATGCGATTCATCGGGCAGGTACCGGTCCCGCTTAATCAATTTGTTGTTGTAGCCAAGCAGGACATGCAGTTTATCGTTGCTTGTGGAAACCGTATCTGCTACCGTAACTCCGGTAATACGGTTCCGGTCACGGTAATAGGCATCCGATTGACCAAAAGAAGGTTTCTCCCAATTTCCCGGATCGCCTTGGTAAATATTCCCAAACCAGCCGTTCGTTACTTCCTTGGAATCTCTGGGGCCGCCGTAATAGTGCCACATCCTATCCACACCGACTGTATAATCGTGTTTCAAGTCCCCTGTCTTGAAATCCCCCCGTAAGCCGAGTTGCAAGTAATCCCGCTTTTCCAGCAGGGAATAGTTATCCGATGAAGCAGAGAAATCACCATTTTGATTCAACAGGGTTTTACTGAATCCGACATAGTAGTACCAATCCTGTTTAAAATGACCGGCATTCAGGAATGCCGTCAAATGATCATTGATTTTCTGTTCGTGATTCAACGTCATAACAAGATTTGTGTTCTTATCACGACGCCAAACAGGGTTGAAGTTGATATCCCCGTCCGGTGCAGAAGGCAGTGAATTCCCAACGTAGGAAGATCCGACGGAAACGCCGTACGGACGTCCCTGGCTGTCCGTATAGGTATAGCCGAAAAGGAAGTTTGTGTTGCTCCGATCATTTTTTTGATCGAGGTTGACATAGACATTCCGCTGTTCCAAATCCCAGTTCTTGATAGACCGTTCCCCGTTGGTGCTGTATGCATTCACGCGTACACCAAAACGATTGTCTTTTCCGAAGCGGTGGCCAATATCGACGCTTTGTTCAAAAGCACCTTTGGAATGCCACTTCAATCCGATGTTTGTATTCGGGTCATCTTCCGCTTTTTTGCTGTTAATGTTAATGGTCCCCCTGCCGTCACATAGTTTCCAGAGCCCTTGATTCCCGTAGCCGGCCCTTCAATGACGTCAACCGAATCAATATAGTTGGTAGACTGACGGGTCATAGCCTGCATCCCGGGAATCCCGTTAACCATGAAGCCGCGCCCGCTATCGGAAAACCCACGGATATTGATGCAGTCTACCGCAGCATCGTACGTTTTCTGTACGGACGGAACCAGGCTCAACATTTTACTCAGCCCTTCCGTGGAAGACATGAAATCTTCGACAGCTTTTTCCGAAATAGTCGTGGTACTGATTGGAGAATGCATGACGTCCTGTTTCCCTAAAATCCCGACATTGCTGACGGCACGTACATATTCGCCGGCAATGTACCGGCGCCCGCTTACCACGACTTCCGCCAGATGGAACCGCTGTAAATCCGGATCTTCCCCCAAGGCCGTCACAGTCCCGTTTTCTGCGGCGTAACAACTGCCGGAAATTGCCAGACATACTGCTGCTGCAAGCATCGTTTTTCGTTTCTTGTTCATACGGAACCCCCCTGTATCCATTAATAATCTATCCGCAATCCCGCTTCGCTATCGGAATTGCCAGATACTCCACATATATCAACTATGTTATTAGATTAGATTAATTCCTATTTATTGTCAAGTATTATTTAAATTTTAATTCTATATATAGTTGAAAATCAGGGTTCAATCCGGTAAGGGGGTAAAACAGGCATAAAAAAAACCTCTCCACGATTTCTCGTGAAGAGGTTCTCTTCAACCGGCAACAATCTATCCTCCCGGGGCGCTTCCACCCAAGTACTTTCGACGCGTGAGAGCTTAACTGCTGTGTTCGGGATGGGAACAGGTGGT
>CADBHY010000140.1 GCA_902794615.1 uncultured Bacteroidia bacterium
GGCGGCAATGGAGTTTTCACTTCTCTCTGCTTTGTCATGCAGGCCCCGGTGTGCAACAGTACGGGGAAGGGGCGTGCCTTCTTCCCGAAGACCCAGTCCCAGCCAGTCGTTGCAGGTGGCTCCCTGGATGCCCCAGGCTTTTAGCTGCGCAAGTTTTCCAGGATCTCCCACGGGCAGCACATAAGCCTCCATTTCCAGACCCAGTTCCTTGCACTTGTCCACAACTTCTTGTGTGATTGCCACAGATGCGGGGCGAATCACGAAGCCTTTGTCGGCCAACTCTTCGAGCTCCTCCACCGTGAAGGTCTTTTTCATGAATTCCTTCTTGGCCGAGGAGTACTTTCCCGCTTCTTCCAGATAGTGCCGGGTGGTGGAGGTAAGCACATAGTCCTGGTCTGAGAAACCCATCTTGTGAAGCGTCCGGATGGTGTTCCGGATCCCTTCGTCGGAAAGGAGTTTCAGTTCCACGTAAGGCACCTTTCCGTTTTTTCGGCAAATCTTCAGGTACTCCTTGAAAGTGGGAATGCGAAGTTTCCCTTCCCACTTCGGGGCCCAGCCGATGCTGCCCTCGGCGATGCGGATTTTCTTGAGCTCTTTCCAGGTGTAGTCGCTCACTTTTCCCTTATGGTCCGTGGTGCGGTCGATGGTGAGGTCGTGCATCAGCACAAGCACGCCGTCGGAGGTCTCCTGCACATCGGTCTCGATGCCGTAGTACACGGGTACCTTGGCGGCCTGTTTGAAGGACAGTACGGTGTTTTCCGGATAGCGGTTGCAGATGCCTCGGTGCGCTTCCAGTTTGAAATCCTGCGCCCCGGCGGCGAAAGATGCCGCCAGGGTGAGGAGGAGAACAGATAGGATAGGTTTGTACATTATTCGATAACAAGATTGTCGGTTGCGGTGACGGCGGAGCCGTACACGGTCATGGTGCCGGATACGGGGGTCTGATAGGCCTTGCCGGTGTTGTGTGATTGAATGGTAAACATGGTAACAAGTATTAATTGATTTTGTATTTTCTCAGAATCTTTTTCAGGGGCTTTTCCAGGGAGCGCTCCCAGAGCCTGTAGCCGTAGTCGCCAGGATGGGTGCCGTCCACGGAGGTTTCATGGTCTTCCGAGGTGGCATCGGGCCGGATGTAATATACGTCCTTATAACGCTTCATGGCGATTCCCATCAGACTGTCGGCCATCTGGAGCTTGGCTGTCTCGGACTTGTCCACCCGGCGGTTGAAGTTGCGTTTCTCGCGGTATATGCTCCGCTGGAAGATGAGCGGTTTGCCGGGGTGGGCCTGCTGAAGGGTTTCGATGAAGGGGAAAAGCCGTTCCTTCATTTCGACCGGGGTGGGGTTGGAAAAGGCGTCGATGAGAAAGACGTCGGCATCGGAGGCGGCCAGCACCTCGGCGAAGGTCATTTGAAGCTTGCTGTTGCCGCTGAGGCCGAGATTCAGGATTTCCCAGCCTGCCCTTCGGCCCAGTTGGGCCCCGTAGGTCATGCCCGGACGGGATGTGCTCACCCCGTGGGTGTAGCTGGACCCGAAGAGCGCGATTTTGTGCCGGAACGGGTTTTTCAGGGATTGGATGGTTGTTTTTTCGGCCGTCCCAATCTGCACGCTTCGCTCCTCGCTGAATAGCGGCAGGTACAGAAGACAGTCCTTGGATTCGTTCCCGAGATTCTCGGCAATCACGACGGCAGCCTCTTTGTCTGCCCCTTTGTAGACACCGGCGCCGGCCCAGAGCCACTGTCCGTCTTCCCGGATGTAAAGGTCATACCCACGGGCGCTGATGGGGGTGGTGGAATATTGGGCCTGCTGTTCGCCGAAGGCGGTTTTGACAGCGATGAAAGGAGAGTCTGTGCGGAAGGCCACCATGAGCCCGCCGCTCTGGCGTACCAGACGGTTTTCGCTCTTGTTCAGCCGTTTCCCCATAGTATCCACCCGGTGATAGGGGTTGACGGTCGGGATGATTTTCCCCAGGAGGGTCAGGTCCTTCGCCTCCGTGAACCGGACCGACTTTTCCACCTTGCAGATGACGTAGGAGGCGGGTCCCATGGTCAAGAGGGTGCCCGTGGCGTTTTCCGTGGCCTTCTCAAAGGCGCCCAGACGCCGGTTGAGTTTCCGGAAGCCGTCCACCTGCACGGATACGCTTTTCCCGGAGGGGTTCAGGGCGACGAGGTAGTGTTCGTCCCCGTAGAAGCGTTCGTATACCACAGGATAGGGATGTTCCGGAGAAGTAACCATCCGCCATCCGCCCCGGTTGGAAAGGGCCGGAATTTCCTTCCGGAGTTCCAGCAGCCTTTTTACATGGGCATAGAGGGAGCGGGGATCCCGGAGCTGGGCTTCCACCGTGGGACGGTTCGCGTCCGGATCGACGGGAAGATAGAGTTTCTCCTCGGGCGCAACGGAAAAACCTGCGTTCGGGCTGTCGTCCCACTGCATGGGCGTGCGTTCGGCGCTGCGGTCGCGGCTTCCTTCCACGGCGGGAGCGCCATCCAGGGACCGCATGCCGATTTCTTCGCCATAGTACACGATGGGAACCCAGGGCATGGTGAGGAAGAAGGTGAGGGCGGTCTTGAGTTCGGCGGGCGTGCTGCGCTGCATGCGGTTCAGCCGCCAGGTGTCGTGGCTGGAGGTGGGCATGCACGGATACCCGTGCCCCAGCGTGGTTTCATACATCTGCTGGAAAGGGACGGCGAAGGTGTCGAACCGTCCTTTTCCGGCGAGGTCGAACCAGCAGTCCCTGGGCGGATAGATCCCGGTGGCGGGATCCGCATCCCGCTCCGTGTTGTACACAAGGTCGCGGTACATGGTTTTTCCGCAGCCGTTGTGCCGGATGATGTCGATGTCGAATCCTGCTGAAATGGCCTCGACGGGGGAGGACCATTCAGAGAGGAAGATGCGGTCCGGATAGTGTGTCCCCTGCCAGGTGAAGATGTCGTTCCAGAGGCGACGGGCCCCGTGAAAGTCCTTGTCATCGCCTTTGACCAGGGACCAGGCCATGTCACAGCGGAACCCGTCGGCCCCCATGTCGAACCAGAAGGCGATGATCCGTTTGATCTCCTCCCGAACGGCAGTGGGACCTTCGGCCTCGAAGGGCTGTTCCCAGCTGTTTTGGGGATTCACCTTGTAATAGCCATAGTTGAGGGCGGGCTGTGAGTCGTAGTAGTTTTTCTGGTAGTATCCGTTCCGGGGATAGTCGTTGTCCACCCATTTCCCCTTGGGTTTGCGGCCTTTCCCATCGGTCCAGATGTACCAGTCCTTATAGGGGGTCTCTCCCCGGGACGATGCCCGAAACCAGGGATGCTGGTCGGAAGTGTGCCCGGCCACCAGGTCCAGACACACCCGGATGCCCTTGGTGTGAGCCTCGAAAAGGAGCGCCTTCATGTCTTCGTTGGCTCCGTAGCGTGGGTCCACCCGGTAGTAGTCGGTGATGTCGTATCCAGCGTCAGTGAAAGTGGAGCAGAAGACAGGCCCGATCCAGAGGGTGTTGAATCCGAGTTCCTTTATGTAGTCCAGTTTCTCGCGGATGCCTTGCAGGTCGCCGATCCCGTCACCGTCCGAGTCCTTGAACGAAGGTGGAAATATATGGTAGATGGCCGCCTCATCCAGCCAGGCGGGATAGGTCTGGCGGTCAAGTTGTTCCTGTCCGCAGAGCAAGGAAGGCAGCAGAAGGAGGATGAGGGCGGAAAGTCGAAATCTAACTTTCATAGGCTTTACTCGTTAAACGTGCAGACGATGGGCCAGTGGTCGGAAATGAAATCCACACCGTATAATTTCTGGTTCAAGGTGCGGTACTGTAAGGCATCGGCGCCCTTGTAGAAGATATAGTCAATAGTGGCCGACCGCTTCCGTTCCGTGTCGGTGAATCCGTTGTAGCTTACGCCGCCGTCGGTTTTTGCCGCATCGGTCCAGGCAGAGAGAGGAATATGCTCGTAGAGGTTCTCGAAAGAGTTGAAGAACTGCTCTTCGAAAGTGCCGGGCTTACGGACATATGGCACCCATGCCGTCCAGTCGGCAGGGAAACGGAACTGCGCAGTTTCGGAGCGTACGGTCACCGCCCTGTGCGTGACAAAGCGGTATGCCACTCCGTCGTCGTAGGCGCGGAACACCACGTCGAAGTCCCTGGAAACCAGTTTCAGTTCGTTAAAATGCTCACGGACGGAGGAACGTTTAAAAAATGGAGCCTCTTCCGTCCTTTC
>CADBHY010000141.1 GCA_902794615.1 uncultured Bacteroidia bacterium
GGAAAGATTCCGCAGATGATGAAAATCTGGGCCGGGCAGCGGGTGGGAACGGCCGCAAAACGCGACAGCAGGCACACCATGACAGCCGCAAAGAGCGTGGAGACAGGGGCCGAAAACTGACCGAAACGCATGGCCACAAGATAGACCATCCAACCCAGCACGCCTACCATCCCGGAAACCAGGTACTGCTCCTTGTCCACCGTATAAAGCACGGCGAAGCCCCAGGTTCCGGCAAAGGCACCCAGCGCCTGCCAGGCATAGTGGGACGTCTCCGGGCTCAGCGTTACGCCGGGCAGTTTGATGAGTCCGTCAAAAAGCCAGCCGTCCAGCATAAAGGCCGTGGACACGCCCAGGGCTATGCAGAAAAAGCCCAGCAGGGCATCTGTGAGCCGGGTAAGACCGGCCAGATGGTCCGAATTGGCCAAGTCCCGTACGCCGTTGGTGAAGGCCACGCCGGGCACCAGCGGCATAATGGCACCCACGATGATATTGCTCAGGCTCTCCCCCAGACCTATACGCCAGAAAGTGATACTGAGCAACATGGCTACCAAGGCATTGGCCATGGAGCCCACAATCTTGGAAAGGTAGCGGTTGCTTACATAAAGCACAAAAAGATATAGCAACAAACCCGCCAGGGTGGCCGCAAGGCAGTCCGCCCAGCTTCCGCCGAAGATAACGGCAAAACCGCCGGATGCAATGCCCGAAGCCAGAATCTGCAGCCAGTCCGGCTTCTTGGGCAGCCACCGAATCTTTTCCAGCCGCTCCCGAGCCTGCTCCACCGTATATTTTCCCTGGGAAATCTCATAACTGAGCCGGTTCACGGCCGTCACCTTGTTCAACTGGGAGCCGCGGATGGGGATGAAATCAATATTGGCATAGGTAGAAGCCTGCCCGCCGGACTTCTCCACCTTTCCGGCTTTTCCGGAGGTGAAAATTCCGTTGGAAACGATGAAGAAATTCTTGGAATCCACCCCGTAATGCGTGCAGATGCGGGCCATGATATCCTCCACACGGGCAATCTCCGCGCCGTTTTCCAGCAGGATATGCCCGGCCTCCGAGGCCAGCTCCAGCACCTGGGTGAAATCTTCCTTTCTTTCCATGGCGCAAAATTACACAAAAAATAAGTAATTTTGTGCCGATGAATGACTTTTCACAAAGGATTTTGGATTGGTACGCAGAAAACGGCCGGGACCTCCCTTGGCGCCGTACCCCCGAGCCTTACGCCGTCTGGCTCAGTGAAATCATCCTCCAGCAAACCCGTATAGCCCAGGGGACGGCCTACTGGCACCGCTTCATGGAGCAATTTCCCTCCGTCAAGGATTTGGCCGATGCCTCCGAAGACCAAGTTCTCCGCCTGTGGGAAGGCCTGGGCTACTACTCCCGCGCCCGGAACCTGCACAAGGCCGCCAAGCAAATGGCGGAACGGGGCGCCTTTCCAGACACCCTGGAAGGCATCCGGGCCCTCCCAGGCGTGGGAGACTACACGGCCGCCGCCATCGGCTCCATCTGCTTTGGCATTCCCGCCGCCGTGGTGGACGGCAACGTTTACCGCGTCCTGGCCCGTTATTTCGGCATCGAAACGCCCGTGGGCAGCACGCAGGCCAAAAAGGAATTCACCGCCCTGGCCCAGAAACTCCTGCCCCAGGAGGCCCCGGCCCAGTTCAACCAAGGGCTGATGGACTTCGGCGCCATCCAATGCACGCCCCAGAATCCGGACTGCCTTACCTGCCCCCTGCAAGTCAGCTGCAACGCCTTCCAAAGCGGCCGCACCCAGCTGCTCCCGGTCAAAAAACCGGCTGCAAAGCCCCAGGAAAGGCATCTTAACTATATCTATGTCCGTTACAAGGGAGAAACGGCCATCCGCCGCCGCGGTTCCGGAGACATCTGGCAGGGCCTCTACGAACCCCTCGTCCTACCCCGTCCAAACGGACGGCTCGTCCGGGAAAAGGTCAAGCACCAGCTCACCCACCGCACCCTCCTGGCCGATTTCTACCTCTGGGAACCCGCCCATCGGCCCGCATTGCCGGAAGGCTATTTCTGGATAAAAGAGACGGAGCTGGACGCCTACGCCAAGCCCCGCCTGTTCGAACTGCTGCTGGAACAGATTTAAGGCTGCTCCTTGATATAGACGTCCTGCTGCGGGAAAGGAATCTCGATGCCGTTCTCGTTGAAGGCGTTGTAGATGGCCTCCCGCGCCTGGGCGGCAATGGCGGCATAGTTCTCCACCGTCGTGTGCATAAGCACCCGCAGGTTGACGGAACTGTCGGCAAAATCATCTACCCTTACCACAATCCCTTTCTTCTTGTCCACCACCTCCCGGCCGTATTTATCCTTCATCATCAGCGGGTTAAGGGCTTCCAGAATAATCCGGCGGGCCTTCTCCACATCGGTCCCGTATTTCACGCCCACCAAAACGCTCACCAGCTGATAGGAGTCACTGCGCGTCAGGTTCTTGAAGTTCTTGTTGAAGAGGGCGGTATTGGTAAAGATGATGACCGAGTCGTCCATCGCCTCAATCTGGGTGCTCTGATAGCTGAGCCCCACCACGGTGCCCCGGATGCCGTCGCACTCGATGATGTCCCCCACCCGGACGCGGCCGCTCATGAGCTGCACGCCATAGAAGAAGTTGTTCAGCACATCCTTCATGGCAAAGCCGATACCCGTTGCCAGGCCGGTAGAAACCAGCGCCAGCCCCGATGCCGGAATCTGCAGAAGAAGGAAGATAATCAGCACATACAGGCCCCAGGCCAACAGGGAAATAATATTGTTGGCCAGGTTGTAATTCACATCGGTCTCCTTGAATACCACGTTCTCTCCCAGTTTCTGGATGGCCGATTTAGTCTTCCACACACGGTAGAATGCCTTGGCGGCATAGATGAGGTAACGGAAGAGGAAGAAAAGGCTCACAATGATGAGAATGTAAAGGAGAGATACGGAGAAACCGTTCTCCGCTTTAACAAAGGGCCCGAAGAAAATCCGCCGGGCCACCCCGGTGAAGTTGAACACCTTGCAGGCCATGAAAACGGAGCCGGGGAAAGACCAGATGGCCAGTACGGGCACCAGAACCGTCTTGGCCAGGTCGTACAACCAGGAAACCTCTATGAAGGACGCCTTTCCGTTCGAAAGCGGCAAGGAAGGATTCTTCTTCCGATAGGCCAGCTTCCGCTCCTTCAGATGGCTTTCATAATATCGGCTCAGAAGTTCCCAGACAGCAATTAGGCTCTCTAAAAGCGCCAGCTGGAACATCCACCAGATAATGAGCAGGAGTGAGCCCATTACCACACCGGCCCAGGAAATGAGCGTAGCCACGGCCATGGCCCCCGAGCTGGCCCATAGCAAAACCCGGTCTCCCCTGTCCACTATCTTGCCCTTCCGGCTCACCATCCAGAACTGGAAGAAGGTGCTCAGTAGCAGCAGGGCCGGAAAAATGAGGTTGATAACACTGTTGGGGATGAAAATCATCCGGAAATAAATCACCACGAAGGCCATGACAAGCGTAGGAAGATAGGCCAGCAGGGTGCTCCGAATCTGGGGCTTGTCCAGGCGGATGAGCATGGACACCAGGATGGCGGCCATGAGCCAGGCAAATTCCCCCATCATGGTAGAAGAACGGACAATGAAGGTATTGGCCGACAGCTTGGTATTGATAAACAGGAACACCCCGAAGAGGAAAACGCCTATCAGGGCGATAATGAGCCCCTTGTGCTCCATGAACCATGCCGATTCCTTTCTCTTGTTGAATTTGACGTATTCGTTCACCAGCAGGGTGGAGACCAGCGTGGCCACCAGCAGTATCAGCAGCAGCATGAACGAATAGAAGTACACGATGGGGCCCCGCCAGGAGCTGGCTACGCTATTTTCACCCAGGTTCAGCTGCAGGCTGTAGCGGCTCTTGACATCGGCCAGGGCCCTCTGGGTACGGAAGGGGAAACGGGCCAGGGTTTTGAAGTAATTCCCCTGCCCTTCCACGAAGAGTTTCTGCTGAACGGATTTATAGCGGTCCTGCGCATAGTTATAGGCACTGCGCAGAAGCTCGTCCGTCTGCTCATAGTACTCGTTGTCCTTGTCAATCTGCCGCATCTGCTGCCAGTAGTAGGCTACAATCTGCTCGGCCACATACAGGCAGCTGTCCCGCACCGCAATGGTGGCGTCGTCCATCTTCCGCATCCACACCGGCAGCT
>CADBHY010000142.1 GCA_902794615.1 uncultured Bacteroidia bacterium
GCATCCATCATATAGGCCACCTTTTTGATGTCCTTGTGCCGGGTCCGGAGCGTAGCAATCACCGCCGCCACAATGGCAACGGCAACGCAAAGCAAGATGGTGGAAATGGTGCTCAAAGTCCGTACTTCTTCATTTTGGCATACATGGTCGGACGACTGATGCCCAGAGCCTTCGCTGCGGCGGAAATGTTCCCGTTGCAACGCTCTACGGCTTCACGCACCAGCCTCTCTTCGTCGGCCCCGGTCGTTGTCTTGATGGTGCCGGTGCCCGAAGAATCTGTCTGGAGGTCCTGGGCCGTGAGGTTCTTCGCTTCGCTCAGGATGACCGCTTTTTCAATGACGTTCTGCAATTCGCGGATATTGCCGTTCCAACGGGCGTTCTCCAAAGCCGCACAAGCGGAAGAGTCCAGGCCGATCAGGGGCCGATGGTATTTTTCTGCAAAGCGTTCCAGGAAGAGCTGCGCCAGCGGAACAATGTCTTCCCGGCGTTCCCGCAGGGGAGGGAGGACGATATGGACGGTGTTGATGCGGTAGTACAGGTCTTCGCGGAAACGGACTTCCCGTACCAGCTGTTCCAGGTCCATGTTGGTGGCGCAGATAAGCCGGATATTCACCGGGATGGCCTGGGAGCCGCCCACGCGCACCACGCTCCGGCTTTGAATCACCCGCAGCAGCTTGGCCTGCAGGTGCAGCGGGATATTGCCGATTTCGTCCAGGAAGAGCGTTCCGCCGTCGGCCTGTTCAAACTTGCCGGCGTGGTCTGTATGGGCGTCCGTAAAGGCGCCTTTGACGTGGCCGAAGAGTTCGCTCTCAAAGAGGGTTTCCGTGATGGCGCCGGCGTCCACGGCCACCATCGGCTTCCCGCTCCGGAGGCTGTGGAAATGGATTTCCCGCGCCAGGACGTCCTTGCCGGTGCCGTTTTCGCCGGTGATGAGCACCGTGGCATCGGTGGGGGCGATTTTGTCTATGGTTTTGCGGATGGCGGCCATGGGCTTGGAACTGCCCCAGAACATGGATTCTTCGTTTCGCCCAGAATGACAGGAAGACCGCTCGGAAGAATCTCTTCCCAGGGCCTTCATGGCCTTGTCCCGGGCGGCGGTGAGCGTTGTCACCAGTTTTTCGTTGTCCCAGGGCTTGACGATGAAATCGAAGGCTCCGCGTTTCATCCCTTCCACCGCCAGGGCGATATCGGCATAAGCCGTAAAGAGGACCACTTCCACCTCCGGAGCCATTTTCTTGATTTCTCCGGCCCAGTAGAGGCCTTCGTTGCCGGTGTTGATGCTGGCTGTGAAGTTCATGTCCAAGAGCACCACGTCCGGGCGGAACTGCTCCAGGGATGCCACCAGCGTGGCCGGGGAGGGAAGGGTCTTCACATGGGCAAAGTGCAGGGGCAGCAGAATCTCCAGCGTCCGGCGGATGCCGGCGTTGTCATCGACAATCAGTATTTTTCCTTTTTTTGATGCCATAATCGGCCCAAATATACACAAAATCTCCTTTATTTTTCTTATTTTTGTAAAATATATTGTCCCATCCCGCGGCCGGGATAATTAGTAAAAAAGATGGATACTTACCAGAAAATTGAACTGGAAGACTATTTCCAGACGGGGGAAGGCGGTACAGCCCTGACATATAACAAAAAAGACGGTACGTCTCTGGCGAAGCTTTTCGTGCCCGGCGTGCAGGCCCAGACCGCCTCGCGCGAGTTCCACGTAAATGAGATAGTGTATGAGCTGGGTATTCCCACTCCCAAGCCCCTTCGGCTCATTACGGACGGGACGCGCTACGGCGCCGAGTACGAACTCATCCCCGGCAAACGCTCCTTCACCCGCATCATATCCCAGGAACCGGAGCAGCTGGAACCGCTGTCGGTCCGTTTTGCCGTCCTGGCGCGTGAGTTGCATTCCAAACAGGCCGATACCTGCAGGCTTCCTTCCATGAAAGAGCTGGTACGGGACAGGATTATCCGATACAAAATGCTTCCGGAAAATGTACGGGAAATGGCTCTTTCCCGCCTGGAGGGTATTCCCGAGGCCTATACCTGCCTGCATGGAGACCTCCATATCGGCAATATCATCACGGACGGGAAGAAGACTCTCTGGATAGACGTGGGAGATTTTGCCTATGGCCGGCCGGAGTGGGACCTGTGCATGCTGTACTATTCGGCCAATTTTTTAAGCGATGAGCGTGCCGACCAGATTTTCCACCTCGCGCGGCCCGTTCTCATGCAGCATTGGAAGCTTTTTGCCCGGGAGTATTATCAGCTGCAGGACGAAGCCTCCCTTGTGGAGAAGGAAAAAGAGCTGTATCCTTATTTTGCCCTGAAGCTTCTATTTATTGTGGGAAAACTGCACGGAGAATACTCGGCTCCCAGCGACGCCCTGCTGTCGATTGTGTGCAAATATCTGGCTTAAATACGTTATGAAGAAGGAACAGATTTTAATTCGGATTTCCGGAAAGGACCAGGTGGGGCTCACGGCCTCCATCATGGGCATCTTGGCCCGTTACGATGCGCAGATTCTGGACATCGGCCAGGCCGATATCCACAGCACGCTGTCGCTGGGCATTTTGATTCGGATAGACGAGAAGGCTTCCGGCCAGGTGATGAAGGAACTGCTTTTCAAGGCGACGGAATTGGGGGTGGGCATAGGCTTCGAACCCATTTCGGACGTGGATTATGAGAGCTGGGCCGGGCGTCAGGGAAAGAACCGTTACATCCTGACGGTGATTGGCCGCAGCCTGAGTGCCAGGCAGATAGCCATGGCGGCGCAGGTGCTTTCCAGTCATGGACTCAATATCGATGCCATCAAGAGGCTCACGGGGCGTATGAGCATCATGCACCCGGAGAGGAATGTGCGGGCCTGCGTGGAGTTTTCCATCCGCGGAACGGTGGAGGACAAGGCCGCCTTCCAGAAGGAGCTGATGGCCATGAGCCGCTCCAGCGGAATGGATTTCTCCTTCCAGAAAGACGACATGTACCGCCGGATGCGTCGGCTCATCTGCTTCGATATGGACTCTACGCTTATCCAGACAGAGTGCATAGACGAGCTGGCCAGGCGGCATGGTGTCTATGAAAAGGTGGCCGCCATCACGGAACGGGCCATGCGGGGAGAGATTGACTTCAAGGAAAGCTTTACCGAAAGGGTTGCTTTGCTTAAAGGGCTGGATGTGTCTGTGATGCAGGATATTGCAGACCATCTACCTATTACGGAGGGAACGGACCGCCTGATGTCTGTCCTGAAGACCTGCGGTTACAAGATTGCCATCCTGAGCGGCGGCTTCACCTTCTTCGGGGAGCATCTGCAGCGCAAATACGGCATCGATTATGTCTATGCCAACGAACTGGAAGTAGGGGAGGACGGCAAACTGACAGGCCGCTATGTGGGCGAGATTGTGGACGGCCGCCGCAAGGCCGACCTTCTGAAACTCATCGCCATGACGGAGAAGGTGAACCTGGCCCAGACCATCGCCGTGGGAGACGGCGCCAACGACCTTCCCATGCTTATGGAGGCGGGCCTGGGCATCGCTTTCCATGCCAAGCCGCGGGTGAAGGAGGAAGCCCGGCAGAGCCTCAGTACCATCGGCCTGGATGGCGTGCTCTACTTCCTGGGCTTCAAGGATTCCCATCTGGGAGAACAAGGCAAGTTATGAGAAAAAAACGTATTCTAGCGCTTCTGGCTGTTCTGCTGATGGCGGCTCCGCTGTGGGCCGTCTTCAAGGAGAACAACCTGAACCAGACGCTCTCGGTGCTCCTGATGGAGCTCAAGGAGACGTATGCGGGCCTTGAGCGCTTCTCCGGCAGTGCGGAAAAGCGGATTCAGGAACAGCACCAGAGACTGGCGCAATTGGTGGATGAGTGCAACGAGCTCTCCGTGATGCTGTATTCGCAGGCATCCGAGAACACGTTTGATCTTACCTTCGCCCTCAATGAGGTGACCCGTCAGTACGAGCAGTTCAAGGGCGAAAGCACACCCTATGCGGAGGTGAAGGCCAAACTTACGGCTGAGATGGAGCGGTATAACCGCTTGGTACTCACGCTAAGAAAGATGCCTCCGGAGCGCACGGCGGAGGAGATTGTGCAGGAGAAGAAAGTGGCGGTGGCCCTGGATTCCGCCACCACGGCGCTGGCCGATTCCACCATCTTGGACACGCCGGAGTTT
>CADBHY010000143.1 GCA_902794615.1 uncultured Bacteroidia bacterium
GCCTTGAAACCCAAGCCCAACAGAACCCGCTGCGCCTGGGCCTCCGGGGAGAGTCCGGATTCCAGCGACAAGGCATCATTTATCTCATTCAAGCGTTCAATTAACCTTGCGTATTCGCTTGAATCATAATCAGTTCTAACGGAAAGTTCTTCCGTAATCCGCTTCAGTTCAACCTCCATCGTCTTCAAATGATCGAAGACGGAAAGGACTTCCTGCATCACCGAATGCCCCTTATGATGCTTCATGACCTGGGGCAGATAGCCAATCCGGATGCCGGACGGCTTTTCAATGCTGCCGGAAGTGGGGGCCTGTTCCCCGGTAATCAGTTTCATCAGGGTGGACTTGCCGGCCCCGTTCTTTCCCACCAGGCCAATCTTATCCTGCTCAGATATGTGGAAATTGATTCCGTCCAGCAGGACATAACCGCCGAAAGCTACCGTTACGTTACTGACGGTAATCATTCCGTGCCCTCCTCCTCCGGTTTACGGCAAAGCAGGATGGACAGCTCGAAGAGGCCATACAGAGGAATGGCCAGAACGAACATGGAAAAAGGGTCGCTTGGTGTAATGAAAGCCGCTAATATTAAGATAATTACAAATGCGTATTTACGCCACTGCTTCAAGTTATCCCGCGTCACAACCCCCAAACTGCTCAGGACTAGAATCACGGTAGGAAATTCAAACAGGATGCCTATCAGGAACACCATGGAGGTGAAAAGCGACATATAGGAGCTCAGGGAAATGGTATTCACCACGGCATCGCTGACGGAAAAATTCACAAAGAACATCAGGCACACCGGCAGCACCACAAAATAGCCCACGGCCACCCCGAGATAGAAAAGGAGGGACGACAGGCCGAAGGCCTTCCTCACCGCCTTCTTCTCGTTTTCGTAAAGGGCCGGAGCTATGAATTTCCAGATTTCCCAGACCACATAAGGGAAGGCCACCACCAGGCCGCACAGCATGGCCACCTTCAGGTAGAAGAAAAACTGGGCCGACAAGTCGATGTTAATCAAATCCATGGAAAACTCCAACCCCGGCAGGCGATACAGGGGAAAGTCTGCACGGGTGGGCCAGAATACGGCCTGGAACAGCGGCTTGGGAAAGGCCAGGAAAACAACGGAAGCCAAACCAACCCCCAGCACCGAATGGAACAGCGTTCCTCTCAGCGCCTCAATGTGGTCCCAGAAGGACATCTCTGTGTCCTTCCCTTCCAAACTACTTGTTTTCGTCTTTGTTGTAGTTTTCATCCTTGAGTTCCTTCTCCACCTCATTCATACCCTCTTTGAAACTCTTTACACCCTTACCTACTCCTTTCATGAGTTCGGGAATCTTCTTTCCGCCAAACAGGAGAACAACCACGGCCACGATGGCCACAATCTCCCAGGTACCAAGCATCATCGGATAAATAAGCATAGTATTAAAGATTTAGTTTTTCCTCAAAAAGTTTCACGACAGGTTCCGGGCAGCGCACCGGCATGAAAGTCTCCTTGTTCAGAAAACCCAGCGTTACGGTTCCCTCGGCACAAAGGACTCCGTCCTGGTTGTAAACCGCCTGCTTGATGAGCATTTTGGCCATGGGAACTTTGTTCACCTCGGCCGTGGCGGTGAGCACATCTCCCATCCGGGCGGGATGCCGGAAGTGACATTCCACCGAGACGATGGGAACCAGAACGCCCAGCTCAGCTTCGCACTTTTCAATCGGGAAACCCAGCTGGACCATCATCTCGTCCCGGGCTATTTCGAAATAGCGGATGTAATTGGAGTGGTGAACCACTGCCATTTGATCCGTTTCGTAGTACCGGACAGGAAAAGATGTCTTAAATATAGCCATAACAAAAATGTTACAATAATAAACAATTTTGTTTTAATTAGCCTTTTTCAACGATTTAATTTTCGCTTCAAGACTTTCAATCTTGGAAAGGGCATCGGCCTCCTTTTTGCGCTCGTTCTCAATGACGGCAGCCGGAGCATTGGCCACGAAGCGCTCGTTGGAGAGTTTCGCCCTCACGCCCTGCAGGAATTTCTGCTGATGCTCCAGGTCTTTTTGTGCTTTTTCAATCTCTTGTTCGGCATTCACAAGGCCCTCCAGTTTCACAAAGAATTCCTGGGTGCGAACCATGAATCCAACGCCCTGGGCATCCCCAAACTCCCCTGCCATTTCCACCTCTACGCCGGCCATCTTTTCCAGGATGGGAAGACAAGGGAACGTGCTTCCCTTGATGAGCAGATGAAGCGTCTCCTTGGGAGCGATGTTCCGCTGGCTGCGAACGGCCCGCACGGCGTTAACCGTCTCGGCCGTCCACTGGAAATCCTCCAGCACCTTGACATCGTAGGCTTGTGCCTTGGGGGTGGGAGCATACATGATGGTCTCCCCTTCCTTGCGGGGTGCGATATCCTGCCAGAGTTCCTCCGTAATAAAAGGCATCACCGGATGGATGAGTTTCAGGAGAGACTCGAAGAAAGACAGCGTAGCCTTATATGTTTCCGGATCCACGGGCTGGCCGAAGGCCGGTTTGATGGCCTCCAGATACCAGGAGCAGTAATCGTCCCAGAACAATTTATAAATGGTCATGAGCGCATCGGAGATGCGGAATTTGCTGTAATGGTCTTCCACCTGGGCCACGGCTTCCGAGAGCTTGGCCTCGAACCATTCAATCGCCAGTTTGGCGGCGGGCGTCTGAGCCACGGAGGCATCCACGGCAAAGCCCTTCACCAGACGGTAGCTGTTCCAAATCTTATTACAGAAAGCGGCGCCCTGCTTAATCTGGGCCTCGTCATAGAAAATGTCGTTGCCGGCACTGGAGCAAAGAAGCATGCCGATTCTCACGGCATCGGCCCCGTAATTGTCAATCAAATCGAGGGGATTCGGCGAATTCCCAAGGGTCTTCGACATTTTTCGGCCAATTTTGTCCCTCACGATGCCCGTGAAATACACATTGGAGAAGGGTTCCTTGCCCATGAACTCCTCACCGGCCATAATCATGCGGGCCACCCAGAAGAAGATGATGTCCGGGCCCGTCACCAGGTCGTTGGTGGGGTAATAATAGGCCAGATCCTTATTCGGTTTGTGCTCCGGATGCCCGGGCTTCTCAGGATCAAAGACCGAGATGGGCCAGAGCCAGGAACTGAACCAAGTATCCAGCACATCCTCATCTTGACGAAGGTCTTCCGCCTTGATAGAAGGATTCTTAGCCTGTGCAGCCTTAAGCGCCGCTTCAGCTGACGCCTCTACTACGAACGACCCGTCCGGCAGGTAATAAGCGGGAATCCGCTGGCCCCACCACAACTGACGGGAGATACACCAGTCACGGGCATTTTCCATCCAGTGACGGTAGGTATTCACATATTTTTCCGGTATGAACTGGGTACGGCCGCTCTCCACGGTCTCCAAGGCCATGGCAGCCAGCTTATCCATCTTCAGGAACCACTGGGCACTGAGTTTGGGCTCAATCACGGCGTCCGTACGCTCGGAATAGCCCACCGGAGAAATGTACTCCTCCGTCTTTACCAAGTTGCCGGCTTCCTCCAGCATCTTAGCAATCTTCTTCCGGGCTACAAAACGGTCCTCTCCCACCAGAATCTGCGCCTTCTCGTTCAGCTTTCCATGGTCGTCGATAATCTCCAGCACCGGAAGATTGTGCCTGAGGCCGATTTCATAGTCGTGTACATCATGGGCCGGCGTCACTTTCAGGCAGCCGGTACCGAAGTCCATCTCCACGTAATCGTCCTCGATAACGGGAATTTCCCTGTTAATCAGCGGAATCAGCACCTTCTTTCCCTTCAGCCAGAAATGACGCTCATCCTTGGGATTCACGCAGATGGCGGCATCGGCCATGATGGTTTCCGGACGGGTGGTGGCAATGGTGAGGAACTGGTCCGTGGGATTGCCCTTGCCGTCGGAAATATAATATTTAAGGTGGTAGAAATGGCTTTTTGTATCCTTGTGGATAACTTCGTCGTCACTCACGGCCGTGAGGGCCTCGGGGTCCCAGTTCACCATTCTCACACCCTTGTAAATCCAACCCTTCTTGTAGAAGTACACAAAAGTGTTGATAACCGCCTCGGACAGAGCCGGTTCCATGGTAAAGCGCGTGCGGTCCCAGTCGCAGGAGCAGCCCAACTT
>CADBHY010000144.1 GCA_902794615.1 uncultured Bacteroidia bacterium
CGACGAGATTCACTGCGAGCTCACCTACCCCGGCCACGACTACACCCCCTGGGCCACCCTGCCCGCGGAATACGTGAAGAACTCCGTTTCCTGCATCTCGCCCACCAAGGCCTTCAACATTGCCGGCATCCAGATTGCCAACATCTACGCGGCCGAGCCTGACATTCTGAAGAAGATGGACCGCGCCATCAACGACAACGAGTGCTGCGACGTAAACATATTCGGCGTCACGGCCCTCAAGGCGGCCTACGGGAAGGGCGGCCCCTGGCTGGACGCCCTGCGCAACTACCTCTACCACAACGCGCGCACGGTGTGCTGCTTCCTGGAAGACGAACTGCCCGGCGTGGTGGTACCGCCCCTGGAAGGCACCTACCTCATGTGGCTGGACTGCCGCTGGGCCCTGCGTCACGGCGAGCCCCTGGGGAAGACGAACTGCCCGGCGTGGTGGTACCGCCCCTGGAAGGCACCTACCTCATGTGGCTGGACTGCCGCTGGGCCCTGCGTCACGGCGAGCCCCTGGAAGGATTCTCCGAGCGCCTGGCCGCCTTCCTGCGGGAAAAGCACGGCCTCACCCTGAGCACCGGCACCATCTACGGTGCCTCCGGAGAGGGCTTCGAGCGCCTGAACATAGCCTGTCCCCGCACCCGCCTCCTGGACGGCCTGGACAGATTCAAAGACGGAATAATCGCTTACAAGAATGCGTAAATACTTGATTCTGATGGTCGCCGCGGCGGCCATTTTTGCCTCCTGCGGGAGGCCCGCCAAAAAGGCCGAAACACCGTCGGCCCGGGAATTCGCCCCCTATATCAAGGCCTACACCGGCGGCATGGTGCCCCGCGACGCCGAGCTTCGCATAGACCTGATGCAGGAGGTGCAGGGTGTGGCCCCCGCCGGCCTCTTCTCCGCCAATCCGGGCATCAAGGGCACCGTCCGCTGGAACAGCCCTTCCAGCGTGAGTTTCCTGCCCGAAGCCGGCGCCCTGGAACCCGGCCAAACCTACAACATCAACTTTCACTTGGAAAAACTATGGGCCGATGCCCCCGCCTTCGTCTACCCCATCGTGGTGAAGGGAAGCAGCGAGAGTGGCGCCGTCCTGGTGCCGGACAACGGTCGTCCCTTCCGGGTTAAACAACTGACGCTCAAGGACGGACGCATAGACGTGGTCCTGAGCCGGAACCCCGCCAACGCCGCCCTCCAGGGCATGGTGGAACTGGAAGGGGCCGCCCGCAGCTACACCGAAGTGCAGGACAGCCTGCTGCGCGTGTACTACGAGGGCCGCAGCGAAGACCTGGTGCTTTGCCTGGACGGCGGCCTCAAGAGCACGGACGGCCAGTCCCTCGGAGAAGCCTTCACCCACCGTTTTGCCGCGCAGGAGCCGGTGCCCGCCGTGGAAATTCCCCTCAAGGGCTCCATCCTGCCCACCAAAGACAGCTTCCTCCTCCCCTTCCGCGCCGTCAACCTGAGCGGCGTAGAGGTGCGCGTGGTCAAGATTTATGAGAAAAACGTCCTCTCCTACCTGCAGGACAACGATTTGGGCACAGGCGGCAATGCCCTGCGCCGGAGCGGCCGCCTGGTTTACCGCGCAGACGTGCAGCTGGACCCTTCCAAGGACCTCCGCCAGTGGAACACCCACAGCATAGACCTGAGCGGGCTCTTCAGGCAGGAGCCCGGCGCCATCTACCGCGTGCGCCTGAGCTTCCGGCAAGACCAGTCCCTCTACGGCGGCGCTCAGGCCCTGCTGAACCCCGCCGCCCCCGCAGGCCGGCCTTCCCGGGCCGACGAAGCCGCCTGGGACCAGACCAGCCCCTACTACTGGGACAACGACTACGACTGGGACAACTACAATTACAAGGAGGCCGACGACCCCGCCAAACCCTCCTTCTACATGGACAGCGACCGCTTCCCGGCGGTGCAGCTGATGGCCTCCGACATCGGCCTGATGGCCGGGTATGCCGACGGCCCGGACCTCTGGGTTAGCGCCACCGACCTTATAACCGGCGGCCCGCTTTCCGGGGCCCAGGTGGAAGTGTACGACTACCAGCTGCAGCGGATCGGCAAGGGCAAGACGGACGGCAAGGGCCTGGCGCACTTCACGCTGGAGCATAAGCCCTTCGTTGTGGTGGCCAAGGCCGGCGGCAGCACCGCCTACCTCAAAACCGCCGACGGCTCCCAACGCTCCCTGAGCCGCTTTGATGTGGGCGGGGAAAAGGTGGAAAACGGCCTCAAGGCCTTCATTTACGGAGAGCGCGGCGTCTGGCGGCCCGGCGACACCCTGCACGTGAACCTGCTGCTGAATGACAAGGGCAGGAACCTCCCCGCCGGACATCCGGTAACCCTGGAGGTCTATACCCCGGAAGGCCGCTTCCACACCCGATTGGTGCAAAAAGGCACCGACGGCTTTTTCTGCTTTGACATTCCCACCCAGGCCGATGATCCCACCGGCTACTGGAACGCCTGGTTCAAGGCCGGCGGCAGCAGCTTCCAAAAGACGCTGCACATAGAGACCATCAAACCCAATCGGCTTAAAATCAGTGCCGATTATCCGGAGGTGCTGGAAGCCGGCAAGGCCGCCCAGGCCCGGATTGGCGCCCAATGGCTCTCCGGCGGAGCGGCCGGCGGTTCCCGGGCCCACGCCCGGCTCACCCTCCGCCGCATGAAGGGCTCTCCCTTCCCGGAGTTCAAGGACTATAGCTTCGACAACCCCGCCTCGCAGTTCCAAGAAGCCCAGAGCGACTTGTTTGACACCTGGCTGGACGGCAACGGAACGGCCCGCGTGCAGCTGAGCCTTCCCGAGGCCACCCAGGCGCCCGGCATGCTGGAAGCCTTCGTGGTCACCTCCGTGGACGAAAAGGGCGGAGACGAGAGCTTCACCACCCAGACCCTCCCCTTCTCTCCCTACCAGGCCTACGTGGGCATCAAAGACATCCGGGCCGATTTCCTGGAAACCGACCGCAGCCACAAGCTGGGCGTAGCCGTGGTGGACCCGAAGGGCCGCCCGGTGAAGGGCCATGCCCTGGAGTACGCCTTTTACAAGGTGGGCTGGAACTGGTGGTGGAATCGCACCGAAGCCCGCCTGGACGAGTACGTGGACGGAACCTCCGTTAAGCTGGTGAAAAGCGGCAAGTTGATATCGGCCACGCAGGACGTCTTTGTGGAAGTGAACGTACCCAAGGAGGAATGGGGCCGATACCTGCTGCTGGTGCGGGACACGGAATCCGGCCACGTGAGCGGGCAAACCCTGCTCATCGACTGGCCCGACTATGCCGGCCGCGCCGCCCGGCGTGACCCCGAAGCCCTCACCATGCTCAGTTTCTCCATGGACAAGGAGAGCTACGCCCCCGGACAGCAGGCCACCGTTTACATTCCGGCCGCCGAAGGGGCCCGGGCCCTGGTTTCCCTGGAGAACGCCGGCGGCGTGCTCAGGCGCGAATGGGTGAAATTATCGGCCCAGGACACGCCCTGGAGCTTTACCGTCACCCCCGACATGGCCCCCAACATCTATGTGAACATTACCCTGCTGCAGCCTTATGGCAACACGCTCAACGACCTTCCCATCCGCCTGTACGGCGTACAGCGCGTGAAGGTGGAAGACCCGGCCTCCCGCCTGCAGCCCGTCCTTTCCATGCCGGACAAACTGCATCCCGAGGAAGCCTTTACCATTAAAGTGTCCGAGAAGAGCGGCAAGGCCATGACCTATACCCTGGCCCTGGTGGACGAGGGCCTGCTGGACCTCACGGCCTTCAAGACGCCGGACCCCTGGAGCCGGATGTACCGCAGCGAGGCCCTGGGCGTCAAGACCTGGGACATGTACGACCAGGTGATTGGGGCCTTCGGCGGAAAGCTGACGCCGCTGGCCGCTATCGGCGGTGACGAGGATGCCGTTCGCAGCGCCCGCAAGGACAACCGCTTCAATCCGGTGGTACTGACGCTGAAGCCCCGCACGGTGGCCGCCGGCGCCACGGACGTGGTGAAACTCAAGCTGCCCCAGTATGTGGGCAGTGTGCGCGTGATGGTGGTGGCCGCCCACGAGGGCGCCTACGGCAAGGCGGAAAAGACCGTTGCCGTGCAGTCTCCGCTCATGGTGCTCACTACCCTGCCCCGCCAGCTGGCCGTGGGCGAGCAGGTGGCCGTTCCGGTGAATGTCTTCGCCTTGGAGGACAGCGTGCGGGAAGCCACCGTGCGCATAGAGGCCGACGGCCCGGTGGAGCTGGACGGCAACAGCCGGACCGTGCGCTTCGACCAGGCCTCCGACCAGCTGGTGTACTTTGGACTGAAGGCCACCGGAGAGGAAGGGGTAGCGCATATCCGGGTATCGGCCAGCGGAGCCTCGCACAAGGCTTCGGAGGAAATTGCGCTCCGGGTGGTGAATCCCAACCCGGTGCTCACCCGGGTTCAGCGCTTTACGCTCAAGGCCGGCGAGAGCCGCCGCGTGGGCGAGGGGCAGCTGCAGATTACCGGCTATCCCGCCCCCGACGCGCACGCCCTCTTTGTGCAGATGCCTACCCCTACGACTGCTCCGAGCAGCTGAGCGCCCGCGGCTTGGTGATGGTGAACCTGCTGCCGCAGCTTTCCGAGGCCGATGCCGCGGAGGCCCGCGAGCTCATCCCGGAAATTGTCAAGCGCCTGTATGCCCGGCAGGAGGCCGACGGAGGCTTTGCCTACTGGGACGGCGGCCGCTCCGACTCCTGGGTATCGTCCATGGCCGGCACCTTCCTGGCCCAGGCCGCCCGGGCCGGATTCGAGGTGAACGAAGGGGTGACTGGGAGCTGGCTGGCCTATCAGCAGAAGCTCTCACAGGCCTACCGCGTGGCCGGCAGTTCCCTTTTCTCCCAGGCCGACGAAGCCTTCCGGCTCTACAGCCTGGCCGTGGCCGGGGAGGCATCGCTTTCCGGCATGAACCGCCTGCGGGAGGCCGGTGAGCTGAGTTCCCAGGCCAGGTGGCTGCTCTCCAGCGCCTATGCCCTCAGCGGCAAGGGCGCCACCGCCACCGCCGTACTGGAAGGAACCTCGCGCGAATTCCCGGAATATACGCCTTACAACCTCACCTATGGCGGGGCGTTGCGTGACCGCTATGCCGCCATGGAGGCGCTGGTGCTCTGCGGCAACATGGCCGAAGCCCTCTCCATGGCCCGGGTGCCGGAACACGCGCTTTCCACGCAGGAGGCCGCCTTTGCCGCCCTGGCCTACGGGCGCCTGTACCGGAAAGTGCCCACCACGGACGTGAAAACCTCCGTGGCCGACGGCGTTCTGCGCAACGACAGCAACGGCCCGGTGTACGTTACCCTGTCCACCACCACCCGCGAAGCCCGGCAGGCGGCCTCCAACGGCCTGTCTTTGGAGGTGAAATACACCGATGCCTCCGGCGCCCCCGTGAACCCGGCCGCCCTCAAGCAGGGCACCCGCTTTACGGCCGTACTCAAGGTGCAGTCTATGCAGGCGGGCCGTGACCTGGAGAACCTGGCCCTGAGCTATACCGTCCCCTCCGGCTGGGAAATTGTGAACGAGCGGCTCTCCGGCGCCCCCGGAAGCGGTTACGACCACCAGGACATCCGGGACACCGCCGTGCGCTGGTACTTTGCCCTGCCGGCCGGCCGCTCCAAGACCTTTACGGTGCAGCTGCGCGCCGCCTATGAAGGCAAGTACGTACTGCCCGCCACTGTGTGCGAGGCCCTGTACGAGCCCGTGGTGAACGCCTCCACGGCCGCCGGAACGGTAACGGTTAGCCGGTAGGCCGTGACTCGCGCACAAAAATACCGCTTTTTTGTGCTCGCAAGGCCGATTTTGGCCTTTATGCGCACAAAACGGGGCGTTTTTGTGCTCGCGGCGGGCATCCTGCTGCTGGCCTACCTGCTGTGCCTTCCCCGGAACCTGTTCCGGGACGTAAGCTACTCCACCGTGGTGGAAAGCGCGGAAGGCGAGCTGCTGGGCGCCCGCATCGCGGCCGACGGCCAGTGGCGCTTTCCGCCCTGCGACAGCGTTCCGGAGCGTTTTGCCACGGCCCTCATCCAGTTTGAAGACCGCCAGTTCCGCTGGCATCCGGGCGTGAACCCGGTGGCGCTGGGCCGGGCCCTGGTCCAGAACCTGAAGGCCGGGCACGTGGTGAGCGGCGGCAGCACCCTTACCATGCAGGTGATTCGCCTGAGCCGGGGCAGGGAACGCACGCTCTGGCAAAAGATGGTGGAAGCGGTGCTGGCCACCCGCCTGGAACTCCGCTGCTCCAAACGGCAGATTCTTTCGCTCTATGCCTCCCACGCGCCCTTCGGGGGCAATGTGGTGGGCCTGGAGGCCGCCGCCTGGCGCTATTTCGGCCGCCCGCCCGCAGAACTTTCCTGGGCCGAAGCCGCCACCCTGGCCGTACTTCCCAACGCCCCTTCCACCCTGCACATGGGGAAAGGGCGGGAAGAGCTCAAAGCCAAACGGAACCGGCTTCTGGGGCGCCTGCTGGAGCATGGAGACATAGACCGGGAAACATACCAATCGGCGGTGGAGGAGCCGCTTCCCGGGGAACCCCTGCCCCTGCCGTCCTGGGCCAGTCACTATGTAGAGAATGCGCCAGCTGGGAAGCGGACCCGCACCAGCCTGCGCTTTTCCCTGCAGAAGGCGGTTCAGGCGGCGGCCGATCGAATGTCTGACAATTTGGCGGCCGAGGGCATCGCAGACCTGGCCGTGGTGGTGATGGACAATGCCGACGGGCAGGTGGTGGCCTATGTGGGGAATGCATCGGCCGGGCGCAAACGGCCCGGTGCGCAGGTGGACATCGCCCGCAGTCCGCGCTCCACCGGCAGCATCCTCAAGCCCTTCCTCTACGAGGCCGCCCTGGCAGAGGGCAACATCCTGCCCCACACCCTGCTGCCGGACATTCCGGTGAACCTGGGCGGTTTTGCCCCGCAGAATTTTGACCGGCAGTTCTACGGCGCCGTCCCGGCCTCCGAGGCCCTCTACCGCAGCCTCAACGTGCCTTCGGTGTTTCTGCTGCGCCGCTACGGCGTGCCCAAGTTCCATGCCCTGCTGCAGCGAAGCGGCCTTACCACCCTCACCCGGGCGCCGGAGCACTACGGCCTTTCCCTCATCCTGGGCGGCGCCGAGGCCCGCTTGGACGAGATTACGGCCGCCTACGCCAGAACCTTCTGTCATTCTGAGCGCAGCGAAGAATCTCCTGGTCCAGAATCTCTTGCCATCTGGTACACATTAGACGCCCTCAAAGAGGTGAACCGGCCCGACGAACTGGACTGGCGGCTCATTTCTTCCGTGCGCAAGGCCGCCTGGAAAACCGGCACCAGCTACGGCTTCCGCGATGCCTGGGCCGTGGGCATGACTCCGCGCTGGACCATTGGCGTATGGGCCGGCAATGCCGACGGACACGGCGTTCCTGGTCTCACGGGCGCCCGCACGGCCGGGCCAGTGCTCTTTGAAATCCTGAACCTGCTCCCGGCCGATGACAGCTGGTTCGAGATGCCCGACCGGGAGTCTGTCTTCGCCGACGTCTGCCCGGCCTCCGGCATGCTGGCCACGGAGAACTGCCCGCGGGAAAGCCTGCCCATCCCGGCCGCAGGCCTGGAGACCGCCCCCTGCCCCTATCACCGCAGCGGCGAATTTGTGCTGCCGCCGGCCATGGAGTGGTACTACAAACCCCATCATCCGGAGTACGCCGGAGCGCGGAAACCTTCATCGGCCTTTAAGGTCATGGCCTTCATCTATCCCGACTCCGGGAGCACCCTCACCCTTCCCCGCCAGCTGAGCGGCGAGGTGGAAGGCGCCGTGTTCCGCGTGGCGCACCGCCGCCCCGACGCCACCCTCTGGTGGCACCTGGACCAAAGCTACGTGGGCCGGACGCAGCTCATCCACGAGCTCCGCCTGGCACCGGCGCCGGGAAAACATACCCTCACCGTGGTGGACGATGAGGGTAACAGCGTTTCCGTAAGGTTCAGAGTGACGGATTTATCCTGAGCTTGTCGAAGGAAGATAGTGGTAAGATAGTGGTAAGATAGTGGTAAGGTCGATGGTTCGATGGGCTCACCATAAATGGCCGATGATAACTCAGACGTCTTCCGTCAGACTTCAGACATCCTTAGGTGTTCCTTTAGTCCTCCTTTGGTGTTCGATTAGAGGTTGATAGAACAAAAATTGGCGATAACGGCTTAGCCGTAGCCGGAGATACGATGAAAACGGGGCCTGACGTGAGGACTACCGGCAAAAGATAGAAACAAGATGCGAAATACGGGCAATGAAGCCCGGACTCAGCGCAAGAACAGTATACAA
>CADBHY010000145.1 GCA_902794615.1 uncultured Bacteroidia bacterium
CTATGGAAATCATTTACTTCAATTCACGGAATTTGTCCTGGGAAATCTTCTTGGTCTGGAGCGTCACCTCTTCACGAACCTTGGCGATGGTGAGGTTGTCCTCGCACTGCTCTTCCAGACGGCGGAGCTGGTTCTGGTCCTGAAGCACGTTCTCTGCGGAAGACTTGATGATGTTCTCCGGAACACCGGCCATGCCGTACATGGCATACTGATAGGCCACAAAGCTCTCGGCGGCGGCCTGCAAATCCTCCTTGCTCACCTTCAGGCCGAACTTCTGCATGAGGGAACCGCGAACCAGCTGCCACTTGAAGTCCTCCAGGAAGGCCGGGAACTCCTTCTCCACCTGCTCGGCGGTGAACTTACCCTCGTTGGCATACACCAGCCAGCGCTTCAGGAAGGCCTCCGGAAGCTCCAGCTTGGCCTTCTGAACGAAGTACTTGCGCACATCGGCCCCGAAGCGGTAATTGGCCTCCTGCTCATGCGAAGCCTTGATACGCTCCTCAATCTTCTGCTCAAACTGCTCGGGCGTGGTCACCTGGCCCTCGCCGAAAATCTTGTCATAGGTCTCCTGGTTCTCCTCGGCGGCCACATAGGTCTTCACGTTCACCACGGTGAAAGTGAACATCGGGTCCAGTCCGGAGAGCTTGTCCTTCTCCACCTTGAGCATGGCGGCACGGTCCGTCTCGTTGGTGAAGGCGGCGTTCACGTCCACCTGGAACTTATCCCCGGCTTTCTTGCCCAGGAAGGCTCCGCGGGCCTCTTCGGCCACATGGGAAACGGAAACATACACGCCCTCGGCCTTGTGGCCCTCGTTCTCGATATCGGCCACAATGTAGTCCTGCTCACCGGCCTTCTTGCCTTCCTGCAGGGAACCGTACTGCTGGAGAAGCTGCTCCTTCTGGGCCTTCTTCTCGGCGGCGGTGATGTTAATCTCGTAGTAAGGAATCTTGTCGTCCTTGCCCACCTCGATGTTCAGCTCAGGAGTCTGGGCGATGTCAAACTTGAAGGTGAAGCTCTCACCGGCCTTCCAGGAAAGCTGGGGCTGGTCTTCGGCGGGCATGGGCTCTCCCAGCACACGCACCTTGTTGTCGGCGACAAACTTGTCGATGGAGTCTCCTACCAGGCCGTTCACGCTCTCGTAAAGCGCCTGGTCTCCGTACATGCGCTGAATCAGCTGCAAGGGAGCCATGCCCTTGCGGAAGCCTTTGATATCGGCCTTGCGTTTGTACTCATTGAGGCGCTTGCGCAGCGGCTCGGCATAATCTTCAGGAGCAATCTCGATGGTCAGCATATAGTTGAGCGCATCAGGTTGGATGTGGGTTACATTCATAGCTAAAATATTTATTTTGAATTATTTATCTTCTTCTCTTGGGATAAGACACCCTTCCGTGGAAAATCTGCAGAAGGTAGGTCTTGAGCATGTTCTTCATCAGATTGAGGTCGTGCAGGGTGATGTCCGCATCCTCAAACTGGCCCTGTTTCTCCTTGCCCGCCACAATGTTCTCCACAAAGCGGTCGCAGGCTTCGGGGGTGAATTCCTTCATGGTCCGGGACGCCGCCTCAATAGAGTCGCACACCATCAGAATCACCTGTTCCTTGGTCACAGGCTTCTGCCCGTGATAGTAAAAGGCCGCTGTATCCTGCGGGTCTCCCCCTTCGTTCAGGTATTTATTTAGGAAATAGGCGGCGCTGGTGGTCCCGTGGTGCGAGCGGATGAAGGCCTTGATTTGGTCCGGGAGGCGATGCTCCGTGGCGATGGCCAGGCCGTCGTCCACGTGACGGATAATGTCCTGGGCACTCTCTTTGGCCGATTTTCCGTCGTGGTATTTCTCCGCCTCGGGGCTGGAGCTCTCGTTTTCCACGAAGCAGAGGGGGTTCTGCATTTTGCCGATGTCGTGGTAGAGGGCGGCGGCCCGCAGCAGGGCTACGTCGGCATCGGTGGCGCGGCCCACGGCGTCCACCATGTTCATCACCTGCAGGCAGTGCTGGAAGGTGCCCGGCGCCTTGGCGCTCAGCTCCTGCAGCAGCGGGTTGTGGGTATCGGCCATCTCTTCCAGGCGGGTGACGGAGACCAGGTTGAAGATGCGCTCGAACAGGTAGATGAGCGGGTACAGGGCCACCGTGGCAATGGCGCCCACGAAGATGCGGATGCCGCTGACCCACCACAGGGACAGGTTGCCGGCGTCGATGAGGCGGAAGCCCACGTAAACGGCAATCTCCACCCCGAAGATGATGGCGGCGTTCACAAACTGCTTCCAGCCGGTGGAAAGATGGCCGAAGGTTTCCAGCGTCACCGTTCCGGCCACCAGGTACATTACGAAGAGTTCCATGCCGTTGCCGCAGAAAATGAGCAGCGGCAGCAGGTACACCATATATACCGGCAGCACCAGGCGCTTTCTGAAGAAGGCCAGCAGGTACAGGGCGAACACCGGATAGGGCATCATGTAGAGGACCGCCGGGGCCACCCGCTCCAGCAGGAAGGTGATTACCGCCACCAGCACGAACACCGTAAGAAGATAGTAGTAGCGGTTCTTGTCTTCAAACACACCCCGGTTGGTGTAGTAGATGCAGAAATACAGCACCACCACCAGCGCCAGGGCCAGCAGGATATTGCCGATGTACAGCAGCACCCGCGGGGCGCCGTAGCCGTACACCTTGTTGTATTCTTCCTTGTAGCTGTCCAGAATCTGGGCCACCTCGGCCGTCACGATTTCTCCCTTGGAGACAATCTTCTCCTCGGCCCTTACGTAGCCCAGCGTGGGGGAAATGTAGTCCGAGGAGCCCGTATGGGCCAGTTCCGTCATGGACTGGTCATACAGGAGGTTGGGCACGATGAGCGAATACACGGAGGCCCGGCGGAACAGCGAATCCAGGTTCACCGAAGGGTAGCTCTTGGCCATGGAGGCCACCAGCTGGTCCTTGGCGTCGGACACCTTGTACACCTCCGAGCGGGGGTACTGGGTGGCACGCTTGTTCTTCTGGATATATATCAGATTGTCAGATACTTCGGCCCGGTAGTCCAGGTCCAGCTTCACGCGGCTGTCGGAGATGACGCCGCGGGCGTAAATCTCTCCCAGGCGGTTCACGACGGCCGGCCGCAGGGAGTTGTGCCTGCCCAGGTCCAGGCTCTGGACATTCTTCACCACCGAGGACGTAACCTCCTCTGAATAACGGTAATACGGGATTACGATGTTTCCGGCCGATTCCCTTTCGGCCTGAATCTGCTCGTCCGTCTTCAGGATGGGAAAGTCGAACTGGGAGATGAGGGTTTCGTAGGGCCAGGGCGTTCCTTTCTTGTAATCATAATTGAATTTCGCGGTCCGCGGCATCAGGAGCACGAGGACTGCGAAAACAAAGATGAGCGGAAGGAACTTCCGGGGTATCTTAGGCGTCGATATTTGCATAATGGGCGTTTTCTTCGATGAAGGCGCGGCGCGGCGGAACGTCGTCTCCCATGAGCATGGAGAAGGTGCGCTCCGCGTCGGCGGCGTTCTCGATGGTAATCTGCCGGAGGACGCGGCGGGACGGGTCCATGGTGGTTTCCCACAGTTGGGTGTCACTCATCTCTCCCAGACCTTTGTAACGCTGCACGGTCACTCCCTTGTCCGTTCCGCGGCCCAGCTCGGCGGTGGCGGCTTCCCGCTGGGCGTCCGTCCAGCAGTAACGCTCCTCCTTGCCCTTCTTCACCAGGTATAGCGGCGGCGTGGCCAGATATACGTAACCGTTCTTGATAAGGTCGAACATGTAGCGGAAGAAGAAGGTGAGGATGAGGCAGGCGATGTGGGAACCGTCCACATCGGCATCCGTCATGATGATCACCTTGTGGTAACGGAGCTTGCTCAGGTCCATGTGCTTTTCTCCGCTTTCGTCTTCCTGGGCCACGGTAACGCCGAGGGCCGTATAGATGTTTCTCACTTCCTGGCTTTCGAAGGCGCGGTCCTGGGCGGCTTTCTCCACGTTCAGGATTTTACCGCGGAGCGGCAGGATGGCCTGGATACGGCGGTCTCTGCCCTGCTTGGCGGTACCGCCTGCGGAGTCTCCCTCCACCAGGAAAAGTTCGCAC
>CADBHY010000146.1 GCA_902794615.1 uncultured Bacteroidia bacterium
CCCTTTCCGGATGGCTTTTGCCCATTGGTTGGGCTTGGTGGGCGCATCGCCGACGAGGAAGTGTGCGGCAACATCCAGCGCCTCACGTTCAGCAGCCGTGCCGCCCGCATGACCTGTGATGAAACATCCCGTCATCTCCCCCTTGTGAACAATCCGCACCTGCGCCGAGGCAGAGACCGCCGCCAGAACGGTGAGAGCTGATAATGCAGATATTTTTAAATATTCGCCGAATTGCTTCATAACTATAGTTTGTCGTTCATGGCTAACAAAGGTAAACAATTAATCGTATGCTCACAAGGATGTAGTCCAAAAAAAATACCGCCCCGGGAGGAGCGGTATTTTTAATCAAGTGCGTTGACTTATTCGGCCTCGGCAGTGGCGGCGGGCTTCATCACCAGTTCGATGAAGTTGTCCTGCGCCAGGATTTCCTGCAGGGTGGCCTGGATGCTCTCCTTGGTGAGCCCGTTCACGGCAGCCTCGTAGGCGGCGTCGCGGTCCTGGCCGTAGGTGAGGTAGAGTTCGATGTTGTTTCTCCACCAGGAGTTGCGCTGACGGCTTTCCGGAATGTTCTTCTGGAGGTTCAGCTTCACCATGTTCAGCTCCTCGTCGGTGGGGCCGTTGGCGGCAAAGTCCTTGATGCCCTTGATGGCCAGCTCACGGAGCTTGTCGCAGAGGGCGGGCTTGCAGTCGAAATAGACCTGGATAAGGGCCTGCTCCTTGGGACGGCGGGAGAAAGTGGCGGAGGTGCTGGCACCGTACGTGCCGCCTTCCTCTTCGCGCAGGCTCTCGGTGTAGTGCATGTCCAGGATGTAGGAGATGGCGTCCATGGCGGCGTCCTTCTCGTAGCTGTAAGGCACATTGGCCGAATAGACCTGAAGGACGGTGCTCTTGGGAGTCTGCATGTCCACTTCAATCACCTTCTCGATGCGGCCTTTCACAATGTCATCGTTGTTGTCCACCCATTTGAGGGCCTTCTTACCCTTGGGCAGGGAGCCGATGTATTTCTCCACCACGGGCTTGATGGCCTCGGGGTTCACGTCGCCCACAATTACCAGCTTGGCGCCGGCGGCATCGGCAAAGAGGGCCTTCCAGTTCTTTTCCACCGTGGCCAGGTTGGCCTTGGCCAGCACCTCGTCGGAAATCATCTGATGACGGGGATTTCCGCCGTAGAGGGTCTTGTACAGCTCTGTCTGGAGCTTGTAGTTGGGCTGGTTCACCAGGTTGGGAAGGATGGACTTGATTTGGTCGATTCCGTTCTGCCACTCTTCGGGGTCGAAGCGGGGATCCGTATAATAGAGGTACACCAGCTGCATGGCCGTTTCGAAGTCCTTGACGGTGCTGTTGCCGTTGATGCCGTTTTCGAGCTTGCTGAAGTAAGGATTCACGCTCAGGTTCTTGCCGGTGAGCATCTTGGAGACGGTTGTGCCGGAGAAGGCCGATACACCGCTGTTGTTCTGGAAGAGGGCCAGCACGTTGCTCTCGAAGGAGCTGAGGTCTTCATCGGAGATGAGGCTGATGCCGCCGTCCTTGTAGAGGTTGAACAGAATCTGGTCTTTCTGGAGGTCCGTAGGATAGACAATCACCTGCACACCGTTCTTGAGGGTCCACTGGGTGGCGCCGTAGATGGTGGAAGCGGTCTTGGCAATCTTGGCACCCTTGAGCTTGGCGGGATCCAGGAAGGCCTCGGGGATGTCTTCACCCTCGGGGGCGGCAATCTCCGAAGCGTTCACCTCTTCGATGACCTGGAGGAGCTGTTCGGCCGTAGGGGTGGCGATGCCTTCCTTCTCGGGGCCGTTATAGACGATGACCATGTTCTCACCGCTCCAGAGCTGGGCTACGGCCTGGCTGATGGCGGTGGCGTTAAGCTGGCCGAAGAAGGCCTCGATGAGCTCCTTTTCATCGGCCGGTTCCAGGATGGGCTCCTTGTCAAAGAAGTTGGAGAGGATGGGATAGATGAATTCGGGGTTCTGACGGGTGCTGGCGCGGTTGGCGCGGGTTTCCAGCATGGAGAGGTAATCGGCCTTTACGCGCTGGAACTCGGCGTCGGTGATGCCGTAGCGCTGCAGGCGTACCAGTTCCGTATAGAAATCCTTGAAGCCGCCCAGGATGTTGTCTTCCCGGAGGGTAACATCGCCCATGACGGCTTCGATGTCTTCGTAGATAAGGTCGCTCACGCTGAAGCTGCCGCTCAGGTAGGCGGAGCCGGGCTTGGAGGTGATGTCATTGAAACGCTCGCGCATGACCATGCGGATGACGTTCTCCAGGAGGTCCGTCACCTGGCCCAGGGCCGTTCCCTTGACGCTTTCCGGCATGGCTTCGCTGTGCCAGATGAGCTCGATGGAGGGGGCGGTGGTTTCCGGGTCCGTAATAATGCCTACGCGGGGTTCGGCATGGTTGGCAATGCTCTGGATGGGCTTCGGAAGCGGATTCTCCTTGGCGGGGATGCTGCCGAAGATTTCCTTGATCTTGGCCTCGGTGCGGTCCACGTCCACGTCACCTACCACAATCACGGCCTGGTTGCCGGGGTGGTACCAGGTGTGGTAGAAGTCGTTCAGGCTTTCATACTTGAAGGTTTCCAGGTGCTCCTGCGTACCGATAAGGGTGCACTGGGCCAGCTTGGAATCGGCCCCGAAGTAGTAGGGAAGGGAACGCTCCATGGAACGCCAGGAGGCGTTGCGGCGGGTACGGCGTTCCTCGATGATGACACCGCGCTCGGCGTCAATCTCCTTGGGCTCGTTGAGCACGTAGTGGGAATAGTCTCCCAGAATCATCAGGCAGCTGTCCACCACGCTCTCACGCTCTACGGGAATGTTGTTGAGCATGTACTGGGTTTCCTCGAAACCGGTGGAGGCGTTGATGTTGCGGCCGAATTCCGCGCCGATGGAACGCAGGTAGTTGAGAATGGTCTTGTCAGGGAAATTCTTGGTGCCGTTGAAGCACATGTGCTCCAGGAAGTGGGCCAGGCCGTCCTGCTGGGGCTGAATCTCCTGAATGGCGCCCACATTGGTGGCCAGGTAGAATTCTGCACGGCCCTTGGGGAGTTCGTTGTGGCGGATGTAGTAAGTGAGACCGTTGTCAAGACGGCCGATTTTTACGGCATCCGAATTGGGGATTTTGGGCATCTGGGCAATGGCTGCTTCCATCTGCTCACGGGTGGGCTGCTGGGCCTGAGCCTGGGGAACCAGGACGGCCAGAGCGGCGAGGGCTAAAAAGAATCTCTTCATAATTAGATGAAATTAGGTTTTTCAATCCAACAAATTTACATTATTTTTGTAAAAGATAAAATATTATATATGTTGGAAGACAGCAAAATCCTTGCTTTTCTTCAAGTGGAGAAAGAAAGGAATTTCACGCGGGCCGCATCCAAGCTGGGCATTTCCCAGCCGGCGGTCAGTTCACAGATAGCCGCCTTGGAGGAAGCCATAGGCGCAGAGCTCTTCGAAAGGGGTAGGGAACTGAGGCTCACGCCTTCCGGAGAAATCTTCCTGGGCTATGCCCGCAGGATTCAGCAAGCCTACGACCTCGCAAACAACGCTTTCAACAGCGTTTTCGCCAAATAAAAAAACGGTGGCCTTTTTGACGGGCCACCGTTCTTCTTAAGTAACCGGACTATTTTCCGGCCAGGCGCTTGTAGGTGTTCAGGCGCACCTTGGCAAACTCTTCCGTCTTGCTCAGGAGTTCCTGGGCATTCTCCGGGAACATCTTGTACAGGGATGCAAAACGCACCTCGCCCTTCAGGAAGTCCTGGAACTTGCTCCAGTCGGGTTCCTTGCTGTCCAGGGTGAACGGATTCTTGTCCGTGCCCTCGAGAGCCGGGTTGTAGCGGTAAAGATGCCAGTAACCGCACTCTACGGCCAGTTTCTCTTCCTTCTGGCTCAGGCCCATGCCGGCTTTGAGGCCGTGGTTGATACAAGGGCTGTAAGCGATGATGAGGGAAGGACCGTCGTAAGCCTCGGCTTCCTTGACGGCGTTGAAGAACTGCACCGGGCTGGCACCCATGGCAACCTGGGCCACATAGACGTAGCCGTAGC
>CADBHY010000147.1 GCA_902794615.1 uncultured Bacteroidia bacterium
ACGGTCATGCGGGGGTCCAGGACGCGGGAGGGGACGGAGATATAGCACACACCGGGGGCGGCGCTCCAGTCAATGTCGTTATAGAGTTTCCAAGGCAGTTCCTCTTCTGTTCCCACCACCCGCACTTTCTTGATGCGGGACTTCAGGCCCTTGATTTCGATGGACTCGTTGGGCGCATAAGGGAAATACAGGTAGAGGATGTCTCCGGCCTGGTTCAGGGTGGTATAGGCCTGTACGTGTCCGGCGGGGATGCCGGCGCGGGTGGGGTACACGGCCTCCGCGTGTTTGGAGGTCCATCGGCCCAGTTCTTTGAGCATGTCAATCTGCTCCTGAGGGATGGTTCCGTCGGCCCGGGGGCCGATGTCCAGCAGCAGGTTGCCGCCCAGGGACATGCAGTCCACCAGCATGCGCAGCACCGTGTCCGGGCTCTTGTAGTCCGTGTCTTTTTTGCGGAAACCCCAGGAATCGTTGATGGTCATGCAGGTTTCCCACCAGGGGCTCTGGGGCCTTACCACCGGCACGCCCAGTTCCGGCGTGTCGTAGTCTCCGTTTCCGGCAATGCGGGAGTTGATGACCACCTGGGGATTGTATTCCCGCAGCATGCGCACGATGCCCGGTGCATCCCATTGCTCGGAAGAGAACTCCCAGTCTCCGTCAAACCAGTAGAGGTCCGGGTTGTAGGCCTCGCTCAGTTCCCGCAGCTGGGCGCTGTTGAAGCTGAGGAAGTGTTGCCAGCGCTCCGGCTCCTTGTCAATGTCGTAGCGGGCGGGACCGGCACGGAAAACGTTGGGATAGTCTTCCCGCGGCCAGTCAATCAGGGAGTAGTACAGGCCCAGCTTGAGGCCTCCCTGCCTGCGGACTTCCTGCACGAAGGGCGTTAGGACATCCCGCGCGGCGGCCGATGACTTGACGGCGCTCACGTCTCCGGCCTTGGTGTCCCAGAGGGCAAAGCCGTCGTGGTGCTTGGAGGTGATGACGGTGTATTTGGCCCCGCTCTCGCGGATGAGCTGCACCCAGGCCGCCGGGTCGTAGTTTGCGGCGGTGAAATCGGCCTCCTGGGCAAAGTAGTCTTCCATGCTCACGACGCCGTTGTGGAAAGACCAGCTCTCCGACCAGTCTCCCCGGGAATAGATGCCCCAGTGGATGAAAATGCCCAGTTTGGCCCGGGAGAACCACTCCATGCGGGCGGCTTTGGCTTCGGGCGTTTCTGTAGGGGCCGATGAAGGCCGGTTCCCGCAGGAGGCCAGTGCGGCCAGTACGCCTGCGGCAAGAATCAATTTTTTCATCATTTGCAAAGCATTATGTCCAGGATCATCCGGTCTGTCACCTTCATGCCGGCGCTCCCGATGGCCCCGATGTTCTGAATGGTCTTTTCCACGTCGTCTTCGATGATGCCGTCGGTGGAGGGGATGCAGGTGCCGCTGAGGGCCAGGACGGCCGATTGTACGGCACAGGACACGCCGGAGGCCACCTTCATGGCGCAGCCCACCTTGGCGCCGTCGCACACCATGCCGGTAATGTTGCCGGCCATGTTCTTGATGGCGGCGCACACCTGCTCATACGTGCCCCCTTGCAGATACACGATGCCGCAGGCGCTGCCTGTAGAGGCTACCACGCAGCCGCAGAGGGCGCTCAGCTTGCCCAGGTAGTGTTTGATATGGATGGCTACAAGGTTACTCAGAATAAGCGCCCGGGCCAGTTTTTCGTCATCCACCTTGTATTTGAGGGCGTAGGCAATCACGGGCATGCTCACGGTGATGCCCTGGTTGCCGCTGCCGCTGTTGCTCATGGCAGGGAGGGTGCTCCCGGCCATGCGGGCGTCGGAGGCGGCGGCCGTCAGGCCCATGGCATAGCTCATGAAATCGTCCCCGAAAACCTCTTTCTGGTTCTTCCGGATGGTCTTTCCCACCTTGAGGCCGTAGTCTCCCCGGAGTCCTTCCATGGCCAGGGCCAGGTTCAGTTCCCGGTCTCCCAGGATGAAGGAGATGTCTTCGAAGGGAGCCGTGCAGGCAAAGTCCAAGATGTCCCTCACCGTGAGGTCGTACTTTCCCTGCTGTCGGTCCTGGGCGGCGGCGGCCGATTCGGAACTCATCAGGATGCGGTCTGCAAAACTGGTTTCCACGATGCGGTCGTGGTCGTCCTCGATGACCGCGTAGGCATGCGGATCCACCTCGGCGCTGGCCACGGTGCCGTCTTCCACCGCAACGGTGGCCTTGACATAAAGCAGGTGGGGCGTATCGGCCACGCAGATGTGGATGCAGCCCTGTGCTACCAGCTCCTTGGCCCTTTCGACGGCCCGGGGCGTGAGCCCGGAAAGGACTTCCAGCCCCTTGGAGGAATCTCCGCAGACAGCGCCCAGGGCGGCCGCAACGGGGAGCCCCACCATGCCGGTTCCGGGGATGCCTACCCCCATTCCGTTCTTGAGGATATTGCCGCTCACGGCCACGTCTATCCGGAGGGCGGCCTTGAGCCTCCAGGCCTTGTCACAGCAGGAACAGTTGTCGCTGATAATCTCAACGGCCTTGGCTACGGCCAGGGCCACGGCAATGGGCTCGGTGCAGCCCAGGGCGGGCTTCACCTCCTGACGGATAAGGGCGATGATTTCAAAGGGCGTCATAAAGTCAGGAAATCGACAAAAGCATCTACGTCCAGATTATAGCCCCTGGGGCCCCGGAGGGTGTTGCCTTCCGCGTCCAGGAGGAAGTAGTTGGGCTGGGAATTCACGCCAAAGCGCTTTAATACCAGATGAGAATTCACCCGGCCCACGTCTTTGAGCACTTTCCCGCTCTCGGTGGTGAGCCACCGGTCTTCCGGCAGGCGGGTTTTGTCGTCCACGTAGAGGGACACAATCACATAGTCATTGCGCAACTTCTGCAGCACCTGGGGGTCACTCCAGACGCGGGCTTCCATTTCCCGGCAGTTCACGCAGCCGTGGCCGGTGATGTCCACAAACACTTTTTTTCCGCTTTCCCTGGCTGCTGCCAGGCCGTCTTCCAGCTTGCTGTAGCCCGTAAGGCCGTGTGGAAGGGAGACCTCGGAGCCCGTGAGATTCTTCGCTTCGCTCAGAATGACAGGAGAAGAGGCGGGGGCGGAGCCCAGCACGAAGTCCTGCGTCTGAAGGGGCGGCAGGTAGCCGCTGAGGGCCTTCAGGGGGGCGCCCCACATGCCGGGGATGAGGTAGATAACAAAGGCGAAATCGGCAATCACCAAAGCCAGCCGTCCCACGGAGATATACTCCAGGGGGCTGTCGTGCTTGAAGCGAATCTTGCCCAGCAGGTACAGGCCCAGCAGGGTGAAGCAGACAATCCAGATGGCCAGATAGACCTCGCGGTCCAGCAGGTGCCAGTGGTAGGTTTGGTCGGCCACGGAGAGGAATTTAAGGCCGAGGGCAATCTCAATGAAGCCCAGCACCACCTTTACGCTGTTGAGCCAGCCGCCGCTCTTGGGCAGTTTCTTGAGCACGGAAGGGAAGAAGGCCAGCAGGGCGAAGGGCAGGGCGAAGGCCACGCTGAAGGCCAGCATGGTGACCATGGGCGTCCAGAACTCTCCCTGGGTGCTCTTGATGAGCACGGTGCCCACGATGGGACCGGTGCAGCTGAAGCTCACCAGCACCAGGGTAAGGGCCAGGAAAAAGACGCCCAGAAGGCCTCCCCGGCTGCTTCCGGAATCGGCCTTGGTGGTCCAGGAGGCGGGAAGGGTAATCTCAAAGGCTCCGAAGAAGGAGGCGGCGAACACCATGAAAATCACGAAGAAGAGGATGTTCGGGAGCCAGTGGGTGGCAAGCCAGTTGAAGATATCGGCCGTTACGGTTTCTCCGCCCAGGAGCCAGGTTAGGCCGATGATGATGCTGATGGGGATGGTGTACAGCAGCACGATGAACACCCCGTACATGAGGGCCTTGAAGCGCCCGCCGTTTTCCTGCTTGATGAGGGCCTTGAAGCGCCCGCCGTTTTCCTGCTTGATAAAGAAGGACACCGTCATGGGTACCATGGGGAACACGCAGGGCGTGAGGAGCATCAGGAAGCCCCAGAGGATGGCTTCCAGAATGAGGCTCCAGAGATTGCCGGTCCGGGTGGCACCGTCCTGTCCGGCCCCGGCGGGCATCTCCACCGGCACGGAAAACTCGTAGTCTTCCGGCATGCCGCAGAAATCTCCGCTGCAGGCACTCCAGGTAACGGTCCCTGTCACGTTCAGCTTGCCGGAGCCGTTAATCTGCAGCTTCTGCCGGAGCACATAGCTGCCCGTCACCACCTCTTCTCCCTTGTAATCGGAGGGAGTGTATTCTTCCGTGGGGGCTCCGTCCAAGAACAGC
>CADBHY010000148.1 GCA_902794615.1 uncultured Bacteroidia bacterium
CCCTTCGAGCGGGTTCTGTATGCCCTGGGCATCCGCTACGTGGGAGAGACCACCGCCCGTGACGTGGCGCGGCACTTCGGCTCCGTGGATGCCGTTGCATCGGCCTCCAAGGAAGAACTTTTGGAGGTGCCGGAAGTGGGAGAAGTGATTGCAGAGAGCATTTTCCGCTTCTTCCGGGAAGAGGAGAACCTTGCCGAGGTGCAGGCGCTCAAGGACGCCGGCCTCCGGATGAGCGTGGGAGAAAGTGCGCAGCGCCGCTCCGACGCCCTGGAAGGCAAGAGCATTGTCATCAGCGGCAATTTCAGCATCTCGCGGGATGCCATGAAGGCGCTGATAGAGGCGCACGGGGGCAAGAACAGCGCTTCCGTGAGCGGCAAGACGGATTACCTGCTGGCCGGAAGCAAGCCGGGGCCGGAAAAATTGAAGAAAGCGGCCGAGCTGGGCATTGACGTCTTGGACGAGGCCGCCTTCCGTGCTATGATTGGAGAAGATTCCTCCGGGGCCGCCGCCCCGCAGGAGGTAGAACCTACACTGTTCTGACTATGAGTTTTTCTGAGTTTGGTCAAAAGGATTATGAACTGATTTCCCGCGCGTGGGAGGTGCTCAAGGCATCGGCCCAGAAGCGCTGCGCCGACGAGAACGAGCTGGAAGTGGTGCGGCAGGCCTTCGACTTTGCCAACCATGCCCATCACAACGTGCGGCGCCGCAGCGGAGAACCGTATATGCTGCATCCCATTGCCGTGGCGCAGATTGTGGTGGACGATATCGGCCTGGGCTACAAGTCCATCGCGGCCGCCCTCCTGCACGACGTGGTGGAAGACACGGATTACACCGTCCAGGACATCCGGGAGCGTTTCGGAGACCGGATTGCCCTGCTGGTGGACGGGCTCACCAAAATCAAGAACGTGCTGGACGCGCCCAGCATGCAGGCGGAGAATTTCAAGCGCATCCTCCTTACCCTCAACGACGACGTGCGGGTGGTGCTCATCAAGCTGGCCGACCGCCTGCACAACTGCCGCACCATCGAGCACATGCCGGAGCACAAGCGGGACAAGATTCTGTCCGAGACCATGTTCATCTTCATTCCGCTGGCGCATCGGCTGGGCCTGTACAGCATCAAGTCGGAAATGGAGAACATCTGGCTCCGTTTCAAGGAGCCGGCGGCCTACGAGGAGGTGAAAAGCCGCATAGAAAAGAGCGTGGCCGAAAGGGGCCGGGAGATGTCGGAGTTCGTGCTGCCCATCGAGGAGGCGCTTACCCGGGCGGGCTTCCACTTCGAAATCAAGAAGCGAATCAAGACGCCTTATTCGGTCTGGGAAAAGATGCAGACCAAGGGAATCAGCTTCGAGGAGGTTTATGACCTGTATGCCATCCGCATCATCTTTGACACGGACCCCCAGTCGGCCGAGAGCGAGCGTGACCAGTGCTACCATATTTTCTCCATCATTACGGGCATTTACCGCTACATGCCGGAGCGCCTGAGAGACTGGGTGAAGCATCCCAAGTCCAACGGCTACGAGGCCCTTCACTGTACGCTGCTCAGTTCTTCCGGGGTGTGGGTGGAGGTGCAAATCCGGACCCGTCGCATGGACGACATTGCGGAAAAGGGCTTTGCCGCGCACTGGATTTACAAGCAGCACGGTACCATGGGAGAGGGAGACTACGAGATGGACGCCTGGCTGGACCGCATCAAGGAAATCCTGTCCAACCCGGACGTGAATGCCGTGGAGCTGCTGGACATGGTCCACAACGACCTCACCACCTCCGACATCTATGTTTTCACCCCCAAGGGAGAGCAGCGCAGCCTGCCCAAAGGTTCCACCGCCCTGGACTTTGCCTACGCCATCCATACGGAGATTGGCTCCAAGGCCATTGCCGCCAAGGTTAACCAGCATCTGGTGCCGCTCAATGCCGTTTTGAACACCGGAGACAAGGTGGAAATCATCACGGCTCAGGACGGAAAGCCGCAGCCCGAATGGCTCAAGTTCCTGGTTACCCACCGCGCCCGCACCGTGGTGACGGACTATTTCAAGACCCAGCGAAAGCAGGCCTGCGACTATGGCCGCAGCTCCCTGGAGAATGCCCTGCAGGCCTTGGGCTATGAGGCCGATGAATCCACCCTCCAGCGCCTGGACGCCGCCTACAACGTGGGCACCCGCGAAGAGCTGTATTACGCCATCGGCGTGGGCCAGGTGAACCTGGACAAGCTGTCGGAGGTGATGAAGCGTTCCACTGGCGGCAAGCTGTCCTGGATACGGAAGATGTTCCATTCCGAGAGCCGCGAAGAGGAAAAACCGGCCGACAATACCTTCGTCATCGGCTCTTCGGACCCTAATGCCCCGCATTTTTCCATCGCCACCTGCTGCAATCCCATCCCCGGAGACCCTGTGATAGGCATCAAGGCCCCGGACGGCACCGTCACCGTCCACAAGAAAACCTGCCCGGTGGCCGACCGCATTGCCGCCCAGCACGGAGACTGGGTGGTGGTTCCCCAATGGCTGGAGCAGGCCGAGGACAGCTCCTTCCCCGTCCGCATCAACCTCAAGGGCCTGGACCGGGTGGGCATGCTCAACGAAATCACCCGCCGGGTTTCGCTGGTGATGGGCGTGAATATGCGCCGGCTCAACCTGTCGGCCGATGACGGCCTTTTCGAGGGCTATATAGACCTGTATGTGAATTCCCGCGACATTCTGGACAAGATGATAAAGAAACTCTCTTCCATCGAGGGCATAGAAAATGTAAGCAGAAGCGAACTATGAGAGCATCCCTGAAAAAATTCCTTCCGCTTGTACCGGCATGCGTCATCCTGGGGAGCCTGATGTTCCCCTGGGGCTGCGCCAACACCACCACGCCGCCCACCGGCGGCCCCAAGGACACCATTCCGCCCGTTCTGAGGAAGGTGGAGCCGCTGCCCGCCACGGTGCATGTTCCCACCAAAAAGACCAAACTGCGTTTCAGCTTTGACGAGTACGTGAAAATCAAGGATGCCAACGCCGTCTATCTCTCCCCTCCCTTGGAGAAGAAGCCCAAGGCTGTCATCCGCGGAAAGTCCCTGGAGGTCACCTTCGAGAGCGATTTGGACAGCAACACCACCTATACGCTGGACCTGACGGGCGCCCTGGCCGACAACAACGAGGGCAACCTGTTTCCTGGCTTCACCCTGGTGTTCTCTACCGGTGCGCAGATAGACTCCATGTGCCTGACGGGGCTGGTGCAGGATTGCAATACGCTGATGCCCGTCAAGGGCGCCACCGTGGCTCCCTCCAAGATCGAGGGCGACAACGCCGAGCACGCCTTCCTGTATAACTGGGACGGCTCCGGCGAGCAGGGCAGCGACCTGTACTTCAACGTCGAAGTCGCCGGGCAGATCTACACCTTCACGGTGGAGAGCTATCTCTGCGGCGCGGACACCGAGGTCTATCAGGCGGTTGAGGCTCTGAAAGTCGGCGACCGGGTGAATCTGGAGGGCTTCCTCTACTGGTATGAGGGACCCAACCCCCACATTACCGCGGTGCTGCCCGTGGCTGAGAAGAGCGAGGGCGTGATGAGCTACGCCGACTACGCCGCCGCAGATCTGGACACCGAGGTCACGGTGGAGACCTATGTGCAGGATAAGCAGAGCTGGTGGAACGACCAGGCCACCCTCTACACCCAGGACGAGGACGGCGCTTACTTCCTGTACAACATCGCCTGCTCCCAGGAGGACTATGACCGGCTCCTGCCCGGCACCAAGATCAAGGTGACCGGCTTCAAGTCCGAGTGGTCCGGTGAGGTGGAGATCACCGACGGCAGCTTTGAGATCCTGCCCGGCGACAGCTACCTGGCTCCCGCCCTGGATGTGACCGAGCTGCTGGGCAGCGACAAGCTGGCCGA
>CADBHY010000149.1 GCA_902794615.1 uncultured Bacteroidia bacterium
CTGGGACAACATCCCCTATACCAAGGAGTTGGCCGCCCTGGCGGCCGACTGCAAGGCCGTGTGCTTCGGCTCCCTGGCCCAGCGCAACGCCGTCTCCCGTGAAAGCATCAGCCTGTTCCTGGATGCCGTTCCGGAGGACTGCCTGAAGGTGTTTGACATCAACCTGCGGCAGGACTTCTATAGCAAAGAAGTGCTGGAGGCCTCTTTTCACCGCTGCAACATCCTCAAGATCAACGATGAGGAGCTGGTGGTAATGTCCCGGCTGCTGGAACTTCCGGGCCTGGCGCTGGAAGAAAAGTGCAAGCACCTGATGAAGGATTACGGTCTCCGGATGCTCATCCTCACCTGCGGGGTAAACGGCAGCTATGTTTTCTATGAGGGCGGCATTTCCTTCCTGGACACGCCCAAGGTGACGGTGGCCGATACGGTGGGCGCCGGAGACTCCTTCACCGGCGCCTTCGTAGGGTCCCTGCTGAACGGAAAAACCGTTCCCGAAGCACACGAGACGGCCGTCAAGGTGTCGGCCTACGTATGCACCCAGAGCGGAGCCATGCCGGAGATCCCGAATACTTTCAAATGATTCTATGGTAAAAAAAATCCTCCTGATTATATCAGCCGTACTTCTTCTCTCCGCTTGCAGCGGAGGGAAGAAGTTGCTGGTCATTGGCGTTTCCCAGTGCAGCAACGACATCTGGCGCAGTAAACTGAACGACGAACTGAAGCTGGCCGCCCGCATCAGCGGGGTGGATATCCGGTTTGTATCAGCCGATGACAACAGCTGTCGTCAGATGGAGCAGATACGGGATTTTGTGCGGGAAGGCGTGGACCTGCTGGTGGTGTCTCCCAACCAGACCAGCACCATCACCCGTGCCGTGGAAGAGGCCTTTGACGCCGGAATCCCGGTCATCCTCTTTGACCGGAAAATCGACTCGGACAAATATACGGCCTTCATCGGGGCCGATAATGTAGAAATAGGCCGAATGATGGGCCGCTTCATGGCCGACTTCCTGGGAGGGGAAGGACAGGTAGTGGAAATCCAGGGGCTGGCCGGTTCTTCCCCGGCCGATGACCGGCACAGAGGCTTTGTGGAAGCGCTCTCGGAGCATCCACGGATGCAGCTGCTGGCAGCCCCTTACGGTAACTGGCTGGAAGAAGACGGCTACCGGGCAATGTCGGGTCTGATGGAGCAGGGCATCCGCCCGGACGCGGTTTTCGGCCAGAACGACCGGATGGCTATGGGCGCGCGCAGGGCCCTGGGAGAACCGGAAGACATTCCTTTTTTTGGCGTGGATGCCCTGCCGGACGCCGGCCTGCAGGAGGTGATAGACGGAGTTCTCACCGCTTCCTATCTCTATCCAACCCGGGGAGACCTGGTTATGGAACTGGCCCTGAACATCCTTCATGGGAAGCCTTTCGAAAGGGAAAACCGGTTGGAAAGCGCGCTGGTGGACAGCCACAACGCCCTGATGCTCAAGATGCAGGAGGAGGAGATTGCCACCCAGCGGGCCATGGTGCGGAATGTAAACGGGCAGCTGGACCGTTTCCTCCTGCAATACAACAACCAGCGCATCATTATGTGGATGGTGATATCTTTTGCCATCCTGCTCATTCTGTTGGCTTCCCAAGCCTACTGGAGCTACTGGACCACCCGGGAACTCAAGCGTCAGCTGGAAGAAAGCACCCAGGCCAAACTGGAGTTCTTCACCTCCGTCAGCCACGACCTCCGCACGCCGCTTACGCTGGTGGCCGGCCCGCTGGACCGGATGCTGGAAGGGAATGTAGATGAGACCTGGCGACAGCACCTTGTGATGGCCCGGAGAAATGTGGAGATTCTACGGCAGCTGGTTAATAACATTTTGGATTTCAGAAAGATTGAAAGCGGAAATATGAGTTTGGAAGTGGTCCGCTTTGACCTCGCCGCCGCCGCGAAGGAATGGGTGACCGGCTTTGAGGGGACCGACCGCCAGTTCCGCTTTGAGGTGAAAGACTGCCTGACGGTGGAGGCCGATATGCGGCTGATGGAGCGCATCCTTTTCAACCTGCTGGGCAATTCCGTCAAACATACATCCCCGGGCGGTATCATCACCGTCTCCGTGGGTCAGGAAAGACAGGACGCCGTCCTGAAGGTGGAAGACAACGGAGAAGGGATTCCGGAGGAAAAGCTTCCCTATATCTTTGACCGCTTTTACCAGGCCTCCGGAAATCACTCGGGAACCGGGATAGGCCTCGCGCTGGTCAAGGCGGTGGCCGAGCTTCACGGCGGCAGCGTCAAAGCAAGCAGCACGGCAGGAAACGGCTCGGTCTTTACCTTCCGGATTCCCCTGAAACAGAAGGGATGTACGCCCGCCGAAGGAAAGGAAGCATCGGTCTATACCGAGCACTTCAAAGAGGTATATGTCGCCGACAATACCCGCCAGAAAGAAGCCGCCGGCCGGGTTACCCAAACCGAAGACCGGCCCACCATCCTCATCGTGGATGACAATGCCGACCTGAGGACTTTCATCGGCACCCTTCTGGACAGTGAATACCGGATTCTGACAGCCAGTGACGGCCAGGAAGGGCTCGAGAAGGCTTCCCGGGAACTGCCGGACCTGGTTGTCAGCGATGTCATGATGCCCGTCATGGGCGGGCTGGAACTGTGTTCCGCCCTCAAGGGCCAACTGGCTACCAGCCACATTCCCGTGATCCTGCTCACCGCCAAATCCCTGGAAGACCAGCGGGCCCAGGGCTATGACTCCGGGGCCGATGCCTATATTTCCAAGCCCTTCAGCGAGCGCGTACTCCTGTCCCGGATAGGCAACCTCCTGAAGAGCCGCATCCTGCTCAAGGAACATTATCTGGAAACCGGGGAAAGCGCGGCCCGGCCCCAGGAAAATGATTTCCTGGCCCGTTTCCGGGCGGTCGTGCGGGAGAACCTGGCCGATGAAAACCTGAGCGTGGAACAGATTGGCTCCGTCCTGGGCCTGTCCCGGGTACAACTGTACCGCAAGGTCAAGGCCCTCACCGGTTATTCCCCGGTTGAACTGCTCCGGATTACGCGGCTCAAAACGGCCGAGCAGCTTCTCAAAACCACGGACAAGACCATAGCGGAAATTGCCTATGCCGTAGGATTTGGAACCCCGTCGTATTTCTCCAAATGTTTTAAGGAACTCTTTGGGCGCCAACCCGGTGAAAGACGGTAGTCTGGCGTGTTCGCCGATACCCTGAAAAAAATGATGCCGTTTCAAAAAAAACGATCCCGAAGACGCCTCCTGCGGCTATCGCCTTTTCCCTTCCCTGCGGGTCGAGGGTCTGGTTGGCGGTGGCCGCCACCATATTGATTCCCGGCATCATCATCCGCAGCACCGCAATCATCTTCAGGGTCATGTTCATCCGGTCTTTGGCCGATGTTTCTATCCGCAACAAATACCGATGGGCACCGGCAGCGAACCAGCGACCTTATCGTTCCCGCTCCGAAGCCCGCAGTAGAAGCAATTCTTCTCACAGTCATTCCCCAACTCAATCAGGCCCCTCAAGTGCACGAAATGGTCCAGATGTTCCTTCACCTCCAACCCGCGCCGCAAGACACATTCCATCGCCTCCCCTTCCGCCGAAAGGAGCGCCTTGATTTCTTCCCGGTTTTGGGAGGGGCATAGATACAAACACCCCGTTCGACAGCAGGTTGCCCAGAATGGTACAACTGTCCTTGCGACCGATAAAATGCTTCCCGGTCACATACCGATCATAAAAAAGGGGCTTTCCATGGGACTATAACATTCTTGTTACTTGCAAATATAGCAAATAGTTTCATTCGTATCCCTCCGGCCCCAATTTTTTTTTCTTATCTT
>CADBHY010000150.1 GCA_902794615.1 uncultured Bacteroidia bacterium
ACTGCCTTGGAAACTCTATAACGACATTGACTGGAGCGCCGCCCCCGGTGTGTGCTATATCTCCGTCCCCTCCCGCGTCCTGGACCCCCGCATGACCGTCCTCGCCGTGGAGTTGGAATCTCCCCTCACCCTCTACGAAGGCACCGGCCAAGTGATTAGCTTTAACGAATAACGCCCGAAGGCCGACACAGGGGGTCCGGGGGATTAGGCCCCCGGTAAGTCGAAGACATTGGGGACGCAAAAAGCCGGCGTTTCGCCGGCTTTTTGTGGCCCCAGCAGGATTTGAACCTGCGACCCACGGATTATGAGTCCGCTGCTCTAACCGCTGAGCTATGGGGCCTTAAAGGTGAGGATTAGCCTCACACTTTGATTTCAACCTCGACGCCGGAGGGAAGCTCGAGCTTCATGAGGGCGTCAACGGTCTTGGCGTTGGACTCGTCGATGTCAATCAGACGAACGTAGGAGTCCAGCTCGAACTGCTCGCGGCTCTTCTTGTTCACGAAGGTGGAGCGGTTCACAGTGAAGATCTTCTTGTTGGTGGGAAGAGGAATGGGACCTACTACCTTTGCACCCGTTGCCTTCACTGTATCAACGATCTTGGCTGCGGACTTGTCCACCAGCATGTGATCGAAAGATTTCAGCTTGATTCTAATTTTCTGGCTCATATTGTTTACTTTTTAATTAGCTAAACTTACTCGTCGTCACTGACCCGGTAGCCGCTCTTCTCCACGATGTCCTTGGCCAGGTTGGCAGGGACCTCGGCGTAGTGGTCGAAGGTCATGGTGCTGGTGGCGCGTCCGGAGGACAGCGTACGCAGCACGGTGACATAACCGAACTGCTCGGAGAGCGGAACATAGGCCTTGACGATGCGTGCTCCGTTGGCGGTGGAGTCCATGGCAACAATCTGGCCGCGGCGACGGTTGAGGTCTCCCACGATGTCACCCATGTAGTCTTCGGGGGTAACTACCTCTAAGGACATGATGGGTTCCAAAAGCACCGGATGGCACTTGGGGCAGGCATGACGGAAAGCCATGCGGGCTGCCAGCTCGAAGGAAAGTTGGTCGGAGTCTACCGGGTGGTAGCTGCCGTCCAACACCTCTACTTTCAGGGAAGGCACCTCGTAACCGGCGAGAACGCCGTTGGCCATTGCGGAGGTAAAGCCCTTCTCAATGCACGGGATGAATTCCTTGGGAATATTGCCGCCCTTGACCGAATTGATGAACTGAAGACCCTGTACGCCTTCGTCGGCCGGAGAGATGTTAACGATGATGTCTGCGAACTTACCGCGACCGCCGGTCTGCTTCTTGAACACCTCACGGAGCTGGAAGCTGGAAGTGATGGCCTCCTTGTAGTTCACCTGAGGGGCACCCTGGTTGATGTCCACGCCGAATTCTCTGCGCAGACGGTCCACGATGATGTCCAGGTGAAGCTCACCCATACCGCTGATAACCGTCTGACCGGTCTCGTGGTCGCTCTTCACGGTGAAGGTGGGGTCTTCCTCGGCCAGCTTGGCCAGGGCGATACCTAGCTTGTCCAGGTCTTTCTGGGTCTTGGGTTCTACGGCAATGCCGATAACCGGATCCGGGAATTCCATGGATTCCAGGGTGATGGGCTTCTCTTCCAGGCACACGGTGTCACCGGTACGGAGGTCCTTGAAGCCGACGGCTGCGCAAATGTCTCCGGCCTCTACGAACTCGATGGGGTTCTGGTGGTTGGAGTGCATCTGGTACAGACGGGCTACGCGCTCCTTCTTACCGGTGCGGGTGTTGTACACATAAGAGCCGGCATCCAGACGTCCGGAGTAGGCGCGCAGGAAAGCCAGACGGCCCACGAAGGGGTCTGTGGCAATCTTGAACACCAGGGCGCAGAAGGGCTCCTCGGCGGAGGGCTTGCGGGTGATTTCCTCGCCGGTGCGGGGGTTGGTTCCCTTTACGGCTCCCTTGTCCAGCGGAGAAGGCAGATACCGCATCACGGCATCCAGGAGGAACTGTACGCCCTTGTTCTTGAAGGAAGAACCGCAGCAGGCAGGGACAATCTGCATGGCGATGGTGCCCTTGCGGATAGCGGCGATGATTTCTTCTTTGGTAAGGGAATCGGGGTCCTCGAAGTATTTCTCCATCAGGGTCTCATCGCACTCGGCGGCTGCCTCCAGGAGGATGTCCCTCCAGCGGGCGGCTTCGCCCTTCAAATCGGCCGGAATCTCTCCTTCCTTGTAGTTCACAAGGTCCTCGGAGTTTCCGTCGTAGAAGATGGCCTTCATGTCGATGAGGTCAATGATGCCGTCGAACTTGTCTTCGGCACCGATGGGGAGACAGATGGGAACGGCCGTGGCGCCCAGCTTGGTCTTGATTTCCTCTACACAGGCGAGGAAATCGGCACCCACGCGGTCCATTTTGTTCACATACGCGATCTTAGGCACGCCGTACTTGTCGGCCTGGCGCCATACAGTCTCACTCTGGGGCTGTACGCGACCCACGGCGCAGAAAGTAGCCACGGTACCGTCCAGTACGCGCAGGCTGCGTTCCACCTCCACGGTGAAATCTACGTGGCCGGGAGTGTCAATCAGGTTAATCTGGTAAGTGTCACCGTTGTAGTGCCAGAAGGCGGTGGTAGCAGCAGAAGTGATGGTAATACCGCGCTCCTGCTCCTGGACCATCCAGTCCATGGTGGCTGCTCCTTCGTGAACCTCACCGATTTTGTGCGTCTTTCCGGTGTAGTAGAGGATGCGCTCGGACGTAGTGGTCTTTCCGGCATCGATGTGAGCCATGATGCCGATGTTGCGTGTGAATTTAAGATCTCTCTTAGCCATTTAGCATGCAGATTAGAAACGGAAGTGTGCAAAGGCTTTGTTGGCCTCGGCCATTCTGTGCATGTCTTCTTTGCGCTTGAATGCACCGCCTTCACTGTTGTAAGCAGCAACAATCTCTGCGCAGAGTTTTTCTGCCATCGAGTGACCGGAACGTTTGCGGGCGAACTGAATTAGGTTCTTCATGGCCACGGAAACTTTGCGTTCCGGACGGAGCTCGGTCGGCACCTGGAAGTTGGCGCCACCAATACGACGGGACTTCACCTCAATCTGAGGGGTCACGTTCTCAAGGGCGGTCTTCCAAATATCGAGGGGAGCCTTGTCAGAATCTTTCATCTTCTCGCCTACCATGTCAATGGCATCATAAAAGATAGAATACGCGATACTCTTCTTTCCCTGCAGCATAAGATTGTTCACGAAACGGGTAACTTCCACATCGTGAAACTTAGGATCAGGAAGTAGAATCCTCTTTTTAGGCTTCGCTTTTCTCATTTTGAAAAAGAATTAAAGGTGAAAAAATTACTTCTTAGATTTCTTGGGACGTTTTGCGCCATAGAGTGAACGGGACTGGGTACGTCCATCCACGCCGGCGGTATCCAAAGCTCCTCTAAGGATGTGGTAACGAACACCCGGAAGGTCCTTTACACGACCACCGCGGACCAGCACGATGCTGTGTTCCTGGAGGTTGTGGCCTTCGCCCGGGATGTAGGCGTTGACCTCTTTGGCGTTGGAAAGACGAACACGGGCTACCTTACGCATAGCGGAGTTCGGCTTTTTGGGTGTCGTCGTGTAAACACGAAGGCACACGCCACGCTTCTGAGGGCAAGCATCCAACGCACGAGACTTGCTCTTTACCTCGAGCTGCTCGCGTCCTTTACGGACAAGTTGTTGAATTGTAGGCATAAATGTTTGTTAATAAATAAATTATAGTTACAGCCCATTTCACGGCTCTTATGTATCCGCAAAATGGGCTGCAAAGATAAGAAAAATAATTTAATTAACAAAGTTATTCACAGGC
>CADBHY010000151.1 GCA_902794615.1 uncultured Bacteroidia bacterium
AGGACGATGTTGCGGATGTTTTTTGTTGTGTAAGCTTTCATTGTATTATTAATTATTTTTGCAAATTAGCATCGTAGCCCACAAATATAACGAATTTTTCTTACCTTTGCTTCATATAAACACAGAAAGCGATGAAAAAACTGCTGATAAGCCTTGTGGCTGTTGCCGTCTGCCTCCCGATATCGGCCAAGAAAAAAGACATACGCTGGGATTTCGGGGCCTATGCCGCCCTCTCCTACAACGCCTCCTTCCCGCTGCCGGAGCGGATGGTCACCAGCGGCCTGGGTCTTGACTTGAGCCTCGCCAACTTGAAATTCTACGCGGCGCCCGGCACCGTCCTTTCCGTGGGTTTCCTGAACTTCATGGCCGATTTCCACTACCTTCGCAAAGGCAGCATGTTCCTGGATAACGGCATAGCGGTTTCCACTGTCCATGATGCCCGCTCCAAGGCACATATCGGCGATTTTTCCTTCAGCTTCCCCGTGGGGATTACCCAAAAGTTCCACGGATACTGGGCCGCCAGCCTCTTTGTTGCCCCGGGCGTGGGTTTCTTCAGCTATAACAACGACTATATCGAAGGGGGAACCCATCATCGGGACGCGTTCTTCCCCACCACGGGCCGCACGGGCTTCCGCTTAGACATCAAGGCGGCCGTGTGGTACCAGGATGTCGGCCTTATTGTGCGCTACCGCCCCGTGGCATTCCGGACGGCCGAAAACGGGAAAATGCTGCAGACTGTCTCCTTCGGCATTGCCCTCCGCTATTGAAGCCGCATTTGAAACCCTTTCTTGAGCCAGGCCGATTAGAGGCCGGCTGTGACGAGGCGGGCCGGGGGCCGCTGGCGGGGCCGGTGTATGCCGCCGCGGTGATTCTGCCGCCGGATTTCCACCACCCCCTCCTCAACGACTCCAAGCAGATGAGCCGGAAGGCCCGCGAAGAGCTTCGGCCCGTCATCGAGCGGGAAGCCTTGGCCTGGGCGGTGGAAGCGGTATCGGCCCGGGAAATTGACACGCTGAATATCCTCTGGGCCTCCGTGACGGGGATGCAGCGGGCGGTGCTGCGGCTGAGCCCGGCTCCGGAGTTCCTGCTTGTTGACGGGAACAAGTTCCGCCCCTTCGGCCCGTACGGGCTCAAGGATTACCGGACGGTGGTGCACGGAGATGCCACCTATGCCTCCATTGCCGCCGCGTCCGTGCTGGCCAAGACCTATCGGGACGAATTCATGCAGCAGATAGCCCGGGAATACCCCCAGTACGGCTGGGAGCACAACATGGGCTACCCTACGGCGGAGCATATCGAGGCCGTGAGGAAGTTCGGCTACACCCCTTGGCACCGCAAATCTTTTCATGTCAAGGAATTGGAACCCTGCCTATTTTGATTAACTTTGTACAAATTCTTTAGTATATGAAACGTATTCTTGCTTTTCTGGCCGGCCTTACCCTTGCCGTAAGCGCCATGGCCGACGAAGGAATGTGGCTGCTGCCGCTCCTGAAACAACTCAACGGGAAAGACCTCAAGGCCGCCGGCTGCAAGCTGAGCCCCGACGAGATTTACAACATCAACAAGACTTCCCTGAAGGACGCCATCGTGCATTTCGGCGGCGGCTGCACCGGAGAGATGATTAGCGACCAGGGTCTGCTGGTAACCAACCACCACTGCGGTTACAGCAGCATCCAGGGCCTGTCCACCGACGAGCACAACTACCTCATGGACGGCTACTGGGCCAAGAACTACGCAGAGGAAATCCCCTGCCCGGGCCTGTCGGTGACCTTCCTGGTTTCCATGGAGGACGTCACCTCCGTGGTGGAGAAGGCCGATAACCGGCGCGACAAGCAGGAAGAGCTGCGCAAGGCCGCGGAGGAGTCCAACCCCGGCTGCCGCGCCCAGGTGACTTCCTTCTATAACAACAACGTCTATTACCTGATTGTCTATCGCACCTATACGGACGTGCGTTTTGTGGCCGCTCCCGCCGCCTCCATGGGCAAGTTCGGCGGAGAGACGGACAACTGGATGTGGCCCCGTCACACCTGCGACTTCTCCATGTTCCGCGTGTATGCCGGCAAGGACAACATGCCTGCCGAATACAGCGCCGACAACGTGCCTTACAAGCCCGCCCGCAGCCTGAAAGTTTCCCTGAAGGGCGTGAAGGAGAACGATTACGCCATGGTCATGGGCTACCCCGGACGCACCCAGCGCTACCAGACGGCCGCCCAGCTCAAGGAAATGATTGCCACCAACCGCATCCGCATTGACGCCCGCACCGTGCGCCAGGACATCATGTGGGAAGCCATGTGCGCCGACCCTTCCGTCCAGCTCAAGTATGCCGACAAGTATGCCGGCAGCGCCAACGGCTGGAAGAAGTGGCAGGGTGAAGAGCTGGCCTTCGAGAACCTGAACATTATCGGCCGGGAAGAGCAGAAAGAGGCTGCCCTGAAGGCCTGGATTGAGGCCTCGCCGGAGCGCAAGGCCCTGTACGGAGACCCCGTGGCCGACATTGCCCGCCATGTAGAGAACACCTCCGAGGCTTCCCGGGCCGTCACCCTCCTTACCGAGGCACCCTACCGCATCGAGCTGGTGGGTCTGGCTACCGGCATGTTCGGCTCTTTCCAGAACGGCATTCCGGAAGGCGCCGACACCCTGGCCCTCCTTCAGCAGGCCGTCGAGGTGATGAAGGGCGAATACCGCGACTACGTGGTGGAACTGGACAAGAAAGAGGCCGTGGCCCTGCTGGAGTTCTATCGGCAGAATGCCAAGCCGGAAAACTACCTGGAAGGCCTGGGTTCCGACTTTGCCACCATGGACATTCCGGAATATGTGGAGAAGCTGTTTGCAGGCAGCATGTTTACTTCTTATGAGAAGCTGCAGGCCGGAGCCACCGGCTTGGAGGCCATCCTGAAAGACCCGGCCATGGAGCTGGGCACCAGCATCATCGGCGTTCTCATGAAACACTACGGGGCCGTTTACGGCCGCGCTCCCCAGGCTTATGAACAGGGCCGCAAGCACTTTGCCGCCGCCCTCATGGAGTGGCAGAAAGGCCAGGCCATGTACCCGGACGCCAACTCCACCATGCGCCTCACCTACGGCAAGGTTCTGCCTTACAGCCCCAAGGACGGCCTGGTGTACAAGTACTACACCACCGCCAAGGGCCTGCTGGAGAAAGAAGACCCCAGCAATCCGGAGTTCATCCTCCCGGCCGATGTAAAGGCCCTGGTGCAGGCCGGTGACTATGGCCGCTGGGCCGATGCCGACGGCACCCTGCACACCTGCTTCCTCACCAACAACGACATCACCGGCGGCAACTCCGGCTCGCCCGTTCTGGATGCCAAGGGTAACCTGATTGGCCTGGCCTTTGACGGCAACTGGGAGAGCATGAGCTCCGACGTGATGTTTGAGCCGGACCTGCAGCGCTGCATCTGCGTGGATATCCGCTACGTGCTGTGGATGGTGGAGAAAGTGGGCGGCGCCACCAACATTATCAACGAAATCACCTACGCCAAGTAGCGCTCCATTTAGGGGCGGCAGTTAAGCCGCTGTGTATCATACGTTTATAGTACATTCCTCGTTCGTTTTTTGAACGAGGAATGTACTATATCCTACTGTGCGTCAATTACTTAGTTGTCAAGGCCTTGTCGGACGCCATCCTTATCAGGCACGTGGAATGTAAGTGGCTAAACAACAGTAAGTTACATAAATCCTCCTCGGAATTTTATAGAGGAGGATTTTCATAACAGCCTACTCATCAGTGATTTACACACCACGCCCCGGGGGCTCTATTGGTTATGAAAAGGGGATTTCGTATTTTTGCAGG
>CADBHY010000152.1 GCA_902794615.1 uncultured Bacteroidia bacterium
GGAGGGGTTGTACCAGCCGTTTCTGTCCGGGAGGAAGGAGACATCGGCCCCGAAAATGGGCTCGTACACCTTTTCCGGTGTGGAAGAAAGGCCCTTGGAGAAGAAGGAGCCGGTGGCCAGGATGAATGTTCCGGCTTCCAGGTAGTGCTGCCCCAGGTTTTTGGTGACCACGCTGTGTACCACACCTTCGTGCAGGTGGGCCTGGACCACCTCGTCTCCCATCAGATAGGTTCCTCCCAGGACGCCGTAACGATGCTTCAGCAGATGCAGCGTGCGGATGCCCGGAACGGAGGGGGGCAGGGTGCCGGCAAAAACCACCTGGGCCGGCAGGCTCTGGCGGATACGCCCCGGGATGGAGGCGTCTTGCAGGCCGAACACCTGGGGAAGGATGACGCTGTCATCGTCCTTGAGCAGCAGGCGTACTTCCTGCACCACCTTTTCCCAGTTGCGGTCCAGGGTGCGGGCCAGCTGGACGGAGCGCATCTCTCCGGGGGCCTTGATGCCCATTTCCGTCAGGTTGAGGAAGCGGATGCGCACGTCCATGCCCGCCTCTTCCAGGCCTTGGGCAATGAAGGAGGAGAAGAAGTCATGGTAGCCCACAATGTTAACCAGCAGCACCTTGTTCCCGAATTGAGGCCCGGGAAACAGGCTGATGTCTTCCAATGAAAGGGCCGACGGGCGGAAGGTGCCTATGGGCATCAGGCGTACCCCTTCTTTGTAATGCAGGTGGATGCCGGCCTCCGAAAAGAGGTCGGCCAGCTCGCGGGAGGGTGCGCCGACAGACTCGAAACTGCCGGAAAAGAAATGCAGGGCATTCTGTCCGGAACTGACGATGGCCGTGTTGTGCCCGGCCTTCTGCAGGCGGATGCCGGCCACCAGTCCGGTGAGGCCGCCGCCGATGATTACGCTGTCAAATCTCATAGGCCCAGAACATTTTTATAAACCCACTGGGTATATTCGGCCTCCCGGAGGGTGTCTCCCCAGCCGATGGGGAAATTGCCCTTCCAGCGCTCCTGGAGGAAGGAGGCGATGTCTTTTCTTTCCCTTTCCACGCAGCCGTGCGCCTTGGCCAGCAGCCCGGCGGCCCGGCAGGCGCAGAACTCTCCCTGGCAGGTGCCCATGCCCACCCGTGTGCGGCGGCGCAGGTCCGTGAGGGAATTCACGTCCATGCGGTCGATGGCTTCGTTCACTTCTCCCACGCTCACTTCCTCGCATTCGCAGACGAGGGCTTCGTCCCGGCGGTCTTCGCTGCGGATGCGGGACACGCGGCTGCCCATGCGGGAGGCGGCCGCCTTCTGGCCGGTGGAAGGGTTCTCCCAAATTTTGCGGGCCACTTCCTCGTAGGAGCCCTCTTCCGAGCCCGGGAGGGCTTTTACGGCCGTTTCACAGGCCTTTTCCACGCCCAGCTTGCGGCAGACGGCGTCCGTGGCCATTTCGGCCATCAGGCGGTAGGTGGTGAGCTTGCCGCCGGTGATGGTGACAAAGCCCTTGATGCCGTCCCGGCTTTCGTGGTCCAGGCAGACGATGCCGCGGGAGATGTTCCGGCCGGAAGGGTCGTTGTCTTCGCTCACCAGCGGACGCACGCCGGCATAGGCTCTCAGGATACGGGTAGAGAGCAGGCCGGGAGCCAGTTTGGCGCCCTCGGTGATAAGGAGATTCACTTCTTCCGGAGTCACCGCCACGTTCAGGCATTCTTCTATCGGGATGCGGGAAGAGGTGGTGCCGATAATGCAAACCGTGTCTCCGGGGACCAGGATATCGGCATTGGAGGGCTTGCGGCAGCGGTTGATGACCATGTTGTTTACCCGGTGGGCGAAGATGAGGAGGGCGCCCTTGGCGGGGAACATGGTGAGGCGGGTGCCGGCCATCCGGCAGATTTGCTCTCCCCATACGCCGCTGGCGTTCACGATGACCGGGGCGTAGTAGTCTTTCTCCTCTCCGCTGAGGCGGTTGCGGGTATGGATACCCTTGATGGTATTCTCTTCCTGGATGAGCCCCGTCACCTCCGTGTGCAGGCGCACCTGGCCTCCGTGCAGTTTGGCGTCCAGCATGTTGGCGGCGCACAGGCGGAAGGGGTCCACGCTGGCGTCCGGAACGCGGACGGCGCCGATAATCTCCGGATTCACCGAAGGTTCCAGGCGGCGGGCCAGGTCCGGGTCTATGATTTCGGCCGATATGCCCGAAGCGCGGCAGGCCTCCACGAAGGTGGCCTGATAGCCCAGGTCGTCTTCCGGCAGGGTGATGAACAGGCCGTCGGAAGGGTCTATGCAGTGTGAGGCTATCTTTCTGAGAATCAGGTTTTCCCGGATACATTCCGCGCCGGATTCCGCATCGTTGACGGCATACCTTGCCCCTGAGTGCAGCAGGCCGTGGTTGCGGCCTGTGGCACCGGTGGCAATGTCTGAACGGTCTACCAGGAGGGTGCGCAAGCCGCGCATGGCGCAGTCCCGCTGGGTTCCGGCCCCCGTAATGCCGCCGCCGATGATGATGACATCAAATTCGTTAGGCTTCATTGTTTCTTAATTAGAGATATACAAATATAGTGAATCTTTGCGAAATAATGCGTATATTTGAAGGACCAAAAAACACTAAAACCAGCCATTCCATGACCGACGAAGTCAAAGTCATTGAAATTAAGAAAAGTATCTTCGAAGACAACGAAAAGGATGCCGATGCCCTCAGGGCCGAACTCAAGCGCAGGGGCGTCTTCCTCCTCAATTTGATGTCTTCTCCGGGCAGCGGAAAAACCACCACCCTCATCCGCACCATCGGCCTGTTGAAAGGCAGGCTGCGCATGGCCGTGATGGAGGCCGATATCGACTCCGACGTGGATGCCCGCAAAATCAAGGAGGCTACCGGCATCCCCTCTGTCCAGCTCCATACCGGCGGCATGTGCCACCTGGACGCGGAAATGACGCGCCAGGGCCTGGACCATGTGGACATGGAAGGGCTGGACCTGGTGATTCTGGAAAACGTGGGCAATCTGGTATGCCCGGCCGAATTCGATACCGGTTCCGTGAAAAATGCCATGATACTCTCCGTGCCGGAAGGCCACGACAAGCCGCTTAAATACCCTCTGATGTTCTCCATCTGCGACGTAGTGGTGATTAATAAGATGGATGTGCTGCCGTATTTTGACTTTGACCTGGAGAAGTGCAGGGAGTATGTTCACATGCGCAATCCCAAGGCGCAGGTGATTCCCATCTGCGCCAAGACGGGGGAGGGTGTAGAACTCTTCGCCCAGTGGCTGGAAGATGAGGTGAAACAGTGGAAACAACAATAAAAACCTGATATATGCCTGAGATGTCAAAGAAATTTGTCCCCAAGCATTTTGGCGACAAAAATCCCAACCCCAAGCTCATCAAGCTGGTCCGCCACATTACGGACCGTATTCCCGGAAAAATCAAGATGACTACCGAAGCCCCCGAATACTGGGGCCTGGCCTGCATCTTCGAGGATGAGATGGATCCCATCACCCGGGAAGCCGCCCTGGACCTGCTCTTGGACATGCTGCCCGGCAACCCCTTCAAGGTGCGCAAGCACTGGACGCGGGACCAGCTTCACCAGATGAACGCCAAGAAACACTACGCCTCTTCCGAGAAGGATTTCGATGCCCTCCTGGACAAGCTGGCCTATTTCGGCATGCTGGAGTACGACTACGGAGACCATTACAAGAATGGCTGCGGCCCGGACCCCGGAACCGGTTTTGAACGGAAAGACCGTATCTATTGGGTGCCCATGTTCGTTCCCGGCAGCGCGGAATATACCAACATGAACGTGGAACTGATG
>CADBHY010000153.1 GCA_902794615.1 uncultured Bacteroidia bacterium
ACCTCTTCCCATTCCGAACAGAGAAGTTAAGCTCACCATCGCCGATGGTACTGCCCCACCAGGTGGGAGAGTAGGTAGCTGCGGTTCTTCGAAAGCCCCAGGAGTTCTGAGACTCCCGGGGCTTTTTTTTATTATAACTTTTGCAAAAAAATTTATATCTTTGTAAAAGATTTTACTTGAAATATTTATTGTCATGCTTTATCGCGTGATTAAAGGTTGGATTAAAAAGTATTTTAAGCATTATGAGCCCTCGGTCCTGGGCTCGCAGCGGCTGTTCATGTTTGACGTGGTTGGACTTGTTTCCCTGTTCACCACAACCCTCTCCATCGTAACCCGTACCACGCATCCCGCTACCGTCATGTTTTGCATGGGCGTGATGGCCGTTACCGTGATGCTGCTGGTTTTGTACCATATTCATGCCATTTCCCTGCGCGGTGCCGCAACCACGCTGATGATTCTCTTGCAGCTCCAGACTTCCATGGATCAGGTCACCTTGGCCATGTTGTCCTCTTCCGATGCCCTTCCCTGGATTATGGTGGATACGCTCATGTCGCTGATGCTCATCATGATTTCCCTGGTGGGCTTCCTGAAGTATTCTCCGGTGGTGGTGAGCGTTACGGCCATCGCCTCCTTTCTCATCTCCATCCATTATTTCCCGGATCCGGTTCTGGTCACGCTGGGCCCCTTCTTTGTCTTTCTGCTGCTCGGCATCATTGTATTCGACATCGTATCGGCCCGGAATACCTTGCGGCTGCAGGAGGAGAACGAAGAACTGAAGGAAGAGGTGTATGATTTTTTCAAAGCGTCCGGCATGTCGCGGGATCAGATGAAGGCCTATATCGCCCTGGTCAAGGAGTCCGGCAATTCCACCGAGAGCACGCGGAAGCTGCTGAATTACATCGATTTGTCGGCCCAGAAGAAGATTCTCTCATCCGTAAAGGCGGTGATGGACGAGAACGCCTCGCGGATGGAAATTCTGGGACGCGTGTTCCCCACCCTCTCCCGCAGTCAGCTGTCCATCGTCCAGCTTATCCTGCAGGGGAAGAAGCTGTCGGAAATCTGCTTCCTGCTGGGCAAGAATGAGTCCAACGTGTCCAGCCAGCGCAGCCGTATCCGCACGGAGCTGAATCTGGGTCCGGAGGATGATCTGGCGGAAGCCCTCTCCCAGCGCGTCCAGACGTACTTGGAGAAGCGGGACCTCTTCCAATAACCATTCTCCTTTTGGTCGAAATTGTATATTAAGAGGTCGAAATTCCGCCCCATGGCAGAGTAAATGCAAATTTTTGGGAATTTATGGTGATATTTTAAAAATATTACTTAACTTTGTGGTAGTTATGCGTAGGTTTTTGTTGGGAATGATGCTTGCGGCCCTTGCTGCCGCGTGCGTTTACCACCAACCGGACAAGCAGAGCATTGAGACAGGAGACAGGATTCCGGCTTTTGTGGTTACAATGGAAGATGGATCGTCTCTATCGTCAGGCGATTTGTTGGGAGCCCCATCGCTTCTCGTTTTCTTCCATACCACCTGCCCAGACTGCCAGCGCACCCTTCCTGTGGTGCAGCAGGCCTATGAAAAGTACCGGGGCAAGGCAAGGTTCGTAGCCATTTCCAGGGCGCAGGGCGCCGCCGAAATCAGGAGCTGGTGGCAGCAAAACGGAATCACGCTGCCCTTCTCGGCCCAGGAGGACCGGAAGGTGTATGAGCTGTTTGCTTCCAGTCGGATACCGCGCATATATATTATAAACAGCGAAGGAGTGATAGCGGCTGCCTTTGACGACAACCCCTGTCCCGTCTTCTCAGATTTAGACGGAGTGCTTGGTGGATTGTAAAAAATTTATTGTTAAAAGGAGTTATTTACTTATCAAAAGGTAGAAAGGCTCTTGGCCTTGAATACCCTGTTTATGCCTCTTTCCTCGCTGATTTTCAGCGTTGTAGCACCTTGAAAAACCTTTAAATACCGCTCCGGGAGGAAGTAAATAATTTTATTTAATTTCGCGAATATTTGTGCTTCGGCCTGCATTTCCGAAGACTCAACTTAACCTTATAGAATGAAGAAAAAGAAATTAATTCTATTTGTCGGTATCGTGCTGTGCGCCTTCGGCCTCACGGGCAGTTTGAACCGTGCCCATGCCCAGGTTGCAGGCATCAAGACCAATCTGCTGTACGATGCCACCGCCACCGTCAATCTGGGAGTGGAAGTGGGCTTGGCCTCCAAGCTCTCCTTGGACATTTCCGGGAACCTGAATCTCTGGACCTGGAAGAACAACATGAAATGGAAGCATTGGATGGTGCAGCCGGAACTCCGCCTGTGGACCTGCCAGCGTTTTGCCGGCCACTTCTTTGGCGTACACGCGCTCGCGGGACAGTTCAACGTGGGCAACATCCCCATCCCCAAGGATTTCCGTTTCCTGGGCGTGCATTTCGGCGCCCTTGCCGACACCCGCTACGAAGGCTGGGGCTTCGGCGCCGGCCTGGCCTATGGCTATGCCCTTCCCATCGGCAAGCATTGGAACTTGGAGGCGGAAATTGGTATCGGCGCCCTGTACGGGATTGCCAACAGCTTTGACTGTGACGTTTGCAACCGTCCCCTGGCGCAGAACGTCCGGAAGTTCACTCCCATGCTCACCAAGGCGGCCATCAATATTGTGTACCTGTTTTAATTGTTAACGGATATGAGAAGATTCATTACCCTTGCTTTCCTTCTTGCCGCATCCGTCAGCATGATGCAGGCACAGAGCGCCAAGAATGTAGTGCTGGAAAAAGACGGCACCATGATTCATGTAAAAATGGACCTGGACATGCAGAGCGTGAAGCCCGGAGCCAACCGGACCGTGGTTCTGACGCCCCAGATTCGCAACGGCGCCCTCGTGAGAGACCTCCAGCCCGTGGGGCTGTACAGCCATAACCAGTGGTATTATTATGCCCGCAGCGGAAAGAACGCCAGCGGAAAGGGGAACGAGCTCCAGTATCGGGGCCGCATTCCCGCCACGGTGGCCTATGAAACCCGCATCCCCTATGAAGACTGGATGCAGGGGGCTGCGCTGTCCCTTCAGAAGAAGGTCCTGGGCTGCTGTGGAACGGATAAGGATGGGCTTTCCAGCCGCACGCTGGCTATCCTGACGGAAGAAAACGACATTACGCCCGTGGAGGTGATTGTGAAGGAAACCGTCGATACCCTGGTGGTGGAGGTTCCCGTGGTGAAAACCCTGAGCGGCCGCGCCTTTATCGATTATGCCGTCAACGCCACGGAGATAGACCCCACGTATCATTCCAACGCCCGTGAGCTGGGCTTCCTGCGCGCTTCCATCGACTCCGTGAGCCAGGTTGCAGGCGCCAGTATCCGCAAAATCTGGATTAAGGGCTATGCCTCTCCGGAAGGCCCTTACAAGGCCAACCAGACCCTGGCCCTGGCGCGTACCCGTGCCGTGAAGGAATATGTGGCGGGCGCCTACGGGCTGCCGGACGAGGTGTTCGAGCTGGAGTGCGAGCCCGAGAACTGGGAAGGCCTGCGGGAATTTGTAGAGGCCTCTTCGCTTAGCGGCAAGGCCAAGATGCTGGAAATCATTGACTCCGACCGCGAGGCCGATGAGAAGGAACGCCAGCTGAAGACGCTGTTCCCGCGCGCCTGGGACACCCTCCGCAAGGAGTGCCTGCCCTATCTGCGCCGCACAGACTACAAGGTAGAATATGAAATTATAGAAAACAATCAATAATCAAATTCTTAATTATTATGAAATTCAAGTATTTACTCATTGCAGTCCTTGCCGGCGCAGCG
>CADBHY010000154.1 GCA_902794615.1 uncultured Bacteroidia bacterium
CTGCCCCTCGACTTGCATGTGTTAAGCCTGCCGCTAGCGTTCATCCTGAGCCAGGATCAAACTCTTCATTGTATAATTTTTAAATGACTAGCCTGCTCCTGACGCTCTTAGTTTCTTAAAGAAACTGACGCTCGTTTATCTGAAATTGTTGTTACAATTTCCGGTACTTGCTTGTACTTTTAGTCTTTCAATATTGTCAAAGATCCGTTAAAAAATCCCGTTCGTTTCAAACGGGACTGCAAAGGTACTATCTTTTTTTGAACTGACAAATTTTTTCAAACAATTTTTTGATTTTTTTACAGATTCTTCGCTACGCTCAGAATGACAAAAGTTGTATCTTTGCATTACTATGGAAAAGAACGTTTCACTCTGGCAGATTTTCGGCGTTTTCGCCAAGATTGGCGCCTTCACCATCGGCGGGGGCTATGCCATGATTCCGCTCATTCAGGCCGAACTGGGCCGACGGGCTTGGATATCCGAGGAGGAGCTTCCGGACATTGTGGCCATCTCCCAGAGTGCTCCGGGCGTGATGGCCGTAAACATCTCCATCTTCGCCGGGCACCGGCTGCGGGGCGTGAAGGGCAGCGTGGCCGCCACCTTGGGCAGCATCCTCCCCTCTTTTGTCATCATCCTGGCCATCGCCATGTTCTTCACCGCCTTCAAGGACAATCCCTGGGTGGAACGGGCGTTCAAGGGCATTCGGCCCGTGGTCATCTCCCTCATCGCCGTGCCTATGATTAACATGGCCCGCAAGTCGTGCAAAAGCTGGTGGACCTGGGGCCTGGCCATCGCCGCCCTGGTGCTGGTCTCCTTCCTCAACGTCTCGCCCATCTATATCATTGTCTGTGTGCTGGTGATAGGGTTCAGCGTAACGTATTACAGGACGAAGAAATGATGGATACCTTCCTATTAATCGGCCAGCTGGCCTGGACCTTCTTTGTGATTGGCGCCTTCACCATCGGCGGGGGTTATGCCATGCTTTCGCTTATCCAGAACCAGGTGGTGGTGGAACATCCGTGGATTAGTGAATCGGCCTTTACGGACATTGTGGCCATTTCCCAGATGACTCCGGGGCCCATCGGCATCAACAGCGCCACTTATGTGGGGTATGAGGTGCTTTATGGCAGTACCGGAAGCCACATTTTGGGTATCTGCGGCTCCCTCACCGCCACCCTCGCCCTCATGCTGCCGTCCTTCGTGATTATGCTCCTGATCGTGCGCTTTTTCATGAAATTCAAGACCAGCCGCCTGTATGCGGGCACCATGGAGTGGCTCCGACCCACGGTAGCCGGGCTCATCGGAGCCGCCGCCGTCATCCTTATCTTAAAAACCACCTGGACGGGCGGCATGCCTTCTGTCCAGGTGGTTTCAGAGAATTTTCCGGATTGGAAAAGCTGGGTGCTGCTGGGCGGCGCCTTCGTGGCCGGCTACTGGGGCAAGGTGAACCCCATCTACATTATCCTGGCCGGTGCCGCAGCGGGCCTGCTGCTGTACTAACTACCAGCCCCAGTCTTTCTTGGCCAAGTACTCCTCCATCTGCTCAGGTGTACGGGCGGGCTGGCGGTCCAGGCCGATGAGTCCGCGGCAATCCAGGGAGTAGTTCATGCCCATGGCGTCCAGGATGGCGAAAGTATGGTCCAGGGAGGCGTCAAAGCGGGCGTAATCCTTCTTGTCGGCGGCACACCACTGTACTTCGGAGAGTGCGCACATTCGGGGCAGGAGCATGTACTCCAGGTGCTCCGGCGTAAGGATGTATTCCGTCCACAGGTTGGCCTGCACGCCCAGAATGTGCTTTTGGGCGGCGGGGGTCAGGCCATCGAACGGCTCATAGGAATAGACTTTCTCTACAGGGAGATAACCGCCAATGCCGAAGGGTTCCTTGTCACGCTCCTGGCCCTGATAGTAATCAAAGTACAGGTAGCTGTTGGGGGTCATGATGGCATCGAAGCCCTTGTTGGCCGCCTCGATACCGCCCTTGACACCGCGCCAGCTCATAACCGTGGCTCCGGGAGCCAGGTTTCCCTCCAGGACTTCATCCCAGCCAATGATTTTGCGGCCATGCTGGTTCAAGAAAGCCTGCATGCGGGCAGTTACGTAGTTCTGCAGATAGTGCTTGGCCATGGGGCCTTTCTTGATGCCCAGCTCGCGCATCTTGGCGGCGCACTTGGGGCAGTGGTCCCACGGAATTCCCATTTCCTCGTTAAAGGCCTCGTCTCCGCCGATGTGGATGTACTCGGAGGGGAAGATGTCCATGGCCTCGGTCAGAACGGCCTCCAGGAACTTGTAGACATCTTCGTTACCGGCGCAGAGGATATCGGGAGCCACTCCCCAGCGGGTCCAGACCTCGTAGGGGCCACCGGTGCAGCCCAGTTCCGGATAAGCAGCCAGGGCGGCCACCATGTGACCGGGCAGGTCTACCTCCGGGATAACGGTAATGCCCCTCTCGGCGGCATAGGCCACAATTTCCTTCATCTGCTCCTGGGTATAGAAGCCGCCGTAGCGGATGCCGTCATTGGAGCCCCAGTCTTTCTTGATTACCGTTCCGTTACGCCAGGCGCTCACCTCGGTGAGCTTGGGATAGGCCTTGATTTCCATGCGCCAGCCCTGGTCCTCGGTCAGGTGCCAGTGGAAGCGGTTCAGTTTGTAAGCCGTCATGACGTCGATATAGCGCTTGGTCTCCTCGATGGTCCAGAAGTGACGGCAGGGGTCCAGGTGCATGCCGCGGTAGGCAAAGCGGGGCTGGTCCTGGATGCTGCAATAAGGGAGCACCCAGTCGGCCTTGGCTTTGGCAGAGCCGTAAATGGCCGCCGGGAGCATCTGCTTGAGGGTTTCGCAGGCATAGACAAAGCCATTCAGGGCCGATGCTTCCACCACGGCGCCATCGGCCTTTACGTTGATGGTGTACTGCTCGGGAGCCAGGGAGGCATTGAGCACGAAGCTGATGCCGCCTTCTCCGCTTTTGGTTTTGGCGCCGGTGGCGGTTTCGAGGGCGGAGACGAATCGGCCTACTGCCTTTTGGGAAAGCTCATCCAAGGCGGAATCTACGGCTACGGCCACGCCCTTCACGCAGAAGGCGCCGTCGGTGACGGTGACATCGGCCGGCATGGGGATTACCTGGAAGGCTTGGGGCTGCGGCTTGGCACAGGAAACGGCCAGGACAGCCAGCATCATCAAAATTGTTTTTTTCATCTGTGGTTTATTTTAAGGTTGTACTATGCTGTAGGAACAGGCCTCCGGCGCAGCAGCAGCCAGGAGGAAACGCAATAGGTGCCGATGAGCAGGGTGTTCACCGCCAATTTGACAAGGGTGGAGTCCCCGGCCCGGAGGTCGCAGAAATAGATGCCCGCATAGGCCAGGCCCATGAGGACGAAGATGGCCCCTATACGCTTCCAGCTATACGGGATGGGATAGTATTTGGCGCCCAGGGCCGCGCTGATGATAAACATGGTGAGATAGCTGGCCAAGTGTCCGTAGGCCGATGCCCAGTAAGAGTAGCGCGGCATGAACAGCACATTCACCACCGCTGTCACCACCAGGCCCGCCAGGGTTATCCAAATGGCCATGTTGGTTTTGCCGGACAGCTTGTACCACATGGACACGTTGAAGAGCATGCCCAGCAGCATGTAGCTCAGCAGCATGACGGGAACCACCCCCACGCCCACGCGGAAATCCCGGCCCAGCAGCAGCGAGATAATGTCTATATAGCCGATTACCCCGATGAACACCAGCCCGCAGAAGGCCGTGAAATACTCCATCACCACGGCGCTGGAAGAAGAAAGGCTCGGCCGCATAGCGGAACATCTGGATAAAGAGGTTCATGATGACCGCCAGCTTCACCGCCGCCTGGTAAACCCCAAGGGAGGCCTGCCACTGGGCCGATGAGGTGTCAAAGAAACGGAACAGCACCCGGTCCAGAAAGTCATTGGCCACACCCGGCAGGGCCGCCACCATGAGCGGCAGCGAGTACAGCAGCATGCGCCTGACCACGCCCGCATCCCAGGTTAGCTTGAGCCGCAGGATGTCCGGGACAAAAAGCGTCAGGCACAACACGCAGCTGATAAAAATGGCGAACACCGGGTAGGTGAAGTCCGGCTGCGCGGGCCAGACAAAGAA
>CADBHY010000155.1 GCA_902794615.1 uncultured Bacteroidia bacterium
GTTGTCATTGCCAAGCTGGTTGCGCTTGAAACCGCTGGGCAGCGTCTTGCCTCCGTTGGTGCCTTCGATGTCATAACTGGTACCATAGCTCTGGCCGCCGAAACCGGCCTCGCCGTAGTTACTCTCATACAGCGTATAGCGGGCTACGTTGGCGATTTCTTGGTTACCGGTCTGGCCCCAGCTGGCGCGGATTTTCAGGTTCTCCAGCCAGGTGGCATCCTCCATGAAGGGTTCCTTGTCAATGCGCCATCCCAGGGAGACGGACGGGAACAGACCGAAGCGGTTGTTGCGGCCGAATCGGCTGGAACCGTCGTAACGCACCGTGACACTGGCCAGGTAGCGGTCTGCGAAATTATAGTTGGCCTTTCCGAAGAAGGATACCAGGGTGAATCCGCCGCCGCCGCCATAGGCCTCGGCCTCTCCCACTGCGGAGCTGGGCCACATGTAGTCAGGATTCAGGACTGCGAAGTCGTATGCTTTTCCGCTGAACCAAGTGTCCTTTTCACGGTTGATCTCCGTACCTGCGAGGAAGTCGGCGCGATGCCTGCCAATCTCCAGGTTATAGGTGGCGATGGCGTTCCACATCCATTTGAGCCAATGCTCCTGCTTGCCTTCCACGGCGTTGGTGGGATTGGCCACGGTGCCTTCCGTGACGGGATAGGTGAAGATACGCTGCTCCTTCTGGGCATAGTCGATACCGAAGGTGGTCTTGAAATTCAGTCCTTTCAGCGGGTTGATGTTCAGATAGGCGTCACCGAACATTCTCCAGTAGGAATAACGGTTGTCTGCGTTGCGGGTAAGGCGGGCGAGAGGGTTCTCACGGTCGGCATAGCCTCCTACGGGACCGGCAAACTCTCCATCGGTGGTGTACACGGGAATGGAGGGATTGAACTGGAGCACATTCTCCAGGAATCCGCCGGGAGCCTGTACCTCGGAGGTGCGGTTTACGGTGAAGTGTTCGCCGATGGTCACGATGTGTTTGTCGCCAATCTTCAGCAGTTTATAATCCGTGTTGATACGGGCGCTCAGACGGGAGAAGTCGGAATATTTGATGATACCGTCGTTCTTATAGTAACCAACGGAGAAGAAGGAGTTGCCCCTCTCGGAGCCGTTGCTCAGCGAGAGGTTGTACTGCTGGATGATACCGGTGCGGGTGGTTTCCTTGAACCAGTCCGTGTCGCTGGCGGGGGTGGTGCCTGCAGCGTCCAGGTATTTGTTCATCATCACTTTGTTCAGCATGGGATTGCCTTGGGCATCGTAGCCCCAGTCGTAGACATAGCCCAGAGCGTTCATGTTGGGATTCAGGCCATCGTTCACATAGCCCTGCCACATAACCCGGCCGAATTCCTCGGCATTGAGCACCTGCATGCGGTTAACATAGGACTGGGCGGCCACGCTGGCGTCGAAGTCCACTTTTATCTTGCCTTCCTTGCCGCCCTTGGTAGTGATGATGATAACACCGTTGGCGGCGCGGCTGCCGTAGATGGAAGCGGAGGCGGCGTCTTTCAGAACCTGGATAGACTCGATGTCGTTACCGTTGAGTTCATGCATGCCGGCTTTGGTGGGAACACCGTCGATGATGTACAGCGGGTCGTTGTCGTTGAGGGTTCCCACACCACGGATACGCACGGTGGCTGCTCCGGAAGGACTGCCGTCAGCGCTGATGTTCATGCCCGGAACACGTCCTTGCAGGGCCTTGACGGGGTTGTTCTCGTTCTGCTTGGCCAGATCGTCGGTGTTCACCGTGGAGATGGCACCTGTCAGATCGGCCTTGCGCTGGACTGTATAACCGGTTACCACTACCTCATTCAGTAGCTGGGCGTCTTCGTCCATGACCACGGACATCTGCGCCTGAGCGGGAAGTTCAAGGGTGGAATAACCGATGGAGGAGAAGACCAGGACGGCACCTTCCTTCACCGTGATGGTGAAGTTGCCGTCGAAGTCTGTGATGGTACCGTTGTCCGTACCTTTTTCCTGGACTGCGGCACCAATGACGCCGTAGCCGTCGGCCGACGAGGTTACCACACCGGTAACCGTAATCTGCTGGGCAAAGGCGGTGAAGCCAATCAGCAGAAGGGCCGATACAAAAATAGATTTTAGTTTGAACATATAATAATGGTTGTTAGTTCCGTGTCCGGAAGGCGGTGGTTTTCGCCTGCCGCAAATATAGGTATTATGTGCCTGCCCATCCTGCAAGGGATGTTACCTTTGCTGCAACAATTGTTTCCGCTTAACATTTTTTGCACCAATTGATTCAAAGTTTTGTAACTTTGTGAGCCTTATGGAAAACGGACGCATCATATTGGGCATAGACCCGGGTACGCAGCTGCTGGGCTTCGGGATTATCCGCGCGGAGGGAAAGAAGGCCTCCTACGTGGACATGGGCGTGCTGGACCTGCGGAAGGAAAAGGATGCGTATGTGAAGCTCCAGGCCATTTATGACTGCATCTCCGAGGTGTGCAAGAGCTACCATCCCACGGAGCTGGCCATCGAGAGCCCCTTCTACGGAAAGAATGCGCAGGTGGTGCTCAAACTGGGCCGGGCCCAGGGAGCGGCCATGATTGCCGCGCTGGAGTACGGGGTGGCTTCCGTGACGGAATATGCTCCCCGAAAGGCCAAGGAGGCCATCGTGGGCAACGGCGCCGCCTCCAAGGAACAGGTGCAGCTGATGCTGGAAAAGACGCTGGGCGTCCGGCTGGAAGCCAAACACCTGGATGCCACGGATGCCCTGGCCATCGCCCTCTGCCATTTCTACGAGACCTCGTCTCCGCTGAAATCGGCCCGGGGAAAAGGAGGCTGGGAACATTTTCTCAAGGACCATCCGGAGCGGATTGCATGATTTTCAAAATTTTTTTAAACCTTGCCGCCGGGATGGTGTCAAAGTAGTGTATTGCTTGAATATATATGGTTAGAAAAGTGCTGTTGGCCTTTGCAGGCCTCTTTGCAGGTCTCATCCTGAGTGCCCAGAATTACAAGATTACCCTCCAGTTGCAGGACGCCTCCAACGGCGAGCCCGTGGGTTTTGCCACGGTTTCCGTGACGCCAGCCAAGGGCCAGGCCAAGTATACCCTCTCCGGCTCTGACGGAAAGGCTGTGCTGGAAAAGGTCAAGGCCGGTGCTTACACCCTCAAGGCGGAGCTGATGGGCTACAAGGCGTATGAGCAGAAATTGGAGCTCAAGGCCGATGCGGCCCTGGGCACCATCAAGATGGAGCCGGACCAGCAGGTGCTGGATGCCGCCTCGGTGAGCGCCGTGGGCAATCCCATCCTCATCAAGAAAGATACGGTGGAGTACAATGCCTCCTCCTTCAAGATCTCCGACGACAACATGCTGGAGGACCTCCTGAAGAAGCTTCCCGGCGTGGAGGTGAACGAAGACGGCTCCATCACGGCCAACGGTGAAACCATCACCAAGATTACCATCGACGGAAAGACCTTCTTCCTGGACGACCCCCAGCTGGCCTCCAAGAACATCCCCGCCAAACTCATCGAGAAAGTGAAGGTGGTGAAAAAGAAGAGCGAGCAGGCCGAATTCACCGGCATCGACGACGGCGAGGATGAGACGGTGATAGACCTCAGCGTCCGCAAGGGCATGATGAACGGCGTGTTCGGAAACGCCATGGCGGGCGGCGGTCATGACATCCCTTCCTCAAAGGATGCCACCGGCGACTGGCGCTGGCAGGGCGCCTTCATGGGCGGCCGCTTCACGGAAGACAGCCAGATCAGCGTAATCCTGAACGCCAACAACACCAAC
>CADBHY010000156.1 GCA_902794615.1 uncultured Bacteroidia bacterium
TTCGGCATCTCCCTGGTTAGAGGAAAGGATTCCAAGAAGTACTACACGATGGTCGTGAACCCCGAATGGGATGAAGCATTCGCCCGCAAGGTGAACTTCGAGGAAGAAGGGGAAGAAGGCAAGGGCTTCATTGAAGGCATCGACGGCTACGTTTTCGCCCGTCCCGAGGACAATGTGTACAACATCGATATCTTCACGGACAACTCCGTGGTAGTGATGTACATCAATGATGTCTGCTCCTATACCCAGCGTATTTACGGCATCCAGAAGAACTGCTGGAGCATCAACAGCTATGGCGGCACCATCACCATCTCGGATCTGTCTGTCTCCCAGTACTAAAAGTCTCGTTTTTTAGCTATATTTGAAGCATGAAACGACTTCTCACTCTTATGGCTCTGATGCTCCCGGTCCTTGCCGGGGCTCAGAGCCTTACTGTTACCCACCTGAGTGAAACGCACACGATGATCCAGGTGAACTGCAAAGACCGCTACGTAATGCTTCCCGTTCAGGAAACGGCCCAGGAAGCCACCGTGAAAGTGCTCTCCAACGGGCAGGTCGTCCTGAAGGCCAACGTTTCCCTGGCCATAGACAAGACGGATTACCTGGTCCCGCTGGATTTGGGGAAATGGGCCGGCAGCAGCATCCTCCTGGACATCAAGATGACCCAGGGGCGCGGCGTCCGCCGGGACCCTACGGACGACGTGTGCTGGAGCGAAATGGTCACTATGCCCGTCCTGGACCCTGCCAACAGGGAAAAGCTTTACCGTCCCACCTATCATTTCTCCCCCCAGTGGGGCTGGATGAACGACCCCAACGGAATGGTCTATAAGGACGGGGAATGGCACCTGTTCTATCAGTATAACCCTTACGGCAGTTTCTGGGGCAATATGCACTGGGGACACGCCGTTTCCAAGGACCTCGTGAACTGGGAACACCTGGATGTTGCCCTGGCCCCGGACGATCTGGGCGCCATCTTCAGCGGCAGCGCCGTGGTGGATGAGAACAATACCGCCGGTTTCGGCCGGGGCGCCATCGTTGCGATGTATACTTCCGACGGAGACAACCAGACCCAGAGCATCGCCTACAGCAACGATGGCGGACGCACTTTCACCAAATATGCCGGCAACCCGGTGATCATGGCCGAAGATACGCCCGACTTCCGGGACCCCAAGCTGTTCTGGGACAACCAGACCCGCCAGTGGAAGGTGGTGCTGGCCGCCGGCCAGGAGGTGCAGTTCTACAGCTCCGACAACCTCAGGGACTGGACGTATGACAGCAGCTTCGGCCTGTCCTACGGCAACCACAACGGTGTGTGGGAGTGCCCGGACTTGATCCGTCTGCCCTTCGAGGGGAAAGACAAGTGGGTCCTTCTTCTGAACATCAACCCCGGCGGCCCCTTCGGCGGCAGCGCTACCCAGTACTTCGTGGGCAGCTATGACGGGAAGACGTTCAAATGCGACGACCTTCCCACCACCACCCGCTGGATGGACTACGGCAAGGACCACTATGCCGCCGTCACCTGGAGCAACGCTCCGGAAGGCCGCACCGTAGCCATCGCGTGGATGAGCAACTGGCAGTACGCCAATTCCGTTCCCACCACGCAGTTCCGCAGCTCCAACTCAGTGCCCCGGGACCTCTCCCTCATCCGCAAGGGCAAGGAAGTAATCTTGAAAAGCACCCCGTCCAAGGAAGTGGAAGCCCTGCGCGGCAATCCGGTGCAGCACACGCTTGCCACCGCCCCCGTGGAGCTCTTTGAGACGCCCATGAAGGCCTACGAGATGCTTATCCGCTTCAACCTTCAGAAGAAGGAAGGCGCCACCTTCGTCCTCTCCAACGAGACCGGCGAGCAGGTGGTCTTCTCCTACGAGCCGGAGTCCCAGACCTTCTCCATGGACCGCCGCGGCAGCGGAGCCGTCAAGTTCTCCAAGAAATTCGCGGCCGTCACCACCGCCCCCACCTGCGTAGGAGGCAAGATGGAGCTGCGTCTTCTGGTGGACAGCGCCAGCATCGAGGCCTTCGGCGAAGACTTCGCCATGACCAACCTGGTGTTCCCTTCCTCCCCCTATAACACCATCAGACTCTACGGCAATATGAAGGCCGATGTAACCCTTTATCCCCTAAGCAAATAATGAATAAAAAGATACAACTGATACCGGTGATGCTGTGCTTCTTCGCCATGGGGTTCGTAGACCTCGTGGGCATCGCCTCCAACTATGTCCAGGCCGACTTGCAGCTCAGCGATTCCGCCGCCAACATCTTCCCTTCCCTGGTCTTCTTCTGGTTCCTCATCTTCTCCGTTCCCACGGGCATCCTGATGAACCGCATCGGCCGGAAGAACACCGTGCTCCTTTCCCTGGTGGTGACGGTGGTGTCCCTGGTCCTCCCCATCTTCGGGGAGAGCTACGGGCTCATGCTGGCCGCCTTCTCCCTGCTGGGAATCGGCAACGCCCTCATGCAGACCTCGCTGAACCCGCTCATCACCAACATCATCAAGGGTGACAAGCTGGCCAGCACCATGACTTTCGGCCAGTTCGTGAAGGCCATCGCCTCCTTCATGGCCCCTTATATCGCCATGTGGGGCGCCACCGCCGCCATGCCGTCCTTCGGCCTGGGCTGGCGGGTGCTCTTCCCCGTGTACGGTGCCATCGGCATTCTGGCAGCCCTGCTGCTGGCCCTCTCCCCCATCGAAAGGGAGCAGGTGGCCGACAAGGCTTCCGGCTTCGTGGAGTGCTTCAAGCTGCTGGGCAAACCCATCGTGCTGCTGAGCTTCCTGGGCATCATGTGCCATGTGGGCATCGACGTGGGCACCAACACCACCGCCCCCAAGCTCTTGATGGAGCGCGTGGGCATGAGCCTTACGGAGGCCGGCTTCGCCACCAGCCTGTACTTTATCTTCCGTACCATCGGCTGCCTGAGCGGCTCCTTCATCCTCTCCAAGTTCAGCCACCGGAAGTTCTTCCTGGTGAGCGTGGTCCTCATGGCCCTTTCCATGTGCGGCATGTTCGTGGGCCATAGCAAGGAAATCCTGTACGCAGCCATCGCCCTGGTGGGCTTCGGCAACTCCAACATCTTCTCCATCGTGTTCTCGCAGGCCCTGCTGGCCGTTCCTCAGAAGCAGAACGAGGTGAGCGGCCTCATGATTATGGGCCTGTTCGGCGGTACTGTATTCCCGCTCCTGATGGGCTTTGCCTCCGACGCAGTGGGACAGGCCGGCGCCGTGGCCGTGATGACGGTGGGTGTGGCCTACCTTTTCTATTATTTCACCAAAGTTCGTAAGTAAGTATGGGTAAATTCGTTATCGGCATCGGGGAAGCGCTTTGGGACATGCTCCCCGAAGGAAAGAAACTGGGCGGCGCCCCCGCCAACTTCGCCTATCATGCCAGCCAGTTCGGGCACGAGGCCATCGCCGTGAGCGCCATCGGCCAGGATAAACTGGGAGAAGAGATTGTGGAAGCCCTGGAAGCGCACCACCTTCCCTACCACCTGGACCGCGTGGAGTATCCCACCGGCACCGTACAGGTGACGCTGGATGCGCAGGGCGTACCCCAGTACGAGATTAAAACGGACGTGGCCTGGGACAACATCCCCTATACCAAGGAGTTGGCCGCCCTGGCGGCCGACTGCAAGGCCGTGTGCTTCGGCTCCCTGGCCCAGCGCAACGCCGTCTCCCG
>CADBHY010000157.1 GCA_902794615.1 uncultured Bacteroidia bacterium
GAGAAAATCACGCCCATGGTGCCCATGGGAGGCTCCGGAATCGGCATGCACGTAATTCCGGTAGAGAAGGCCATCTCCATGGAGAACGAGTCCATAGACATCGAACATATTTCCTACTGGCTCAAGAAGTACGAAGGCCACCTGGGCGTGGGTATCTGCAGCTGCCGCTACGGCCGCAAGAAACTGGACGAGGGCTGCGCCGACGACTACCGCGACTGGTGCATAGGAGTAGGGGACATGGCCGATTACCTGGCCGAGACCGGCCGCGGTCACTATATTACCTATGACGAGTGCATGGCCATCCTCAAGAAGGCCGAGGACAACGGCTATGTGCATCAGGTGACCAATATCGACGGAGAAGGAAAAATCTTCGCCATCTGCAACTGCAATGTGAAGATTTGCAACGCCCTGCGCACCTCCCAGCTCTTCAACACACCCAACATGAGCCGCAGCGCCTATGTGGCCGAGGTGGACCCGGCCAACTGCGTGGCCTGCGGACGCTGCGTGGAGTATTGCCCCGCCGGCGCCGTGAAGCTGGGCCAGAAGCTCTGCACCCACAGCGGCCCCGTGAAGTATCCCAAGCACGAACTGCCGGACGCCAAATCCTGGGGCCCCGACCATTGGACGGAAGACTACCGCGACAAGAACCGCATCAACTGCTACGAAAGCGGCACCTCGCCCTGCAAGACCGCCTGCCCGGCGCACATTGCCGTTCAGGGATACCTGAAGAAGGCGGCCGAGGGAAAATATACGGAGGCCCTGGAACTCATCAAGCGGGAGAACCCGTTCCCGGCCGTGTGCGGCCGCGTGTGCAACCGTCGCTGCGAGGACGCCTGCACCCGCGGCACCATAGACCGTGCCGTGGCCATTGACGCCGTCAAGAAGTTCATCGCCGAGCAGGACCTTCATGCCGAAACCCGCTTTGTCCCGGAGATTGTGATTGCCTCCTCCGTCCAGGAGCGCTGGGAAGAGAAGATTGCCATTATCGGTGGCGGCCCGGCCGGCCTGTCCTGCGCCTATTATCTGGCTACGCTGGGATACAAGCCCACGGTATTCGAGAAGAATGAAGAGCCCGGCGGCATGCTCCGCTACGGCATTCCTTCCTATAAGCTGGGCAAGGATGTGCTGAAGGCCGAGATTGACATCCTGAAGGAGATTGGTGTGGAAATCCGCACCGGCGTTGAGGTGGGCAAGGACATCACCATCGCCCAGCTGCGCGAACAGGGCTACAAGGGCTTCTACGTGTCCATCGGCTGCCAGGGCGGCAAGCTGCCCGGCGTGCCCGGAGACACGCTTCCGGGTACCACCACGGCCATCGACTTCCTGCACCAGGCCAATTGCGGAGACAAGGAGCTGAGCGGCAAGGTCGTGGTTGTGGGCGGCGGCAACGTGGCCATCGACGCGGCCCGCGTGGCGCTGCGGAGCGGTGCCTCCCAGGTTACCATGCTTTCCCTGGAAACGGAGGACATCATGCCCGCTTCCCTGGAGGAGCGCATGGAAGCCCGCGAGGACGGCGTTGTCATCAACCCCGGCTGGGGCCCGAAGGAAGTGCTTGGGACAGACAAGGTATCCGGCATCGTCTTCAAGAAATGCACCTCCGTCTTCAACGCGGAGCACAAGTTCGCCCCCACCTACAATGAGGAGGAAACCCTCACCCTGGAGGCCGATATGGTCATCTTTGCCATCGGCCAGACGGTGATACTGAAAGACCTGCTGAAGGACACCAAGGTGGAATTTTTCCGCGGGGTGTATCCGGTGGCCGACAAACTCACGTACCAGACGGCGGAGCCGGACATCTTCGTGGGCGGAGACGTATTTACCGGCCCCAAGTTTGCCATCGACGCCATTGCCGCCGGCAAGGAGGCGGCCGAAAGCCTCCATCGCTTCGTGCAGCACGGCCACATGACCATCGGCCGCAACCGGAGGGATTTCATCGAGCTGAACAAGCAGGATATCGTGGTGGAGAGCTATGACAACGGCTCCCGTCAGGACCCGGGAGTTGTGCCCGTGAAGAGCAAGTTCACGGAGTATCAGGGTACGCTCACGGAAGAGCAGGTACGCAAGGAGACGGCCCGCTGCCTGGGCTGCGGCGCGTCCGTGGTGGACGAGAACAAGTGTATAGGCTGCGGCGTGTGTACCACCAAGTGCGGTTTTGACGCCATCCACCTGCATCGCGTCCATCCGGAGGCCAGCGTCATGCGCACCTCCGAAGGCAAATTCGGCGGCATCCTTCCGTACATGATTAAACGCACGGGCAAGATACTTTTCAGTAAAGAGAAATAATGCACGAATTGGGGATTGTATTCTATATCATCAAGGACGTCAAGCAGGCGGCCCTGGAGAATGCCGTGAGCAAGGTTTCCGGGGTGGTGATGAATATAGGAGAGGTGTCCACCATTGTGCCGGATTACCTGCAGGATTGCTGGCGCTGGGCGGCCGACAAGGAGGACCTCCTGAGGGGCGCCGAGCTAAAAATCCATACCATTCCGGCGGTGACGTACTGTGAAGACTGTCACAAGGAGTACGGCACGGTGGAACACGGGAAAGTTTGTCCCTACTGCGGAAGTGAACAGACCTATCTGTTACGAGGTAATGAAGTGGAAATTAAAGAAATAGAAGTACCAAATCAATAATTATGGCTTGTTTTATTGCTCCCCTGGTGGAAGCCATTGCGGTGACCGCCATCCGTAAAAGCGGCCTTAAGGCCGGCAACTCACCCCTGATGAATCGTCTTCCGGACCTGGAGAAGATGCTGTGGGGCGGTACGCTCATGCTCATTGTGGATCATCTGATTAACGGTGAGCTTTCCTGGGCGTTTCCGTTCTTTACGGCCCTTTCCCAGACAGACGGGGCCGCCGTCATGTGGCGTGAAATCCTTACCGTAGGTGTTCCCATGGCCCTTGTGCTCACGCTTGCCTGGGCCGTGTGGGTGCTGGTGAAAGAAAGGAAACTCAAACCAACCAATATCTAAAACCTTAATTAACTATGTTTTTCCAAGTTTATGGGGCGAATGCCCTGTCTCAGTGGGGAATGATGATAGTGGTCCTTCTGGGCCTGATTCTCCTCAATGAGTTCGCCCGTCGCACCAAGTTGGGCGGCATCATCACTTTCCTGGCCGTACCGCTGGCCCTCACCGTTTACTTCCTGGCCATCTGGATTGGCGTGAGGAACGGCAGCCAGTGGGCCCTGGAGAACCAGACGCACATCTACATGCAGGGCTGGTTCCACTATGCCAAGCTGTATGCCGCCACCGCCGGCTGTATCGGCTTCATGATGATTAAGTACAAATGGGGAATCGGCGCCAAGCACTGGTTCAAGCCCTTCCCCTTCATCATCGTGGCCATCAACATCCTGATTGCCTGCGTCTCCGACTTCGAGAGCGCCGTCATGGGCTGGAACAAGTGGTGGCTCACTTCCGAGGGTGTATGGCAGTACGGCGGCTGGCACAATGTGATGAACGGCGTTGCCGGTCTCATCAACATCATGTGCATGACCGCCTGGTGGAACGTCTATCCTTCTAAGGACAAGAAAGACATGATTTGGGCCGATATGACCTGGGTTTACATTGTCATCTACGACATTTGGAACTTCGCCTACACCTACAACTGCCTGCCTACGCACAGCTGGTACTGCGGTATCGCCCTGCTGCTGGCCCC
>CADBHY010000158.1 GCA_902794615.1 uncultured Bacteroidia bacterium
CAAATCGTTGAAATTGGTAATCATATTGCTTATTCTTGATTGTCAAGTACCAAATGCATGGTGTCGCGGGCAATTACCAGCTCCTCATTGGTGCAGATGAGGGCGGCTTTCACCTTGGAGTCCTCCGTGGTGATGATGGCATCCTCTCCGAAGGCTACATTGGCTTCGTAGTCCACCTTGAGGCCCAGGTAGGAGAAGTTCTCCAGCACCCTGCGGCGCAGACGGCTGTTGTGCTCGCCGATACCTCCGGTGAACACAATGAGGTCCACGCCGTTCATGGCGGCTACATAAGAGCCGATATTCTTGATAATGTCATAGGTGAACTTCTTGAACACCAGCTTGGCCTTGGGGTCTCCTCCGTTGGCCAGCTCGTCCAGTTCGCGGGCGTCGGAAGTCTTGGTGGAAACGCCCAGGAAGCCGGATTTGCGGTTCAGGATTACGGACATCTCGTCCGGGGTAACGCCCAGCTTGTTCTCCAGGTAGATGACGGCGTTGGCGTCTATATTGCCCACGCGGGTGCCCATAATCATGCCCTCCAGCGGGGAGAAGCCCATGGACGTATCTACGCACTTGCCGTTCTGGATGGCGCAGATGCTGCTGCCGGCACCCAGGTGGCAGGTGATAATCTTGGAGTTATTGATATCCAGCCCGGCCAGTTTGGCGCCCACACCGGCTACAAACTGGTGGGAAGTGCCGTGGGCACCGTAGCGGCGCACGCGGAATTTCTCATAATACTCATAGGGCAGGCCATACATGTAGGCATAGGCAGGCATGGTCTGATGGAAGGCGGTGTCAAAGGTAACCACCTGGGGAACGCCGGGAAGGGCGTCCTGCATGGCGTGGATACCCAGCAGGTGGGCCGGGTTGTGCAGCGGGGCAAAGTCTGCGCAGAAGGCAATCTTGTCCAGCACATCCTGGTTCACCAGCACGCTGCCGGAGAAGAAGTCTCCGCCCTGCACGATGCGGTGACCCACGGCCTCGATGTCTTCCAGAGAGCTCAGCACTCCGGTCTGAGGGTCTGTAAGAGCCTTCAGGATGAGTTTCATACCTTCCTTGTGATCCGGGATGGGGACATCCGTCACAATCTTATCCTTTCCGGTGGGGGCATACTGGAGAATACCGGCAGGAAGGCCGATTTTCTCTGCAATACCCTTGGCAATCACGTCAAAGGCATCGTCGCTCTTCATGTCCAGAAGCTGGTACTTGATGGACGAGCTTCCGCAGTTGATTACAAGAATGATCATATAGCTAAAAATTAATTTCGCAACAGGTCTGCAAAGATACGAAATTATTGCTAATTTCGCACGTATGACCGGAGCGAAAAGCATAGAAGCCCTGGGGGTGGTTTTCACGGCGGGCATTCTCGCCGGAACGGCCGTTTCGGCCGGCGCCGCGGGGATACTGGCGGCCGGGCTGCTTCCCCTGCTCACCCTGCCCATCCTGCTGCGGGAGAGGCTCCGCCGCATGGCCGATGGGCCTGCCGTCAGCATCGTCCTGCTCAGCTTTTTGCTGTTGGGCTTTTTCTGCGCCGTCCTCCGGTCCCTTCCCGTGATGGAAAGCCCGTCGGCCATCCGCATTTTCGCCATGAACGCGGCCGATGCCCTCCGCGCCCGCATCGACGCCTTCCCCTTTGCCTCCGACACCACCGCTCCCCTGCTCAAGGCCTTCCTGACGGCCGACCGCAGCGGCCTTCCGGCACAGACCGTCGGCCTTTTCCGCGCCAGCGGAGCCTCCCACCTGCTGGCCCTTTCCGGCCTGCACATGGGCATCATCTACCTTCTTTTCGACAAGCTGATGAGCCCTTGGGGGAATTCCCAGGCCACCAGCATCATCCGCCTCATGCTCTTCGGCCTGGGAGGCGCCTTCTTCACGCTCATGACAGGGGCCGGCCCCTCCATCGTGCGGGCCTATCTGTTCATCCTGATCAGGGAACTGCTGCAGCTGCTGCATCGGCCCGTCAAAAGCAGCCGGGTGCTTTGCCTGGCCCTTTTGGTGCAGCTGGTACTGGACCCTTCCGTGATTCGCAGCGTGGGCTTCCAGCTGTCCTACTTAGCCATGGCGGGCATTTTCATCCTTTATCCCGTATTGGAAGCCTGGTATCCCTCCGGGGGCCGATGGAACCCGCTGCGCCGCATCTGGAGGGGCGCCGCCCTCACCGTCAGCTGCCAGCTTTTCACCGCTCCCCTCTCCTGGCACTATTTCCACAGCTTCCCCCGCCATTTCCTCCTCACCAACCTCCTGGCCATCCCACTCACCACGGGGCTGCTTTCATCGGCCGTCACCATGCTGCTCTTAGACGCCCTTCATCTCTGTCCCTCCTTCCTGATAAGCCTGGTGGACAAACTTTGCTCGCTGCTCCTGTGGGTCCTGGAGGTAATTGCCACCATGTGACGTGTCCATCCGCCCTTTCGGCAACAAAATGGGCATATTTTCGTATCTTTGTGAAAAACCATTCAATATGAAACGTCTGATTGTCGCATTTTTTGCCTCGCTGAGCCTTTCGCTGGCTTGGGCGCAGGTACCCGCTCCCGTTCAGCTGACCCCGGCCGACGGCATCCCCGACACCACGAAGGAACTCTCCCGCAAGATTGGCGGGAAGGCCTTTGCCAAAAAGACCGCCTCCCTTCCGGCTTTTGCCCGGGAACAGGCCTATGAGCTTACGCTTACGCCCAAGGGCTACCGCGTGCAGGCCAATACAGAGACCGGCTATTTCTATGCCCTGCAAACCCTCTCCCAGATGCAGACCTGCGGAACGGTGTTCGACTATCCCCGTTTCCAGTACCGCGGCTTCATGTTGGACATTTCCCGTCATTTCCGTGACAAAGACTTCATCCTCAAGCAGATGAAAGCCCTTGCCAACCTCAAGATTAACCAGCTGCACCTCCATTTGACCGACGACGCCGGCTGGCGACTTCAGGTGGACAGTTACCCGCTGCTCACCTCCCAGGCCGCCTGGCGGGTGGGGTCCAACTGGCAGGAATGGTGCAACATGGGCCGCCGCTATTCCCGGGAGGGCGCTCCGGAGGCCGAGGGAGGCTATCTCACCAAGGCCGATGTCCGCGAAATCCTGGCCGAAGCCCAAAAGCTTCACATGAACGTGATTCCGGAAATTGAGATGCCCGGCCACAGCCGTGAGGTGGTGTTCGCCTACCCTCAGGTGGGCTGCCGCGAGGGCAGTTATGAGCTCTGCCCCGGCAAGGAGGCCACCTTTACCATGCTGGAAAGCATTCTGGAAGAGGTTATTGAGCTTTTCCCCTCTCCCTATATCCATATCGGCGGAGACGAGGCCGACAAGGAGCATTGGAAAACCTGCCCGGACTGCCAAGCCCGCATGAAGGCCGAAGGACTTGACACCGTGGAAGAGCTCCAGAGCTATCTGGTCAAACGAATCGAGCGCATCATCAATGCCCACGGCCGCCAGCTGCTGGGCTGGGACGAGATTCTGGAAGGCGGCCTTTCGCCCAACGCCACCGTCATGAGCTGGCGCGGCACGGAAGGGGGCCTGGAGGCCATCCGCCAGGGACATGACGCCGTCATGACGCCGGGCCGCTTCTGCTACCTGGACAAGGTGCAGGACGCCCCCATCTATGAGCCGGAGGGCTTCGGCGGCTACCTGCCCCTGGACGTAGTACAC
>CADBHY010000159.1 GCA_902794615.1 uncultured Bacteroidia bacterium
GAGCCCCTACCTGGATGTGGCCTACAACGGCAACATCTTCATGTGGGACGACAGCTTCATGATGATGTTCGCCCGCTACGGCTACCGCTTCTTCCCCTTCCAGCGCACCCTGGACAACTTCTACGCCAAGCAGCACCAGGACGGCTTCATCTGCCGGGAAATCAGGGCCGACGGCTCCGACTGCTTCGAGCGTTACGACCCCGTGAGCACCGGTCCCAACCTGCTTCCTTGGGCGGAACTCCTGTACTACAGGCAGTTTGGAGACATCGACCGCCTGCACCGGGTGTTCCCCGCCCTGGTGGCCTATGCCCAGTGGTGGAAACTGAACCGCACCTGGCCGGACGGAACCTACTGGAGCAGCGGCTGGGGCACCGGCATGGACAACATGCCCCGCGTACAGGAAGGCTACAACCAGATTTTCTCCAACGGGCACATGAGCTGGCTGGACACCAACCTGCAGCAGTACCTGGTAGAGGACTGCCTCATGCAGATTGGCTTTTACACGGAACGCTGGCAGGAGATTGAGGAAATGGAAGACGAGATGAAGTTCCTCAAAGCCTGGATTAACGAACACATGTGGGACCCCGCCACGGGCTTCCTCTACGACGTATATGCCGACGGCTCCCGCTCGGAGGTGAAGGGCATATCGGCCTTCTGGGCCCTCCAGACCGATGTTTTGGAGAAGGAAAGGATGGACACGCTGGTGGCGCACCTGTGTGACAGCACGGAGTTTGACCGCCCGCACCGCGTGCCTTCCCTGAGCGCCGACCACCGCAAATACAACCCCCTGGGCCGATACTGGCAGGGCGGCATCTGGCCGGGCGCCAACTACATGGTCATCGACGGCCTGTGGCGCAAAGGCTACAAGGAGCTTTGCCGCCAGGTGGCCGACAACCACTACGGCAACGTGTTCCAGGTATGGAAAGACACGGGCACCTTCTGGGAGTATTATGCCCCGGAAAAGATTGAGCCCGGCTTCATGGCCCGCAAGGACTTCGTGGGCTGGACGGGCCTCCCGCCCATCGCGGAATTTATCGAATGCATTCTGGGTATCCGGAGCGACTATTCCGCCGGACGCATCGAGTGGGACCTGCGGCAGACGGAGGCCCACGGCATCGAGCGTTATCCCTTCGGCCCCGACGGCGTGGTGGGCCTCAAAGCCGCCACCCGCAAAAGCGCCGGCGACAAACCGATTATAAGCGTCACGACCAACGTCCCCTTTGAGCTTACCGTTCTCTGGGGAAACAACCAAAGCGCCACGGTGCATGTGGAAAAATCCGGCCGCGTGGCCTTCTAAACCATTTTTTCTTTTCCCCATGAAAAAAACACTCATCTCCACTCTCCTTCTGCTGGCCGGCCTCGCAGCCATGGCCCAGCCTCAACTGAGGAAAGACAATATTGACGAGGTGATGCAGGCCATGACCATAGAGGAAAAGGCAGCCCTGCTGGTAGGCACCAGCTCGGACAACGTGGTGCCCGGCTTAGCCGGAGGAACCCGCGCCATTCCCCGCTTAGGCATCCCCCAGACCGTGTTTTCCGACGGTCCTGCGGGTGTACGCATAGACCCCGCGCGGGACCCGGAGCACCATGTGGCCACCGGTTTTCCCGTGGGGACGCTCCTGGCCAGTTCCTGGGACACGGAACTGATGGAGAAAACCACCGCCGTATTGGGCAATGAAGCGCTGGAATACGGTGTGGACGTGCTGCTGGCTCCCGGCATGAACATCCACCGCAACCCGCTGTGCGGCCGCAACTTCGAGTACTTCTCGGAAGACCCGCTGCTGAGCGGGAAGATGGCCGCCGCCTATATCCGGGGCGTCCAGCGTAACGGCGTGGGCACATCGGCCAAACACTTTGCGGCCAACAACCAGGAGACCAACCGGACAGAGAACGACGCCCTGGTGAGCCGCCGCGCCCTCCGGGAAATTTACCTCAAGAACTTCGAGATTGCCGTGAAGGAAGGCCGTCCCTGGACGGTCATGAGCTCCTACAACAAGCTTAACGGCCTGTACACCCAGCAGGATTACGAGCTCCTGACAAGCATCCTCCGCGACGAATGGGGCTACGAGGGCATTGTCATTACGGACTGGGGCCTCAAGGATGACACCGTGGCCTCCGTCAAGGCCGGAAACGACCTCATGGACCCCGGGGCCGACGTGGAGATTCAGCGCATCCTCGAAGGCGTGCGCGAAGGCCGGCTGTCCATAGAGGAAGTGGACCGCAACGTGCGCCGTATCCTGGAATACGTGGTGAAAACGCCCAAGTTCCACCACTACGCCTATTCCCTGAAACCGGACTTTGAAGCCCACGCCGCCACGGCGCGGCAGGCGGCCGCCGAGTCCATTGTGCTGCTTCGGAACCAGTGCCATACCCTGCCGCTGAAGGGCAGGGAGAAAGTGGCCCTGTACGGGCTTACCAGCGAGGATTTCATTGCCGGCGGAACCGGCTCCGGCGAGGTTCACAAGCCTTATGTGGTTACCCTGACGCAGGCGATGGAACAGGCCGGATTCACGCTGGACGCCAGTCTCAAAAACTACTATGCCCTGGAAGCCAAGGCCCTGAAGGCCCGTTTTGACATGGAATTCGAAGAGGACAACGAGCACCGCGAAGAGCCTTTCCTTACGGTATCGGCCATAGAGTATCAGGCCGGCATGAACGACGTGGCCGTGGTGGTGCTGGGCCGCCAGGCCGGTGAGGGAAAAGACCGCAGCATGGAGGGAGACTTCGAGCTTTCCGCCACCGAAAGGGAACTCCTTCAGAACCTTCACAACGCCTATCGGTCCCGCGGGAAACGGGTGGTGGTGGTCCTGAACATCGGCGGAGTCATTGAAACCGCCTCCTGGAAGCATCTGGCCGATGCCATCGTCCTGCCCTGGTCGCCGGGACAGGAAGGAGCCAACGCCATCGCCGACATCCTCACGGGCAAGGTGAACCCCTCCGGCAAGCTGCCCATGAGCTTCCCGAACAACTACCGGGACATCCCCTCGCATGCCGATTTCCCTTACGACTACAAGCCGCTGGCCCCCTGGAACAAGAAGGAGAATGTGGACTTCACCCTCTACACGGAAGACATCTGGGTGGGTTACCGCTACTATGTAAGCCGGGAGATGGAGGTTTCCTATCCCTTCGGATACGGCCTCAGCTATACCTCCTTCGCATATTCCAAGCCCGTGGTGAAGGCCGGGGCCGATGGTTTCACCGCCTCTGTCACCGTTACCAATACCGGCAAGGTGGCCGGCAGGGAGGTGGTTCAGCTCTATGTGAGCGCCCCCGCCGGCGGACTGGAAAAACCCGCCCGTGAACTCCGGTCCTTCGCCAAGACCAGACTTCTGCAACCCGGTGAAAGCCAGGTGCTTACCATGCAGGTAAGCCATTACGGGCTGGCCTCGTTCAACGAGACCGCATCGGCCTGGGAAACGGCCGCAGGCGAATACGAAGTGCTGTTTGGCGCTTCCTGTACGGATATCCGCGCTCATGCCGCCTTCAAACTGAAAAAAGCCCTCTCCTGGCCGGTGAACAAGGTGATGGAGATGGACCGCAACCAGCCGGTAAA
>CADBHY010000160.1 GCA_902794615.1 uncultured Bacteroidia bacterium
CTGGACAAGGTGGCGGGGCATCGCGTCCATTTCCATTATACCTACAGCCTTTCCCGGGCCGGGGCGGATTTTGCCCCGGTTACGGACGGGCAGGTGACGGTGGAGGGCAATGCCTATATCCTGGAAGGCTTGGGCATGAAGGTGGTGAGCGACGGAACCACGCGCTGGACCCTGGACCCGGAGGCCAAGGAGGCCGTGGTGGAGGCCGTCCAGAAGGAGGACCTCTTTACCAATCCGGCCCTTTTTATTGGCTCTTACAGGGATTACATGGACAAACTGCAAGTGAACGCTGCGGGAAGTGACAACTTGGACATTACCCTGACGCTGGATGAGCAGACGCGGGCGCGTTTTGTCCTCAGCGGCATCGTGTACGGGGAAGAGCAAGGAAAAAGCGACTTCTCCCTGGATGAGAAATCGCTTTCCGGCTATCTTGTAACGGATTTGCGTTAATCTTCACTGTTTGTGACGCAGCGTACGCTCATGCCCAGGGTGGTTTTGCTGCCCTGGCCTTTTTTGATGTCGTTCTCCTCGCAGTAGATGTAACGGAAAACGCCCATGTCTCCCGCCTGGTCGCTGGTCCAGAAGCAGGCGTATTTGAGGAAACCTTCTTCCGGGGCCTTCTCGTCGGTGTTGTCCAAGTAGCCGACGGGGATGGCATTGAAGCCGAAGGCGTTGGTAATCTTTACCTGGGGCCAGTATTCCCACATGTTTTTCTTGTTGAAGACGGCATCGACCATGATGGCTCCGGCTTCCTGTCCGAAGCAGGTGTCAAATTCTTCGGCCGAGGGGAGGTGCCAGCCTGCGGGGCAGGCCTTCTGGGCTTCTTCCCAGGTGTAGTATTTCCCAAAGACGGAGGCCAGGATTTCGGAATGCTCGTAGTTGTTTCCCATGTCCGTTCCGTGCAGGTTTCCGGCCATCCAGGTGAGCCCGCCTGTGGTGCAGGTATTGTAGGTAATCCCGTCCAGCTCCACTTCTCCCGCGGGGTCTATGCCGGAAATGGCGGTCTCGGGGTCCAGAACGGTGAAGGAAACGGAGGTGGAGGTGGAATAGTAGGCGTCTTTCGTGTCCCAGGCATAGCAGGTGAGGGTGTAGTTGCCCGGTTCCCCGGTGGAGAACACGTATTCCGGATTGTCGTTGAGGGCGTCGAAGGTAAGGGTGTCCCTTTTGCCGCCGGTAACATAGTAGCTGAGACCGATTTTTTCGAGCGTCTTGCTGTCAGACCCCTTCAGGTTTGCGAGATTGGCCTTGGCATGGACGGTGACGCCCTGGGCCATGAAGGTGGTATTGTCGGCCTTCATGGCGAGGCCTGTCAGGGAAGGCTTGGTGGTTTCTTCCTTCTTTTTGCAGGAGACGCCCGTTGCCAGGAGGGCCGCCAATAGACCTATATAGAATATGCTTTTTCTCATAAAATCTTACTTCAACTTACAAATATCGCAATTATTTCGTAAATTTGCACAAAAATCTTGCCAAGATGAAGAAGCTATTGTTCATTTCAAGCTTTTTACTGTGTATTCTTGCCTCCTGCGGCGGACAGAAAGATGAATATGTTCAAATCAGCGGCTATGCCCAGGGAAACAGCTATACGGTAAAGATGAACATGAAGGGGGTGAGTGTACCGGTAGATGTGGTCCGGGACAGTATCGACGCCCTTATCCTCCAGATAGACACCACCCTTTCCGGCTACAACAAGAAATCCCTCATTTCCCGTTTCAATGCCGGCGAGAAGATTCCCTCCTCCCAGATGTTCCTGGATATGTACCGGGTGGGATACCGCCTGTGGGAGCGTTCCGGCGGGGCCCTGGACTTTGCGGCGGCCCCCCTGTACGACGCCTGGGGCTTCGGTTTCCGCAACAGCACCTTCCCCTCGGACGAAGAAATTGCCCGCCTTCTGGAAAAGTGCGGCATGGGCCATCTTCCGGCAGAACTTCCGGTGTCCAACGGCTATATAGATCCGGCCGTCATGGGCTATCCCAGCCTCAATTTCAACGCCATCGCCCAGGGATACAGCTGCGACATCATTGCCAAATACCTGTATAGCCTGGGTGTAAAGGACATGCTCATTGATATCGGCGAAATCTGGTGCGACGGCCTGAACCCCTCCGGCCAGCCGTGGACCGTGGGCGTGGACCGTCCCGTAGACCGCCAGCACGACGAGCAGGGGCTGGGCGATGAAGGCCTCAGCGGCATCTGGAATTCGGGAGGAAAGCCGGCCGGTATCGTCACCTCCGGCAACTACCGCAAGTACTATATCCGGGACGGCCGCAAATATGCCCACACCATCAACCCCCGTACCGGCTATCCGGTGCAGCACAACCTTTTGAGCGCCACGGTTGTGTCTTCCGCCAATGCCGCGGAATCCGACGCCATTGCCACCTGGTGCATGGTTACGGGCCTGCACGGCGCCCAGGTGCTCATCCTGGGAGACCCCACCCTGGAAGGTTACCTCATCTATACGGACGATGAGGGCAACATGAAAGAATGGGCCTCGCCGGGCTTTGCGCTGAAGGATTAAATCCTGTTTTTGCTTTTTCTTCTGTTCGGCAACAAAATGGGTATATTTTTGTCGCCGAACTACGGTTTTGCGTGTTTCGGCCTTTTTTGTTCACGTCGCCTACCGGTGAGACTGACGATATCCTCCTATCGTACCGTACACCCATGCTTCATTAAAAAATGAGGCGGTTGCAAATTTGCAACTGCCTCGTTCTGTTTGCTTTTGTGAGGACACGCAGATTTGAACTGCGGACCTCTTGCCTGTCAAGCAAGCGCTCTAAACCAACTGAGCTATGCCCTCAAAAGGACTGCAAAGATAGGCAGAAAAATCGGACATAGCAAATTTTTCTGCATCAGTTTACAATAACCTCGTCCAGGAACAGGAATCCCTGGCTGGGATGGGCCACGAAACGCACGTAGCGTGCCTGTCCCGTGACGGGGGCCCCGAAGAGCACGTAGCTTTGGCTCGGAGTCTTGATTTCGTCGGGCACGACGGCGGCCCGGCTGAAGTTTTCGCCATCGGCCGACAGCCAGATTTCCACGGATTTGGGAAGGAAAATGCCGGGGCCGGGCTCGCACATGAACGTGCCGCCCACAAAGTGGATGTCCTGCACCTGTTCCATGTCAATAATAACGTCAATGTCCGTGAGGAAGCCCTGCCAACGGCCGTCTCCGTAAGACCAGCCGCCGCCGATGCCGTCCGTGAACGTGGCTTCCCGGGCGGCGGGATACCTCCGGTTCCACAACTCCTTGTATCTCACCTTCATGCCCACGGCGGCATGGGAGATACCGTTACGGAAAGCGGGACGCTCGCCCACCTCTTTCTTGATGTCGAAGGCGTGGTAGCCGGCCGCGATGAGGGCGTCGTTCCAGCGGGTCACTCTCTCGCGGAACCCCTCCTTGCGGGAAGCTTGGCTCCAGCCCACTTCGGCGATGGCCGCTACACGCGGGTACATCATGTATTCCGTATGTTCGGGCGTGGGAATGCGCTCGTGCCAGAGATTGCCCTGCACGCCCAAAAGATGTCCGTGGGAGTCTTCCGGAATCTC
>CADBHY010000161.1 GCA_902794615.1 uncultured Bacteroidia bacterium
AACTGCATCGGGTACGCGGCCGTAAAACTGCTCCCGATGCAGTTTTGTGTAATCTGGTGCAATTGGGTCGAACCACACGATAGACAAGATCAGCCGTCAGTAAACATCTGGTCAATGAGTACGCGCGCTTTTTCTTCTGGCGTCAAAGTTTCTTATAATGTTGAATTATCGGAATCTTGCAATTCATAAATTTAGCAATTTTCGCCGTGAAAACCTTGCAATTTGCTTATAATCTTAATTCCAACAGGTTAAACGCTACCTCCTACACCATCAACCTAATCAACTTCCCATCCCGCACAAACATCTCCGGATACTTGAAAAACAACGCCCAAATCTGGCTCACACTAACAGGAGTACCATCCTTCCGCACATGCAGCCGCCGGGAATTAATCTCCCATGCCAGCGTTTCCGCCGACATCCCTCGGCCCTCGGTGGAGAGCAGATACACCATAGCTTCCTCAATCCTCATATAATTCCGGAATTTCGCGCCAAATCTAATCCCTCATTTTGGTCACTTACTGACACAGCGCCAAAAAAATTTCACGTTTTGCGCGCAAATACTCCTTAATCTCCTCACCTTCCTGGATTTCACCCCCCCTCCGGCAGGCTATATCAAAGGCCATCAGGCTTCCCAAGCAGCGCCTGCATCCTTGCATGCAGGTCCGAAACTTCCCGAAGGAGGTTATCCAAAGCGTCTTCCGAGAGGACTCCCCGCTTCAATTCCGAATACGGGGGTAATTCTCCCCGCTCATCGGCCTGGAAGTCTTTGAGCCACTGCCCGGATTCCTGGTACTCCGTCAGCCGCGAAATCCGGCACCGGACGGCCTCGTAATCGGAAAGCGCCCTGTCCAGCGAATGGACAACTTCACAGACCTGATTGAAGTCGTCCTCCATCTTCCTGATTCTGTCAAACTGTACCGCTGTCATGTCCGCTATTGAAAAACGCAGTGTTTCGGGTCCACGCCCGGGGTGGGCGTGTAGGTAATATCGACGCCGCTCTCCCCTACGCTCACCACATGGTAGCCGGGAGTTCCGTGGCCGAGGGCATTTCCCACCGGCCCGGCGGCCACAAAGCGGATACCGTCAATGAGCGCATCATAGTCCTGGTGGGTATGGCCGGCAAAAACCACATCCACTCCCTTCTCCTTGAAAAGCGAGACGTACTTCCTGCGCTGCTCCATGGAAAAATTAAAGTAATCTTCCGGCTCGTCCATGCGTTCCCGGACTATGGGACAATGAAGGAACACGAAGCGGTACTTGCAGTCTTTTGCGGCATCCAACTCCCGGACAAGCCATTCCCACTGCTCCGCCTCAGCCTCCTGAACGCCGTCCTTGATGCAGTTGGAGTCCATCCCTATGAAGGCGCAGCCCCTGTCCCGGAAAGAGAAACGGTCGTAACCCCGCAGGGCAAGGTAGGCTTCCCGTTTCTCCATGGTGAAGCCGCCCTTGTAGTCATGGTTTCCTGGAACGGCATAGACAGGAGCCTCTATCCGGGCCAGGCAGGCCCTGTACACGGAGTCCTGCACCGGGTCCGTGGAATCATTCACAAGGTCTCCCGTCACAAAGACATAGGCCGGCTTCAGGGCATTGGCGCCCGCCACGGCCGCCTGCATCAGGGAATCCGAGTGGGTATAGCGCGGAGAGTTGTCTATAAAGCCTATCTGCGTATCGCTCATCTGGACAAAGGTGAAGGGTTCAAACGAGCTGCAGGAAAGGGCAAGCATCAGGGAAAGGGCCAAAAGACAAGGTTTCATAATCGGATACTTTTCTCAAAGGTAAACATTTTGAATCAAAATCCCCAAAATAATCGCTATCTTTGTATACAGACAATATCAAACAACATAAACCCAACATGAAAACCAGTACTAAAATCTGGCTCTGCATCACAGGAGCCCTCCTGATTGCTCTTGGCGTAGTCTGCATCTGCAACCCTGCCGAAACCCTCTTCGCCACGGCCTGGCTTATCGGCTGTCTCACCCTCTTCTCCGGTATCGCCAAACTCATCTTCACCTTCCGTACCCAGGCGTTCCTGCCCAACAGCGGTTCCAGAATGCTGTCCGGCATCCTGGACATCATCATCGGCTGCATCTTCCTGGGACACAATTTCTTCGTGGCCCTCTCCCTGCCGGTGGTCTTTGCCGTGTGGGTGATGATTGAAGGCATCATCATCGCCATCGACAGCTTCGATTTCAAGCGTGTGGGCTTCCCCATGTGGTGGTGCCTGCTCATTCTGGGCATCGCCGGCGCCGTCCTCGGCTGTCTCGGACTTCGCAACCCGGACGTAACGGCGGCCACGCTCTCCACCCTTATCGGCATCGGCATTATCCTCAACGGGGTAGGCTACATTGTGGCGGTTGCCGGAGTAAACCGCTTCGAAAACAAGCTCTCCCTGTAGTGCCATGACAATCAAGGCAGTCAAATTCCGCACCGACGGATTCTACGGCCAGCCCTTCGCCTTCGGAGGCGAAGCCTGAGGGGGCGTCCTATAAAACCCTTGCCAAAAGGCCGATTAAGGCCAGGTGCGCCGGATAGTAATAATAGAAGAACTTTCCCAGCCACCTGGCCTTTCCCCTTTCTCCGTTGTACAGGGCCAGCAGCGGAACGGCCAGCCAGCAAGCCATGTGAACCATGCCGTAAGTCTGGCTGTGGACGATGGAAAAGGCCAGGGCATAGAGCGTGACAATCAGCATCATCCACAACATCTGCTTGTAGAAGTTCCCCCGGTTGCGCCCTATCATGAGAATAGCCAGCGGAGCGGCGCAGCTCCAGTCCGAGCTGAACGTGACAAGGCAGGCCAGCAGCGTAATCCCCAGTTTCTGCCACTGCGGCAGACGCTCCGTGTCCCACAGCTTCAGCAGAATGAGCCCCCACATTAGCGGCCAGGCAATGCTGGTGGCGTTGAAAAGGAGATTTCCGAAGGGATTGAAGCCGGACATGTTGAAGTAGCAGAAGGCAAAGTGACTCACCACCGCCAGCAGGAATAGGCGGCCCAGGTAACGGCGGAAGTTGTGGGTATGGTGGTAGCCCTCGGCCACGAAAAAGAACATGATGGGAGCCGTAAGACGCCCGATGGAGTGCAGCGCAATCTGAAGCGGCGTCTCTGCCTGCTGATAGGTCTCAATGCCCATCCAGGCCAGATGGTCCACGGTCATGGCCACAATGGCGACAAGTTTCAGGGCATTTCCGCTCAGTCCTTTTGCAAGCATGGCTCTCAGCTGCACATGATGGTGCCTTTGTCGGCATTCATGACAATATGGTCTCCGTTCTTGAGTACCTTGGTGGCGCCTTTCACATTCACGATGGTGGGTAGGCCGTATTCCCGGGCCACCACCGCGCCATGCGAGAGCGAGGAGCCAATCTCCGTAATGAGGCCGTTCACGATGGAATAATAGGGCGTCCAGCCGATGTCCGTAAACTTGGCCACCATAATCTCCCCTTTCTTCAGCTGGTTGGCGTCATCGGCCGAATTGACAATGTGCACAATCCCCTCGCATTCCCCGTTGGAAACGGGTACGCCCCTGAGCTGCCCGCTT
>CADBHY010000162.1 GCA_902794615.1 uncultured Bacteroidia bacterium
CATCACCAATGCCGACGGCGACTTCGTCCTCAAGAGCGACGCCCCCATCGGCACGGTGGAGTTCTCCTTCCTGGGATACCGGAAACGGACGCAGAAGGCGGTATCGGCCTATATGCAGGTGGCGCTGCAACGGGAAGCCCTTCCCTTGAAAGAAGCCTCCATCGTTACCGGAGAACCGGCCGATATCGTGCGGGCGGCCCTGGAAAAGGCCGACGTCACTTACTGCCCGGAGCCGGAGCTCCTGGAATGCTTTTACCGGGAAACGGTGCAGAAGAGAAGGCGCTATACCTATGTGGCAGAGGCTGTGGCCCGTATTTTCAAGGATGAGTATGGCGGGCGGCGCGACGCCGCGGCCTTGGAAAAGAGCCGCCTGCTGGTGAGCCAGCGCAAGCGGGATACCTTGAGCGTAAAAACGCAGGGCGGTCCCAACATGGCCATCACCTGCGACTTCCTCAAGAACAGGGAACTTCTGTTCACGGAAGAGGAGATGGCCCTGTACCGCTTCTCCATGGAAGCGCCCGCTTATATCGGAGACCGGCTGCAGTTTGTCGTCAGGATGGAGCCCAGCCCCTATGCGCAGGTAGATTATGCCCTGTATCATGCCCTGCTGTACATTGACCGGGAAACGCTCTGCTTCACACGCATAGAAACATCGTTAGACATGAAAGACCAGGCAAAGGCCATCCGGGCCATCCTGGTGTCCAAGCCCCTGGGCCTGCGCTTCTTCCCCAAGGAGGCCAGCATTGTGCTCAATTACCGCACCGTAGGGGAAAAAACACGTCTGGAGTACTTCCGTTCCACCATCCGCTTTGACTGCGACTGGAGAAAGCGCCTGTTCAGAACCCACTACACCTCCATCAACGAGCTGGTTGTCACGGACCTCTATCCAACGGCCACGCCCATTCCCCGAAAGGAGCGCTTCCGGTTGCGGGATTATCTGAACGACAAGGCCCTGGAATTCCAGGACCCGAATTTTTGGGCCGATTACAATATCATCGAGCCTTCAGAGAGCCTGGAGCATGCTATCGGCCGTTTGAGGAAATAAACTCCTCCGCAGCGGCCAGGGTGTCCAGCTTGCCCACATCCACCATCCGGAAATTCTCGGGAACCACTCCGTAAATGGGTTGGTCTCCGCAGGCCTGGATATAGAAGTCCATGATGGGAAAACGCTCCGGCATATCGGCCTTCATGAAGGCGTCAAAAATGGCCGGAGAGAGGTTGTGGATGCCGGAAAACGCCAGACGGCGGCAGTCCTTCAGCTCCGTTTCCGGATAGGGGGAACGCACCTCCCCGGTTTTGACGTTGGTCCAGCCCTTCAGGCGCATATCTTCCCCGAAGAGAAGGTAACGGCTGGTTTTCCGCTCACTCACCACCAGGGTGGCAAGGGCCTCCGGACGGGTCTGCTCCCGGAGCCAGGCCAAATCCAGGTTGGAAAGGATATCCACATTATGCACCAGAAACGGCTCCTGCAGCGGCTCCAAAAGGCCCCGCGCAAAGGCAATACCCCCGCCCGTTTCCCTCAAAAGGGCCGATTCGTCCGAAACCCGGACGGGAATCCCGAAATCATGGCTGCCGAGGTAATCTACAATCAGGGAGGAGAAATGATGCACGTTCACCACCAGCTCGTCGTAGCCGGCAGCGCGGAGCTTGCAGATGACGCGGTGCAGGAGCGGCTCTCCGCCCACGGGCACCAGGGCCTTGGGAAGGCTGTCCGTAAGGGGCCTCAGGCGGGTGCCCAGACCGGCGGCAAAAATGAGCGCCTTCATTCTCAGAGCATTTTTTCCATGTTGAGTTCCCGGTGGGTGACGGTCACTTTCACGTCAAACTTGCGGGCCAGGTGGTGCGCCAGATGCTCTGCGCAATAGACGGAGCGGTGCTGGCCGCCGGTGCAGCCAAAGCATACCTGCAGGTTGGTGAACTTGCGCTCGATAAAGCGTTTGGCATGGGCGTCCACCAGATGATAGACACTCTCTAAGAAGGAGGTTACCTCGCCGTCATCTTCCAGGAATTTAATCACCTCGGGGTCCGTTCCGTTGAACTGGCGGTAATACTCGTACTTGCCGGGATTGTTCACGCTGCGGCAGTCAAAGACGTAGCCGCCTCCGTTGCCGGTGGTATCGGCCGGAATGCCCTTCTTGTAGGCGAAACTGTAGATATGGACATTGAGCCGATGGTCCTGGGCTATGTCGTTGAGTTCCGGCATGATGGCCAGCTGCCCCAGCAGGCCGTTCAGGTACGGGTATCTGTCGAAGGGCGTCTGGAGCAGGTTCCGAAGGTTGCTCAGGGCATAGGGGACGCTGGCCAGGAAGTGCGGCTTTTTTTCAAAGTATCCGCGGAAACCGTAGGCGCCCAGTACCTGGAGGGTGCGGAAGAGCACAAAGAGACGGAGGCGCTCCATGAACTGAGTCTCGTCCACCTGCTTGTAGGTTTGCAGGGCCCTCAGATAGGTTTTGATGAGTTCCTGCTTCAAGCCTTCCGGAAAGCGGGAGCGGGCCTGCCAGATGAAGGAGGCCACGTCGTAGTAGATGGGTCCGCGGCGGCCGCCCTGGAAGTCGATGAACCAGGGTTCGGCGTCCCGTATCATGACATTGCGGGCCTGAAAATCCCGGTACATGAAGGTGTTGTCTTCTTCCTGCAGCAGGTCTTCCTTGAACTTCTCGAAATCGTCCTGCAGAAGCACCTCGTTGAACTCCAGGCCGGTGGCCTTGAGGAAACAGTATTTGAAGTAGTTGAGGTCGAAGTCTATCATGCGCGCGTCAAAGGCCTCCTGCGGATAGCAGCATGTCCAGTCCAGGCCCTGCGCCCCCACAAACTGCAGGCGGGGCAGCTGTTCGACGGCCTTTTTCAGAAGCTGCGTCTCTACGGAACTGTACAGGCCGCTCTCCCGGCCCTGCGACACCATGCCGTACAGCACCTGGTCTCCCAGGTCTTCCTGAATGTAGGCGCTCTCGTCCTCGTTTACGGCAAAAACGGCCGGCACCCTGAGGCCCTTCTCCCGGAAGTGCCTGGCTATGGTAATAAAGCTGTGGTTCTCCTGCAGGTTGGCGCCGATTACGCCGATAATGGACAGGTTGCCGCCCCTCAGGCGGAAGTACCGGCGGTTGCTGCCCGACGCGGGCATTTCCGTCATCTCTGTAAGCTGCTGGCCGGTGTAAGACTCAAACAGCGGTTTAAGGATTTGTTCCTGCTGGGTCATGACAATTCATTCTCTTTAAGTTTACAAATTTACATAAAAAAGGATTCTTTGCCAAAAACCCCCTCCTTGCGCGTGGCGGCCGGGGAAGGGGACGTCATTGTTATATTTATGGTGGTCACTAACTCGTTGATTATCATGGACTTGCAGTAGATTCCTCGTTCAAAAACTGAACGAGGAATGTTGTATAACATACTGTGGCTCAGATACTTAGTTGCCGCCCCTGTCTGGGGTCGAAGGGGCCTTCCTCGCTTGCTTATCGGCCTTTTTGACATCATCGGCGAAAGGACGGAATTTTTATTAACTTTGTAAAGTAAAAAC
>CADBHY010000163.1 GCA_902794615.1 uncultured Bacteroidia bacterium
AATCTTGTGGCAGAGGTTCATCTGGGTGACCATCCGGGCCAGCTGCAGGAGGGCGGCCACGCCGGAGGCGTTGGCATCGGCCCCGGGATAGAATCGGCCGTTGAGGGTGCCCAGATTGTCAAAATGGGCCATCAGCACCACATAGCGGGCGGGGGTGTAACTGCCGGGGATGAGCCCCATGACATTGCGGGCCAGGCCGTCGGAGGTGGAAAAGCCGTGCATCCAGGCACCGCTGAGAGGTTTGAGGCCCAGCACGCGGAATTCACCTTCCAGCCAGTCGGCCGCCGCCCTTCCGCCGTCCGTTCCCGTGGCCCGGCCTCCCAGCTCCGGAGAGCAGAGGTACTCCACACAAGCCTTCAGGCTGTCGGCGCTGAGCACCTGGTCGGCATTGACGGGACTGATGGTATAGCGCTGCGCCCAGACCGGGCAGCCCAGGACCAGCAGCAATAATAGAAAATATTTTCTTATCTTTGTCACTTGGCGCGAAATTAGCTATTTCGTAGCTCAAATGAAAATTTTTTGATGAAAATCCGTTTTTGGACCTTATTTCTGGCGCTGCTTCTGCCCCTGACGGCCGGCGCCCAATATGATAAAGACGTCTTCTCTTTCCGGGGCCGCACGGCCCTCCAGGACGGACGGCTGAACGAGGCCGTGTCCAATTTCAACATCCTGGCCCAGCTGGACTCTACAGACTACTGGACCTTTTTCTACCGGGGCATCGCCAAGTACAACCTGGGGGATATCCGGGGCGCCAAGGCCGATTTTTCCACCGCCGTGCGCCTGAACCCGGTCTTCACCTCCGGTTACCATTACAGGGCCATTACCGAAAGCCGCACCGGCAGCTATGACGCGGCCCTTCAGGACCTGGAGCGGGCCATCCAGCTGCGGCCCGGATCGGCCGGACTGTACTTCACCCGGGGCGTCACCTACTTCCTGAGCCGCCAGTTCGAGCGGGCCATCGGAGATTTCAACCGCTATATCCGTCAGGAGCCCAAGGACCCCGCCTCCTACCTGAACCGCGGCGCCTCCTACCTTTTCATGGGAGACACCCTCAAGGCCCTGGCCGACTACAACCAAGCCATCAAGACCGACCGTTTTGAGCCGGAGGCCTACCTTCGCCGCGGCGGCCTGGAAGCCTCCCGGAAGAACTTCGACGGGGCCCTGCAAGACTTCAACAAGGCCATCGAGCTGGATTCCACCATGACCCTGGCCTATTTCCAGCGGGCCATCGTCCGCTCGGAAAAAGGGGAGCTCAGGGACGCCATGGCCGACCTCAACACCGTCCTTCGCTTCGAGCCCGGCAACGCCCTCACCCTCTACAACCGCAGCCTTTTGAGCGCCCAGGTGGGAGACTACGAAGGCGCCCTCTCGGACATGGACCGCGTGATTGCCATCAATCCCGGCAATGTGCTGGCCTATTTCAACCGGGCCGGATTCTTTATTGAAATGCAGCGCTGGGACGATGCCCTGGCCGATTATAACAAGGCCATCGAACTGTATCCGGACTTTGCCAAGGCCTATATGAACCGCGCTTTCGTGGAGCTCCAGATGGGCATGACGCGGGCCTCCAAGGAAGACTACCGCATCGCCCGCCGGAAAGTGGCCGAATACGAAAACGCCACGGCCGGAGGGGCCGATTTCTCCGATACCACCAAGAAGTACAGCAGCCTGCTGGCCTTTGACGCGGAGTTTGCCCGCAGCGGCGGCTTTGAAGACGAAATGCTCCGCCACCGGGACGTGGACATCAATCTGAAGCCGCTGTACCGCTTTGCCGTGGTGGAATCCCGCGACAATGTGAATTACGCCCTGGCCCACCGCTACGAGAACCGCCTGCTGGAGGGCTTCCTTTCCGCCGCTCCGATTCCGGTAGATGTGGTATCGGCCGATACGTCCATCCCCGTCACCTCGCCCGTCCTGTCCCAGCCGGTGGAAGACCCCTTCTTCAAGGGCCTGCAGGAAGTGGGACGCAAACAGTATTCCACGGCGCTCATGCATTACACCAGTGCGGCCGAATCTACGGAAGATGGCCCTTACGGAAACTACTACAAGGCCTTCTACCTGATGAACCGGGGAGCCCTCAGGGCCGAGATGATTGCGTTTATAGCATCCTTCGAGTCCAATGTGCAGACCCTCACCATGGATGACAAGGGCAACACCCGCGCCCGCGTCCGCGAGCAGGTGAGCCGGGAATACGACTACTCGGAAGCCCTCAGGGACATGGAAAGCGCCGCCGCGCTGCTTCCTTCCTTCCCGTACATCCAGTTTAACCTGGGCAATCTGTACAGCCTGAGCTCCCGCTTTGTGGAAGCCATCGAGAGCTACGACAAGGCCATCCGCCTGTATCCCTGGATGGGCAGCGCCTACTTCAACCGCGGCCTGGTGCTCATCTACCTCAAAGACAAGGAGAAGGGCTGCATAGACCTCTCCCGCGCCGGAGAGCTGGGCGTCGATGATGCTTACGGCGTGATTGGCAAATACTGCGAGGAGGAGCAGCGTCCGTGATGCGCTTCGTAAGTTTTTCCAGCGGCAGCTGCGGCAACTGTTCCCTTCTTCTGGGCCCCTCTTCCGGCATTCTGATAGACGCCGGTGTGGGCATCCGCCGTGTCAAGAAAGAACTGGAGAACCTGCATCTGGGCTACGGGGACTTATCGGCCATCCTCATTACCCATGACCACGGAGACCATATCCGCTCGCTGGGCTCTTTCTGCAAGCGCGTGGGAGTGCCCGTCTGGACCACGCCCACCCTGCACGAAGCCCTTTCGCGCCATCCTTTCACCCGGGACTGGGTGGTTCCCTGCCGGAAAGACCTCCTTTCCGATGTCTGGAATCCGGTATCGGCCGATTTTGATGTCCGGTACTTCGAGGTGCCGCACGATGCCACCCAGTGCATCGGCTTTGCCATCCGCTGCGAAGGGGAACTCTTCGTCCTCATGACGGACCTGGGGCACACCACGCCCGAAGCCCTTTCCTGGGCTTCCCAGGCCTCCACCGTGGTCATCGAATCCAATTATGACATGGACATGCTCCTGGGCGGAAGCTATCCGCAGGTGCTCAAGGACCGCATTTCGCATGGTATCGGCCATCTGTCCAACGACGCCTGTGCCGCCGCCATCCCGCAGTTCATCCACCCCGGCCTGCGCAATCTCTTCCTCTGCCACCTGAGCGGCAACAACAACACGCCGGAATTGGCCTACGAAAGCGCCCGCCGCGCCCTCGCGGACGCCGGTGTGGAGCCCGGCACCGTGGCCCTCCGCGTCCTGCGCCGCGGCGAACCCTCCCCGCTGCTGAATCTGTGAGGATAGGCTTGGCAACTAAGTCGTTGACTCACATAGCGTTATATACTATTCCTCGTTCAAAAATCGAACGAGGAATGTATTACAAGTCGGTGATAATCAGAAGGTTAGTTGCCAAGGGTAAGACCCCTACATCGGATAAATATCGGCCCCGATGAAGTCTTTCAGGGC
>CADBHY010000164.1 GCA_902794615.1 uncultured Bacteroidia bacterium
ATTTTGTCGCATTATAACTCCTTGAAAGTTAACACAATACTTAACACAACTGAGCAAAAATGGCACTCTGTGAAGTCTGGAAGCCACTGTAATGTTTTTGGAACGAAGAAGAGTATTAGGGGCTTAAATACCTGAATATAAGCATTTTACGCGCATCGGGTACGGTTTTTACAGACCGTGCCCGATGGCATTTTATGGCATTCTACGGCATTTTAGGGAAACGAAAGTAACCGCAAAACTTACCGCAAAAGTTACCGCATTTTTGTAACGGTAATAGTTGCTCCCCAGCACGCTGAGACAGCGTTTTTGCCTTGTGGAAGCAGATGGTTTCCGCATCATAGCTGAAGCACAAAACCGCCACCCGGTGCCAGGTGGACGGTGAGACTGTCCCGGACTACGCATTCTTCCCGGCTGTAGTCGCGGGCGGCACGATCGGCATTCACTCCGTCCCGGAAAAGGATGGCGGGACCGCTCCGGGGCAGCTGTACCGTGATGTCTCGCTCCTCCCAGTTGGTTAGGGCGCCGATGTACCACGTGTCGCCGGAACGCCGGGCCATCACCACATACTGCCCAATCTCTCCGTCCAGACAGACCGTTTCGTCCCACACCGTGGGGATGGAGGTGATGAAGGCGGTGCATTCGGGCTCGTTCAGATAATTGGACGGGCTGTCGCACAGCATAGTGAAAGGAGCGTCAAATACCACATATTCAGCTAGTTGTCGACAACGGGTTCCCTGACTCATTCCCTCTGAATACACGGCCTTGAAGTTCTTTTTCGTGGCATTGCGCATAGCCCCCTGGGTATAATCGGCAGGTCCAGCCACCAGGCGGGTAAAGGGGAGAATGACGTCGTAGGTGACCTGGTCGTAGTCTTTCTTGGCCCACTTGAGCTGCTCCAGGCCGTTTACGGCTTCGTAATTCAGGACATTGGGCCAGGTGCGGGTGAGTCCTGCTGGTTTGGATGTGCCGTGAAAGTCGATGAACTGGTGATATCGGGCAGCTGTGGCCGCCGCCTTCTCACAGAAGGCGACCATGGCCTGGTCGTCCCGGTCCAGAAAATCAATCTTCCAGCCAGCGATACCCATGTCGGCATAATGTCGGCAGACGGCTTCCATATCTTTCTCGAAGGCCCAGTAGCCTGCCCAGAGAACCAGCCGTACGCCTTTGGACTCGGCATACGCCGACAGCATGGGAAGGTCCAGTTCGGGAACTACCTGGAAAAGGTCGGCCTTCAGGTTCACGGCCCAGCCCTCGTCCAGAATTACATATTCGATGCCGGAGGCAGCGGCAAAGTCAATGTAGTACATGTACGTTTCGTTGTTGATTCCGGCTTTGAAATCTACGCCGAAGATGTTCCATGCGTTCCACCAGTCCCAGGCTACCTTGCCGGGCTGCACCCAGGAGAAGTCGCCCTCGGGAGCTTTCCCCAGTCGGTAGACAAGGTCATTGTCGGCAAGGTTTTTCGCTTCGGACGAGACGATGACCACCCGCCAGGGAAGGGCCTCGGCCCCTTCTCCCCGGTAGATGAAGGGCTCCCGGGATTTGACCAGCCCCTGGAGCATATTGTGACCGCCCTGCTCGATGTCCTTGGGATATGGAGCGAACACGCCTTTCAGCGTTGTGCCTGCCTCGGCGTTGTTCAGGTACATGCCCGGATAATTCCGCAGGTCAGATTCCGAAATGCAGAGTTTTACGCCGTCGGGACCATCCACCGTGACGGGTAGGAAGGCGAGCCGGGCGGGATCCCAGCGGGAGAGCGGAATGTGTGCATAAAGGTTCTCGAAGGAGTTAAAAAACTGCTCCTCGAAACTGCCTTTTCCCCGCACGTACGGCACCCAGGCCGTGAAATCTTCGGTGAAGTGGAATTCGGCCTTTTCTTCGCTCACCCGCACGGCCTTCCGGGTGACAAAGCGGTAGGCCGCCCCGTCATCGTAGGCGCGGAAGACCAGGGAAAAGTCCCGGGCCCGGAGTTCAAGTTCATTGTAATGGTCACGCACGGAGGAGCGTTTGTGGAAGGGCGCGTCGAAGATGCGGTCGCAGCTGCTCCGGAAGACTTTCCGGATGCGGGTATTCCCGCCATAGACCGTCCCGTCATCCAGGACAAGGGCGATTTCTGAGGGTCCGAGAAGTGGCGTCCCGTTTTTCAGCAGCGACCAGGAAAGATCCGCATCCACATCGATTCTCAACTGGAGGCTTCCGTCCGGGGAGGACAGGGTATACGATTGTGCCAGGGCCGCCAGCGAGAAGAGGAACAGTGTGCTGGTCAGAAGAAGTTTTTTGTTCATCATGCTAGTTCTTTTTTGTGGAAGAAACGGTCTACACCCAGGATACGTCGTCAGGTGACAGTTCGCCTGTCGAATACTGGATGTCGAATCTGCCTGACAATTGCTCTTTCGCCCCGCCGGTGAGGCGCACATAGCGGAGCGTATGTTCCTCGGCGCCCTTTTTCACATTGATGCGGGCATAGGCCGTCATGTGGCGCATGGTGGCTTCGCCCGCGTCGGCGCTATACCCGTACATGAGTCCGTCAAACGCGCCTGAAGATGCATTCAGGACGGTTGGAAGCGTCACCCATCCGCCGGCCTCCCAGATGGTGGACGGATAGACCAACTTATAGGGCGTTCCAGGGTCTGACGGAAAGGAGAAAAGCGCCGTGGAAGCATTATTTCCTACTCCGCTGAGCGGCTGGGAGGTAACCCCGTTGGCAGAGATACAATCCCCGTCCGTCCAGTACACACTCCGGCTACCGGCGACAAAGTCTCCGAGGGTCGTCTTGCTGATGGCATGCTCCATGCTGACGTTGAGAGAAAACCCGTTCAAAGGTTCAGGTTGAGGTTCATTGGCCGTACAAGCTGCAACAAGTAGCAGCACCAAAGGGATGTATCTTCTGCGCATAGGTTTATTTTTCAAAATCATTTTCCCCGCATATACCTTTACACGCAATGGGATCATTGGTGGTGATATAGTCTACGCCCAGGGCTTTGAAATGCCGGATGGCGGCTTCATCATCCACCGTCCACACGTTCACTTTCATACCAAGGGCCTGTGCCTCGGCCACCCACTGGGGGGTAAGTTTGTCCGCAGGATAGTCTATGCAGGAAATCCCGTCGGAATGGCACTCGGAGGGAGATTTGTCCCCTTCCAGATAGCCCACGAGAGATCCCGGAAGCGCCCTCACGAGCCATTTACAGGCATCATAGTCAAAAGAAATCCAGTCGCACCGGTTCAGGTAGCCCTGCTCGCGCACCACGCGGACAGCCTCTTCGCAGCAGGGGATGGTGACTCCCTGGTGCTTTTTGATTTCAATGACAAGACGCAGGTTGAGCCGCTTCGCCGTCTTCACAAACTGCTCCAGGGTTGGGATTTTCTCGCTGTTGGGGAGTAGCACGGATG
>CADBHY010000165.1 GCA_902794615.1 uncultured Bacteroidia bacterium
CGGAACATGGCATCCGTATGAACATAGAAGAACGGATGGGAGCCGTAGTCGTGCTGGTACTTTTCATCGGCCGATGTGGTAATGCCATGGTAGCCCAGGCGCATACCGAAGACACGGTTGAACCATTTGCCGGCGTACAGGTCCAACGACGTTCCCACGCCCTTGCCGTCAAACCCTGTGGAGTAACGGCCGGTGTCAAAAGAGTAGTTAAAACCGGCGCCCACCCCTACAAACCACTCGTTGGGGTATTTTTCTTCCTGTTCCTGGGCAAAAGCCGCCAAGGCCATGGCGCCGAAAAACAGTATGCTGATGAATTTTTTCATAGTTTTGTTCGATTAAAAATGATAGGCAACACCCACACTGAGAACGCCCCTCACGTCAAAGGGGAAACCGCCGTAGCCGGAGAAGGCGGTCTGGTCGGCCTTGGTGGGCTGGAGACCGTCATACTTGTCCGTATAGAACTCTCCGCGCACATCAAGGAGGATCCCCACCTCCTGGGTGATGAGAAACTCTCCCAAAAAGCCGACGCGGAAGCCGATAACATTGTTGCCGCTGGTTACGTACGGAAGATCTCCGTGAATTTGTTCCCAGTCATGACTCCACTCGTTTGCCTTTTTGAAATTGTAGGTATGCGCATAACCCACTCCCAAATAAAACTTGGGAACAAAGAAACCGGGCTTCCTGGTCACGTTCAGCATGGCATCGGCAAAAACGTTGACGCTGGAGAAGGTGTAGGGGTAGAAGCCGCCGCCGGACTCCTTGGAGTTGCAGGCACCGGAATTTTTGCCCAAATTCAAGTTCATCCGCACGCCAAAGTGGGGCGAGAACTCATAGCCGCCCGAAATGCCGAAAGAAGCATTCAGCAAATCGAAAACCTTCTTGTGGGCAAAATAGGAACCAACGTTATCGCACGCGGAAACCGCTGCGCCAATCTGTGCGGAAACATGCCAGGGAAGTTCCACTTTCTGGGCCGATACGGAAGAGGCCACGCCCAAAAGAAATAAAACGGAAGCCGCCGCCTTTGCAAGATTTCTCATTTTACAAACTCTATGTGGTTCTGTTATCTGTTTCTCCGCGAAAAAAGGAGCCGCCATAAGACGGCTGCTGTCTCTTGTTCACAAAGATACAAATATATTTTCTGATTTAAAACTTCTTGCCGGAAACGATGCTCAGGAAGGTGAGCGCAAGAATCTTAGCGTCGAACCACAGGGAACGGGAACGGAGATAGTAAATATCATGGTCCAGGCGGGTAATCATCTTCTCGATGGTATCCGTGTAGCCGTTGTACAGCGTGGAATAGCTGGTAACACCGGGAGCCAGCTGGAACAGGTACTGGAAACGATTGTCCCGCTGCATGATCTGATTAACGAAATAGGCTCGCTCGGGACGGTAGCCCACAAAGCTCATGTCGCCCACAAAGACATTCCAAAGCTGCGGAAGTTCATCCAGATGATGGGCGCGCAGGAAGCGGCCGATGCGGGTGAGACGGGGGTCGTCCTCGCCGCTGCACAGGGCGGGAACGCCCATGGATTCGGCATCCGTGCGCATGGAGCGGAACTTGACCAGGAAGAAGGGACGACCGCCCTTTCCCATACGTTCCTGACGGTAGAACACGGGGCCGCCGTCATCCAGCTTAATCAGCAGGGAGCAAAGGGCGATGAGCGGAGAGAACACCACCAGCAGTATGAAAGAAACCGTCAGGTCGAAGGAACGCTTGACAAAAAGGTCCGACTTGGAAAAGGAACTTTTCCTGCCGCCTGCAGACTCTGCCTTTTTGCCGACGGCATCCTCTGAGCCGCTGCGGGTGAAAAAGATGCAGTCAATGCCGCCCAGCTTCCAGCGGAGCTCCTCCATGTTGTCGGGGCTGGCGCTGTAGTACACCGGATAATCGGCCAGGATGCGGCCGTCCATGCGCTTGTCTTCGGAGATGAGGCCCACCACGCTGAACGTTTCGGAGGCGTCCAGGCTCCTGGCCATCTCGATGGCGGCATCGTCGGTGCCCACTACCAGAACCGTCTTGGCTGCGGAAATCTGGCGCACGTTTTTCATCTGGGAACCGCGGGAGATGTGCACGAACTGGCACATCAGGAGGGTAAAGACAAAGTCTGACAGCAGGAGAATGGAAAAATCTGCCGGGAAGTTCACCTGCACCAGGCCGACGAAGATGGCCGTCACCAGGAGGACCTCTTTAATCAGGATGGCACCCAGAAGATGAAGGACACTGTTGATGGACGTGACCTTGCGCTCGCGCTTATAAAAATTAGAGGTGAACAGGCCGATGGCGGAGGCCGTCGCGGCAACCCCGGTCCACACGGCCAGTTTATGGGAGAATCCGCTCACGGGTACCGTCACCCAACGAAGGAGCAGAAAGGCAAAAACCGACGCCGCCACGGAAAGAATGAGGTCTTTCACGAATCGGACGGCAAGGTCTTTTGTTCTCTTATTCATATCTGTTTTCTTTCTTTTCTGATTTCGGGGGGCAAAAGTAACCTATATTTTTTTTACCTGCAAGGATTTGAAAATATTGCCAGTTTCAAGGGCTTTCAAGGTATTAAACCCTTGTAAACAAGCTTTTTATATTTTTTTATAAATCAAGTTTAAGGGCTTGAATTTTCCTCCTTTTGATAGTTTTTTCTACTTTTTAACAATAAAAACTCCCGGCAACACAGCGTGTTACCGGGAGCTTGGGATGAGCCTGCCGGACAGGCGCTTAGTCCTCTTCCTGCTCCTGGGCGGCGTATTCGGCCAGCAGTTTGGTCTGGACGTCGGCCGGAACCTGGACGTACTCTGCGAACTTCATCTGGAAGGTGTCTGCGAACTTCATCTGGAAGGTGGCGGAGCCCTTGTCCATATCCTGGTTCACGGGGATTCTCCGGCCCGCTGGACCAAAGCAGGAAAATAAGCAAAAATTGTAAGAATGAGACTTTTTTTTGCCAGAATGAGACATCGGTTTGCGCGGAAAATGTCATTTTTGCGGCAGACGAATCAAAAACACGAAACGCCTTATGGACAAGAAAAGACTTTTTTACGAGGCCCCGACGGCCCGGACCGTGGAGCTCTGCCACGAGAACGCTATGATGCAAGCATCCCTTACAGGTGTGAAGCCCGGTTATGGGGATGGTATAACGGACGGATGGGAGGACTTGGTATGAGAGAAATGTGTCTGACCGCGGCCTTTGCCGCCCTGGCCTTTTTTTCCTGCACCAAGGAAATGGAGGTTCTGACCCCCGAAAAAGAGCAGCAGCCGGAAGCCGAAAAAGTATGGACCGTAACGGTGGAAGCCGCCAGGGGTGTCGATGACCTGACCAAGGCCGTCCTCACCGGCGACGGCTGGATAGAAGAAGACGATGCCGCCACCAAGGGCCTCGAACTCGAAGGAAACTACCTGAAATCCACCTGGGATTTCAAGGAGAAGGTTTTTGTTTACAAAGGCACTGCCTTGGTAGGTGAACTGGAGTCCCAGAGATTCGGGGAAAACACTACCCTCCTTTCGGGAAGCCTTAGCGGCAGTTTCACTGTGGGAGAATCCCTGAATCTTTACCTGGTTGGCCCCGAGAATGCACGCAGCTACATTGGCCAGAAGGGAACACTTGAAGACCTTGCGGAGAATTATGACTATGCCCGGGCCCAGGTCCAGGTCGAGGCCATAGACAGTGAAACCGACGCCATCACCCTGTCCTCCGCAAGCTTCGAAAACCTGCAGAGCATCAACGAGTTCTCTTTCGGTGTATTAAAGGTGAAGAGCCTTACCATATCCGGCGCCGGCATAGTGGGCAGAAACGACAGGGAGGCCTATGTTACCGTAACTCCTGAAACTCCTAGCAATAAGCTCTACGTGGCCATGTCCAGCAGCTTGACAGGGGAAAAAATCTCCTACGAGTTCCTGATGGAATCAGAGGACGGCCGGGTTCTAACCCAGACCAAGAAGGCTTCCCTTGGGAACGGAAAGTTCTACAAGGCCGGCATCAACAGTTATTCGCTTTACGAAGCCGACAAAACCCCTCTTACCTTTGAGATGCTGGAAAAGGGCCGGATAGTGATTAGAAACCCGATGAATCTTGAAATCCGCTGGGCAGTAAACGGTTCCGCTTTTGTAAGCAGCAGTGATTCGGAGATTTATATTGGAAACCTTAACCTTGGCGACAAGGTGGAGTTCTGCAGCAAAAACCAGATTTATGGTGACGGCTCGGATGATCCGGAACTGGCAGACTGCACCAGAATCTATGTTGATTTAGGTAAGGCATATATTTATGGAAATATAAACAGCTTAAGGGATCCCTTTACCTATTATAACACCAGCGGCAATCTGGCTCTTCTGAAAGCAGGAAAGACAGCTTATGCATATTTGTTCGCTGTCGGCAGTGGAAATAAAATATATAACCACCCCTATAAAGACATCTTGCTTCCGGCAACAGAAGTTGGTGAGAGAGCATACTATGGAATGTTTACTAAATGCATCAATCTCACCAGAGCTCCTAAGCTTCCTGCTACTACGTTGGCTAAATATTGCTATGAGTCTATGTTTGTGGGCTGTTCCAATCTCAAGCAGGCTCCGGAACTTCCTGCATTGCAGCTTGCTGAAAACTGTTATCGGGGAATGTTTATGAACTGCTTCAGCCTGGAAACAGCTCCTGAGCTGCCGGCAGAAAATCTGAAGGCCGGATGGAACGGTTGTTATGTGGAAATGTTTCGCGGCTGCAGCAATCTTAAGCAAATCACCTGCCGTGCAAAAAATCCGTCCAACATCTTTACGTCAGTGTGGGTATATGGAGTCCCTTCCTCCGGCCTATTCATCCAGCATCCGGATGCCGTCTGGACATCCGGTGTAAGCGGTATCCCTGCCGGCTGGGGCGGGCAGGAGCCCCTTACCATAGAGGCCATAGAAGACGGCACCATTACCATAAACAACCCCCAGAGACTGACTCTGCGCTATTCAACAGCCGCCAATATGTCTTTGGGCGATGCCACCAGCTCCTCCAAGGAGCAGATAGAGATTCCAGTCAGCGCCGGGGACAAGCTGCGCCTCTGGGGAGAGAACGCTGTCTATGGCCACGAGAGTGAAGCCTTCAACTACACAAACATAAAGGGAAGCGGATACCACTACGTATATGGGGACATATGCTCCCTTATCAGCAGTGGTGCATACACCGCCGTAACTTCGCTTGCCCCCTATGCCTTCGCCGGCCTGTTCCAGGGCAACGACAAGCTCAAGAGCCATCCTACCGAGAAACTGGTGATAAGGCCCACCACGGTCGGGACCGGCTGCTTCAGGGGTATGTTCAACGGCTGCACCGCCCTGGAACGTGCCCCGGAGCTGCCGGCGTCAAACTTGGCGGCATATTGCTATGACGCTATGTTCCACAGCTGCAGCAGCCTTACCCAGGCACCGGACCTTCCCGCCACCACCCTGGCCGACTTCTGCTATATGGGGATGTTCCACAGTTGTTCCTCCCTGCAGAACCCACCGGCCATTTCGGCCCAAACCCTGGCAACGGCCTGCTGTATGAACATGTTCTCTGAATGCACCTCGCTCAAGGAATCCCCCGCGCTGACGGCCGGGACACTGGAGCCGTACTGCTATTCCATGATGTTCAGCAGCTGCACCTCCCTCAAGAAGATAACCTGCACCGCAAGCGACATCTCGGCAAGCGATGCGCTTATGAACTGGGTAAGCGGTGTCCCCTCCGGCGGCACCTTCATCAAGAAGAACGATGTCACCTGGCCCTCCGGCAGCAGCGGCATCCCCACCGGCTGGACCGTGCAGCAGAGCCAGTAGCCCGGCCCCCGACAAACAGGCGACAGTTTCCCGTCCAAGCATTTTAAGGCGTTTTTGCAAAGACGGACAGGCTGTCGCCTGTATCTTTCCATCGCCCCAAACGCGTTTGCCGCCCCGCCCCGGTGCGACGGCCAACGCAAAATCGGCCACCCCGAAGCAGGGGCGGCCGATCTGGCATAAAAGGCAGAGAAGGACTAGTCCTCTTCCTGCTCCTGGGCGGCGTATTCGGCCAGCAGTTTGGTCTGGACGTCGGCCGGAACCTGGACGTACTCTGCGAACTTCATCTGGAAGGTG
>CADBHY010000166.1 GCA_902794615.1 uncultured Bacteroidia bacterium
CAACCTTTCGGCCATTCCCATCTATTATCTGGGCGTTCCCGTGGAAGAAGGGCCGGCCTTCCGCCAGGCGCTATCCGGCATCCGCACCAAGGACCTCCTGCAGACGGCCTCTTTCTTTATTTACCAGCACTTTGCCCAGATTGCCGAAATGGATATCGCGCTTCCGGACGGCAAGGTCTATCATTATGTAAATCCGGGCCTTAAAAGTTATACCGGCCCTGTTGTTAAATATTCAGATTTATATTGATTATGAGACGTTTAATGATTTTTACACTGGCGCTTATCGCGCTATTCCCGATGACGCTGAACGCCCAGCGGAAAAACGAGAACCTGGGGAAGAAGTATGGCCCTTACGAGGTTAAACTCGGCAAAGGGAAATGGACCAGCGACGCTCCCGTCACGGCCATTTACAACAATGAAACAAAAACCTGGGTTACCTCCCCTAAGATTGACAAAAAGGGCGGAGCTATGTTCCTCCTGCCCAACACGGGCGTGGAATTCATAGAAGGAGACGATTATGTTCCCGAAGCCCGGGGGCTTGTCAACATTGACTGGGCTTACTGTTGGGCAAAGGGCATAGAGAATCCCAACACGAAGTGGCTTTGCAACGGAGAGTGCGGGGTGTACAGGATCGTGGACGACAAGCTGGTTCCCATCATCGAGTCCGGGAGTTCCCTGGAAAAAGCCTACCTGTGGGAAGCCCGCTATGGTTTTTTCAAGTTTGTGCCGCACCATGCCCTTATCATTGGCGTTTTCCGTGAAAAGGACAAAAAAGCCTACTCCATTTTTAACCTGGACGGGGAGCGCCTGTACAACGACCTGAAGGATTGGAAGTTCAAGGAAGAACCCAGCCTGTACATCCAACTGGAAGACGGCACCTGGCACCACCTGGCCCCTGCTGACGGCAGTATGCTGGACTAAGCAAAATGTCAATTATATCAAAAAAAGAGGCGCCGTAGAGAACCGGAACAGTTCCTTGAGGATGCGGCGCCTCATCTTGAGTATCTTGGGAAAAACTGCCCAGTCCCTCCTACTTCTTCTTTCCGAAAAGGCCTCCCAGCAGGCTGGTGGCCGCACCCAGGAGACCGGCGCCGGCGCCGCCCTTGAGGGAGATGATGATATCATTGAGGTCAACGTCGCCGTCACCGTCCTGGTCTTTGAGGAAGCCGGAAAGCTTGCCCATGATGCCGGGAATGAGGGCGGAGATGGCGGGAGCCAGGCTGCCCAGGTTCAGTTTTCCCAGGACATTCTTGTCAAACAGGCTGCCGGCCAGTGCGGTGATGCTGCTGGTGGCGGCATCGGCCTTTCCGCTGAGGAGTTCTTTCACCTGGTCTATTCCGCCCGGCTTGGAAACCGTCTGGGTGAGGGAGCCCAGGATGGAGGAAGACAGGCCGCCGAGGACCTGGTCTTTGAGGTCGGCGGGGATTTCCACCTTGCCGGCGGCAGCGCCCACCAGCTGCTGGATGTAGTCGTTGATGTTAGCCATAATGCGTTAAGTTTGATTTGAATCAAAGGTACGAAGAATTGAGGAAAAATGCAATTTTTCAAAATAATTATTGCAAAACAATAAATTTTTACTATATTTGCAAAAACTAATACCGAAAATTATGATTGCAAGCTGGTGGGCTGAACTCAGCCTTGTCATGAAAATCCTCTGGGGCGTCACCCTTGCCGCGTCCTTTGTTTTCATCATCCAAAGCATCCTCACCTTCGTCGGGGCCGATGCCGACTCCGACTTCGACATGGATGTGGACACCTCCCTGGACGGGAGCGACCTCTCCAACATTGACGGCGGGGCTAACCTCTACACTTTCCGCAACCTCGTGAACTTTATCCTGGGCTTCGGCTGGAGCGCCATCCTCCTGCAGGATTCCATTCCCTCCGCCGCCCTGAGGATTGTCGTTTCCGTGGTCATCGGCATGGCCCTGGTGGTAGCCGTGATGTACCTGTTCAAATGGCTCGCCGGCATGCAGCAGAGCGGCAACATCAACCTGCAGAAATCGGCCGCCGGCTGCGAGGGCAAGGTCTATCTCACCGTTCCTGCCGCCCGCGGCGGGGAGGGAAAGGTGCAGATTACCATCGGCGGGGCCGTGCGGGAGTACAACGCCGTCACGGAAAGTGAGACGCCCCTGAAAACCGGCACGCCTATCCGCGTGGTGGATGCCCTCAACGCCAATACGGTCCTTATCGAAGAAAACAACAGCTATACCATTTAATTATGAACACTCTGTATCTGATTCTCATCGTCGTAGCCATCGCGTTCGTCACGCTGGCCGCCATCCTCAAGCGCTACCGCCGCTGCCCTTCGGACAAGATTCTTGTCATCTATGGTAAAACCGGCAAGAACGCCACCGGATCCATTTCGTCGGCCCGTTGCATCCACGGCGGCGCCGCCTTCATCTGGCCCGTCTTCCAGGATTACGCCTTCCTGGACCTCAAGCCCATCTCCATCGAGTGCAACCTCACTAACGCCCTGTCCAAGCAGAACATCCGCGTGGATGTGCCCTGCCGCTTCACCGTGGGCATCTCCACCGACCCGGAGAACATGACCAACGCCGCCGAGCGCTTGCTGGGCCTTTCCGTGGACAGCATCCAGAGCATCGCCACCGATATTCTCTTCGGCCAGCTTCGTCTGGTGATTGCCACCATGGACATCGAGGAAATCAACGCCGACCGTGACAAGTTCCTGGCCAACGTGTCCACCAACGTGGAGGCGGAACTGCGCAAAATCGGCCTCAAGCTCATCAACGTGAACGTGACGGATATCCGCGACGAGTCCGGCTACATCGAGGCCCTGGGCAAGGAAGCCGCCGCCAAGGCCATCAACGACGCCAAGAAGAGCGTGGCCGAGCAGAACCGTTACGGTGAAACCGGCAAGGCCATGGCCGACAAGGACACCCGTATCAATGTGGCCGCCGCCGACGCCGATGCCGTGAAGGGTGAAAACACCGCCAAGATTGAGATTGCCAACTCCGACGCCCTCCGCCGTCAGAAGACCGCAGAGGCCGACCGCATAGCCGTGGCCGCAGAAAAGGTGCAGGCCGCCAAGGCCCTGGAAGAGGCCTACCAGAGCGAGCGCGACGCCGAACTGGCCCGTGCCGAACGCGAAGAGGCCACCCAGAAGGCCAATATCGTGGTGGCTGCGGAAATCGACAAGCAGAAGCGCATCATCGAGGCCGAGGCCGAAGCCGAGCAGATTCGCCGCAAGGCCCAGGGTGAGGCCGACGCCATCTTCGCCAAGATGGACGCCCAGGCAAAGGGTATGCTGGAAATCCTCACCAAACAGGCCGACGGTTTCAAGAAC
>CADBHY010000167.1 GCA_902794615.1 uncultured Bacteroidia bacterium
GCTTTTTCCAGCGTAGGCACATCGGCGCAAAGGGAAATGCGCACATGGTGTTCTCCGTTTGAGCCGAAGATAAAGCCGGGGGTGATGAACACGCCGGCCTCGTAGAGGATGCGGTCGCTCAGCTCTGCAGCCGTTCCGGAAGGAACCCGGCCCCAGACATAGAGACCGCCGGCGGCGGGGTCGTACACGCAGCCCAGGGTGTCCATGATTTGACGGGCCACAGCCTGGCGGCGACGGTACTCCGCGTTCAGGGATTCGTACCAGGAGGCATCGGCCTGCAGGGCCCTCACGGCGGCTTCCTGGATGCCCCGGAACATGCCGGAGTCCATCTGGCTCTTGACCTTCAGCAGTTCCTTGATAACATCGGCCGCTCCCAGCATCATGCCCACACGCCAGCCGGCCATGTTGTGGCTCTTGGACAGGGAGTTCATCTCCAGGCACACCTCGCGGGCGCCCGGGACGGACAGGATGGACTGCGGCTCATTGAGGATGAAGCCGTAGGGGTTGTCGTTCACCAAAAGGATGCCGTGCCTGCGTGCAAAATCCACCAGCTTTTCAAAGACATCGCGCCGGGCCGGAGCGCCGGTGGGCATGTTGGGATAGTTTACCCACATGAGTTTGACGCCCTTCAGGTCCATCTTCTCCAGGGCCTCGAAATCCGGGTACCAGCCATCGGCCTCCACCAGGTCGTATTTCACCAGCTCCGCTTCGCACATGAGGGTGGCCGATGTATAGGTGGGATAGCCGGGATTGGGCACCAGCACTTTGTCGCCGGGATTCAGGAAGGCCAGCGAAAGGAGGAGGATTCCCTCCTTGGAGCCCATCAGAGGCTGGATTTCGCTGGCGGGGTCCAGGGTGACGCCATACCAGTCTTTGTACCACCGGGCCATGGCCTCCCTTAATTCCGGAATGCCGATATAACTCTGGTAGCCGTGGGTGCCGGGCTTGCGGGCACAGTCACAGAGGGCATCGATAACCTCCGGAGCGGGAGACCCGTCCGGGGAGCCGATACCCAGGTTGATGACCGGGTCCAGGCCCTGGGAGGCACGCCGGGCATTGAGGCCGGCTATTTCCTTGTTCTTGATGGAGAAGTAATACTCTTTGACAGATAAGGTTCTGTTGGCGGGTTCAATAATCATATTATGTCCGTTTTATAAGGCGGCCTTGTATTCTCCCAGAATCTGGAGGTCTTCAATGAGCGGGCGCACGGCCTGCAGGGCCTGACGATACCGCTCCGGAGAGGAGAATTTGATGTCCGCATAGAAGAAATACTGCCACTCGCGGCCGGGGATGGGCAGCGACTGGATACGGGTGAGGTTCATCTCGTAGAACGAGAGGATGGTGAGGATTTGGGCCAGGGAGCCGGGCTTGTGCGGCAGGGTGAAGCACAGGATGGCCTTGTCGGTCTGCGCCTCGGGCACGCTAAGGGCCGAATCCAGGATGAGGAAACGGGTAAAGTTCTGCTTGAAGGTCTCGATGCCCGGAGCCAGGATGGCAAGTCCGTAAAGCTTCGCCGCAAGGGCCGATGCCACCGCGCCCACCCCCGTCAGGCCTTCCTGAGCCAGCTGGGCGGCACTCTTGGCCGTGTCTTCGCTTTCCGTCAGGCGTATCCAGGGTGCGTTTTTCTCAAACCACGGGCGGGTCTGGTTGATGGCCATGTAGTGGGTACGGACTTCCTTGATGTCCCGGAGGCTCTGCCCGGGCAGGGCCATGAGGTTCTGTTCGATACGGATGTACACCTCTCCCTTTACCTTCTGCTCGTGGCCGCGAAGCAGCTCGAAGTTGTGGAGCAGGCCGCCGGAGACGGTGTTCTCGATGGCCATGACGGCGGCATCGGCCCTTCCCTCCTCCAAGGCCTTGTAGAGGTCTTCGAAGGTGTCGCATTCCACGATGGAAAGGGATTCTTCGCTCCGCCCTTCGGCAAGCTCAGGGCAAGCTTCAGAATGACAGGCATAAAAAAGACGGGCTGCCTGTTCATGGAAGCAGCCCTTATAACCTTGGATGGCTACACGCCTGGCCATCAGACGGTAAGGATGTCCTTTTCCTTGGCGGCGATGAGCTCGTCCACCTTCTTCACCCACTTGTCCGTGACTTTCTGGAGTTCGGCCTCACCTTCCTTCTCTCCGTCTTCGGAGAGGCCCTCGTCCTTCTGGGCCTTCTTGAGGAGGTCGATTCCGTCCCGGCGGACGTTGCGGATGGTTACCTTGGTGGTTTCACCCTGAGCCTTGGCCTTCTTGATAAGCTCCTTGCGGCGCTCCTCGGTGAGCGGAGGAACCACGCAGCGGATAATCTCTCCGTTGTTGGAAGGGGTGAGGCCCACGTTGGCATCCAGGATGGCTTTTTCTATTTTGCCGATAAGGCTGCGCTCCCAGGGCTGGATGGCGATGGTCTTGGCATCGGGCGTAGTGATGGAAGCCACCTGGTTAAGCGGCGTAGCCGTGCCGTAATAGTCCACCATTACGGGATTGAGGATGGCAGGAGAAGCCTTGCCTACACGGTAGTTCTTGAGGTCTTCTTCCAGAAAATCTACGGAATCCTGCATTTTGGCGGACATGGCGTCCACAATTTCCTTGGCTTTAGGTAACATAGTTCTTCATGTGTTTTGATTTACAAAGATAATAATTTTTTCTTATACGCACGCTCCTTCCTGCCGGCACCGTTGGGCTTGGCAACTAAACTTCTGTGTATAAGTCGCTTATAATACATTCCTCGTTCGATTTTTGAACGAGGAATATCATACAACACACTGTGGCACAACAACTTAGCGACCAAGGCCCGAAAAAGTATTCCGGGCAGGAGCGGCCAATTGCCGTTTACGGAAAAGTTTCTATCTTTGCACTAACGACAACTAAAGGATTATGCTAAAAAAACTTAGAGTGGCGCTGGCCTGGATTTTCTGGATTGGGATTACGCTCCTTTTCCTGGATTTCACGGGGGCGCTGCACGGCTATTTGGGCTGGATGGCCAAGATCCAGTTTCTCCCCGCCGTTCTGGCCCTCAATGTGGGCGTCATCGTGGCCCTGGTGCTGCTGACGCTGGTTTTCGGCCGGGTGTACTGCTCTGTGATTTGCCCGCTGGGCGTGTTCCAGGACGGGATTTCCTGGCTGGGAACCCACCGGAGCAAGAAGCCCTACCACCACAAGAAAGAAAACAAATGGCTGCGCTACGGCGTGTGGGTGGTCTTTGTGGTACTTCTCGTCCTGGGCGTACAGGCCGCCGTGGCCCT
>CADBHY010000168.1 GCA_902794615.1 uncultured Bacteroidia bacterium
TCTGGTACAGCCGTATCCGGCCTTGGCGTTTCTGGCTGCCTGGGCTGGGGTTTCTCATAAATCACATACTCGGTGTCGCTGATCCGGCCTTGTTGGTCCCGCAGCTGGTTCCGCACGATGTAACCGGCGGTTTCCAACTCCCGCAGCGCACTGCCGATGGCATCAACGCCCTCCTTGCAGATTTTCGCAAGTCCACGGGTAGTATAGTTCCAGTCATCAGGCAGGGATAAAATCATGGAAAGAAGCCCCTTCGCCTTGAGGGATAGTTCGTGGTTCCGCAGGTGATGATTGCTCATCACGGTATAATCTTTGGTCCGTTCAATGCGAAAAACGGCCATTGACTTCACTCCTTTCTAATTTCAGGGCATGAAAAAAACCACAATCTTTCGTGTAAAAGACTGTGGCTTTCAGCTGTTTTTGTTGTTCTGCCAGGGCCGGTAAGGACGCTTGTACTTCGGCGGATGACTGAACATCGGTTCATGCTCCGAAAACGGGAGGGTCTGCAAAACCCGGTCAATGTCGGTGGATTCCATATCATACTGGGACTGGCAACTTTCCCGGATGGCATCTTTGATGCTCTGGACAGTACACATATTCATTCCTTTCCTTTCGTAGTGATGATGAGTTTACGGGTGGCGGCGGCGCTTGTCCGGTTTGAAGTCGAGAACATGGCCCTCGATCACACGGGCATAGCGCTTGATTTTGATTTCCCGACGCTTCTGGCTTACGAGGGCGGCCTGATACCCGTCCTCCGTGAGAAACAGCCGCATATTATCGCCGGGGCTGCCGTAGGAACAAGGGCGCTGAACGGAAAACTCGATCATCCAGCGGGTGTTATCTTGAAAACGCTCTACGGCTAAAATATTGTGTCCTTTCAGCTCACGGGCTGAAATATCCCTCATAGGCAGCTCCTTTCATCGTTCCTGGTCTCTCTGGCGCTTCTTCTGCCACGCCTCCAGCAGTTTGATAATGGTTTCCTGCATCCGCTGGGGCGTGTAGCTCTTGGGAAAATACTTCCGAAGGGTGTCGGAAGTGAAAGTCACCCGGTCCAGATCGCTTTTCTTTTCTTCGCCCATGATGACGCGCATCATATCGAGGGTCAGATGTCCTTCCTGGCTGTATTTCTTGAGTCGCTGGGCCTGAGAGAGAGAGGGGGTGGCCTGTTCGCTGTCCATCGCGTCCAGCAAATCCCGCTGTTCTTCTTTTTTGAGAAAGGACAGCTCATAAGCCGGGTTGAGGGCGATTTTCTTTTCATCCACCATATCCAGCAGTTCGGGGATAAGCTCCGTAAGACGGATATAGCGGAAAATCTGATTTTTACTCTGGCCGACCTGTTCAGCCAAAAGCTCACTGGACTTCTTTCCAGCTGACTTGTTCCCAACTTGGGAACAAGTTAAATCCATACGCTCACCTTGGTGCTTCATAGCCTCCAGCTTCATCTTGTAAGCAAAGGCCCTCTCGCTGGGGAGCAGGCTCTCCCGTTGCAAGTTGCTGTCCACCATGATGATGGTGGCGGCATCATCGTCCAGGTCGCGGACAATGACCGGCATGGTTTCTTTCTCGGCCAGCTCACTGGCCCGGTGCCGTCTGTGACCGGCAACCAGCTCATAGCCGCCCTCCGGGTCCGGGCGGGCAATCGCCGGAACCAGAATACCGTACTGCCGCACACTGTCGGCGGTCTCCATCATGGCCTCGTCATCCTTGACTTTGAAGGGATGGTTCTTGAAAGGATGCAGCTCAGACAGCGGGATTTCCCGTACTTTTTCCAGCTTGGCATCCTGGCGGCTTTCTTCGGTAGAAAACAAGTCATCGTATGGAGCCAGTTCTACTTTTTTCGCGCTGCTTTTCAAGTTTTATCACCTCCTTGGTCAGATTCTTGTAGCCCTCGGCCACCTTGCCATTAGGGTCATGGGCAAAAATGCTTTTGCCCTCGGCGCTGATTTCCTTTGCCCGGACGGAATGGGGAATCTCGGTGCCGAACACCTTGATTTTGCTGCCGTAGGTCTCCCGCAGCAGGGCGGCGATCTCCTTGGCAAAGTTGGTGCGGTTGTCCACCATCGTCAGCAGTATGCCGTCGATCTGGAGCTTGGGGTTGATCTGCCGCTTCACCTTGTTTACGGTCTGGAGCAGCTGTTCCAGGCCCTTGGCGGGCAGGTACTCCGCCTGAACGGGGATTATGACCCTGTTGGCGGCGGCCAGGGCGTTGACCGTGAGCATACCCAGGGATGGTTGGCAGTCAATCAGGATATGGGAATACTGTCCCTTGAGCGTGTCCAGATACTGCCGCAGGATGGTCTCACGGCTCATGGCGTTCACCAGGGAGACCTCCATGCCGGAGAGCTGGATGTCAGCGGGCATCAGGTCAACGCCCTCCGGGTGGTGCAGGATACCCTCGCCGGGGCGCAGCGGCTCGTCCATCAGGATACGGCCCATCGCGTCGGACAGGGTAAAGGGCAGCTTGTCCGGCTGGGGGTGGCCCAGGCTGATGGTCAGGCTGCCTTGCGGGTCCCCGTCGATCAGCAGCACTTTCTTCCCGGCCTGCGCCAGCCCAATCCCCAGATTCGCGCAGGTGGTTGTCTTGCCAACGCCGCCTTTCTGGTTGGCGATGGCGATGATTTGCGTGTTCAATGACTTCACCTCATTTCTGAATTGTTCTATGGCTTCTGGAAATAGAAAAAGCCGCCACTTCAAAAATTGAAAGTGACGGCCTTTTCTTATCCCGGAATGAAATTCCCCGGAAACGCAAAAAGCGCCCAGTAAAAAATACTGAGCGCTTGGCGATTAGATTTATTCTCTTTTGTTCAAATTAGGTCAAATTCAGACAAACCGTTTTCACGAAAAAGGTCTCTTGGAGATGTATAAATAAACATCCCCTTGGCAGCCCAAAATCGCGTCTCGGTTGTCCTATTTTTTAACCCATAAGCCCTCTTTTGGGGTGGTTGTCCACCATTTAACCCATAGAAAACGGGTTAAAAGAGGCTTCGTTCTGTCAAATTGCGTCAAACCATTTGAAAAGGAAAAACCCCGGAAACCGCGTAGTTCCGGGGTTTTTGACCACTTTTGATAAAGTTTAGCGCTTGGAGAACTGGGGAGCGCGACGGGCAGCCTTCAGGCCGTACTTCTTACGCTCTTTCATACGAGGATCGCGGGTCAGCAGACCAGCGGCCTTCAGAGTGGCGCGGTAGCTCTCGTCGACGAGGAGCAGGGCACGG
>CADBHY010000169.1 GCA_902794615.1 uncultured Bacteroidia bacterium
GGCTGAGGCTTACCGTTATCTGAAACGCACAAACAATTTTCTCCCGGAACAGATTGGAAAGTTCCTTCACTGGTGGGAGAACCGTTAAATGCCGTGTTGTAGAAGTAATTGTTCCATAACGTTTTATGCAAATCCTCCTCGGAATTTTTCTGAGGAGAATTTGTGTAATTTATTGATTAATAGCCAGTTCCATGACACGGACGCAGTAGTGGCAGGCAGGCGACAACCCGGTTCAATCCTTCTTCCGTCCGATGAAGTGGTCCATAACGGTGTACAGGCCGCAGAGGTCTCCAAAGAGGAAGTTGAACCAGCTGTGCGGAAAGATGCCCTGCATGAGGCGGATGAAGTGCGAGGGGAAGTTGATGCCCCGGTAGCCCAAATCCAGTTCGATGGCCCTGAGGGCCTTGCGGGCTACCTCCTCCGGCGGCAAAATACGGAAGAAGGAACGGATGCCGTCAAACATGCCCGTATTGATGAAGTACGGGGCGATGGTGGTCACTTTCACGGGACTTTTCTCCCGCTCCATCTCAAGGCGCAGACTCTCGCTCCAGCCAATGGCAGCCCACTTGGCTGCGGTGTACAGGCTCATTTTGGGAAGGGCCAGCATACCGGCCGATGAAGTGATGTTGCAGATATGTCCCACACCGCGGGAACGCATGTCGCCAATGAAGCGGAGCGTCACGTACATGGCCCCCTTGGCGTCGATGTCCATGGTAAGGTCTATGTCCCGGTCTGTCTGCTCGGCAAAAATCTTGTTGTTGGTGATGATGCCGGCGTTGTTGATGAGGATATCCACGGCACCGCAGGCGGCTTTGGTGGCCGATGCGGCTTCATCGACGGAGGCGGGGCTGGCAATATCGGCCTTGAAACCCTTGACGGTGCCCAGGGAAGAGAGTTCCTTGACGGTGTCGGCGATGGCGGCCTCGTTGATGTCCCAGACAATTACCTGGGCGGCCCCCTTTTCCAGGCAGCGGCGGGCCATGATTTTGCCTATCCCGGAGCATCCTCCGGTGACAAGCACGGTTTTATTTTGAATCTTCATTTGCTTATTTGGCGCTCAGAAGGAGCATTTTCTTGATGATGGAAAACAGCTTGTAAGGCATGTAACGGAACTTGAGGTCTATCCAGACAGGGCTCTTGATGACGGAGCGCTCGTGGCTGAAGGCCAGGAAACTGCGCTCGGAGTGGTAGCTGCCCATGCCGGAACTGCCCACGCCGCCAAAGGGAATCTTGCTGTTGGCAATGTGCATGATGGTGTCGTTGATGCAGGCGCCTCCGGAGGTGGTGCGGCCGATGATGTCCCAGCCGTCGGCCCCTTTGCCGAAGTAATAGAAAGCGAGGGGTTTTTCGCGGGATGTGACAAATTTCACCACTTCACTGCGGTCTTTGAACGTGAGGATGGGGAAGATGGGGCCGAAAATCTCCTCCTGCATCACGGGCGCTTCGGGGGAAACGCCGTCCAGAAGGGTGGGCTCTATCCAGAGCTGTTCCTTGTCATAACGGCCTCCGGCTATGATTTTTCCATCGGCCAGATAGCCGACAAGACGGTCGAAGGCGCTGTCCTTCACAATATGCACATACTTGTCGGAGTGCTGCGTCCCGTCCGGGTACAGTCCGGCCAGTTCTTTCTTGAAGGCCTCCACAAAGGCGTCCTTGATGTCTTCGTGCAGGAAGAGATAGTCCGGAGCGATGCATGTCTGGCCGCTGTTCAGGCACTTGCCCCAGGCGATGCGGCGGGCGGCAAGCTGCAGGTTCGCATCCTTGTCCACGATGCACGGACTCTTTCCGCCCAGTTCCAGCACCATGGGCGTGAGGTACTGGGCCTGTGCCGCCATGGCGATGCGGCCCAGGGAAGGGCTGCCGGTGAGGAACACCAGGTCGTAGCGGTGCCTGAACAGTTCGCCGTTCACCACACGGTTCCCCTGCACCACGGCCACATACTCCTCGGGGAAGGTATCGGCAATGAACTCCTCTATCACCTTGGAGACGTTGGGCACGTAGGGGGAGGGTTTCAGAATGGCGGTACAACCGGCCGATATGCAGCCCACCAAGGGGTTCAGCAGCAGTTGTACGGGATAGTTCCAGGGGCTCACGATGAGGGTGCAGCCCAGGGGTTCACGCACGATGTAGCTGGAGGAGGGCAGGCAGGTGAGCGGGGTGGGACGCGAGCGGCGGCGGGCCCATCGGCCTGTCTTGGAAATGGCTTCCCCAATTTCCCCGTAAACCAGGCCTATCTCTGTCATGAAGGCTTCCTCATAACTTTTGTGAAGGTCTTTCCAGAGAGCCTCGCAAAGGGGTTTCTCCCATTTCTTGAGGCCTGCGTTGAAGGCTTTCAGCTGGCCGATACGCCACTTGACGTTTCGGGTGGTACCGGTAGCAAAGAACGCCCTTTGTTTTTCTACGAGCAACTGAATGCGCTCGGAAGAGGTATTTTCCAATGTCATAGTTTTGGGTTTTAGCAGAACAAAGTTAATAAAAATTTTGCGTAACTTTGCAGCGTTATGGCCGATAATTACCTGGAAAAACGCCAGCAGGAGCTGGCCGAGAAACGCCCCAAGGTGGTGCGCAACCATCCCTCGCTGGACAGTCTTCTCAAACGCAACCGCAGTTTCCGCGGCTACGACGCATCACGCCCCGTTACGAAGGCGGAGCTTCTGAAAATCCTGGACGTAGTGCCTTGGACGGCCTCCGGCATGAATGCCCAGCCCCTTCGCTTCAAGCTGGTATATGGGGCCGATGCCGCCCGCGTTCACCCGCTGGTAAAGCTGGGCGCCGCGCTTCCCGATGAGCACCTGCCGCATCCGGGTGAAGAGCCGTCGGCCTATATCGTGATTTGTTCCGCCACTTCCGGCCGCGTAACGGACATAGACTTGGGCTTTGCCGCCCAGAGCCTGCTGCTGAAGGCCGTGGAGCTGGGGCTTGGCGGCATCTTCATTCTGAACTTTTCGGCTCCGGCCCTGCGGGATGCGCTTTCACTGCCGCTTCCGCCCTTGGCGCTTATCGGCCTTGGAAAGCCATTGGAGCGCGTTTTTCTGGTGGATGCAAAACCCGGAGACTCCCTGGACTACTACCGTAAAAACGGCGTCCATTTTGTCCCCAAGCTCCAGGTTCCGGATTTGCTGCTGTAGCCGGAACGCTTTTTAGCTGGGCGCACTGTGCCCGTGGCCTTTTCCGTGCCCCGCCCCGTGTTGTGAAACTGATTA
>CADBHY010000170.1 GCA_902794615.1 uncultured Bacteroidia bacterium
GGCATCATCATGCCCCGGCTGCTTAAACGCCTGGGCGTCAAGTGTATCGGCCTTAACTGCAACCCCACCGGAGACTTTGCGCACAACCCCGAGCCCCTTCCCGTCAACCTGGTGGACCTCTGCGAGACGGTAGTTAAGGAAAAGGCCGATTTGGGCGTTTCCGTAGATCCGGATGTGGACCGCCTGGCCTTCATCTGCGAGAACGGAGAGCCCTTCGTGGAAGAATATACCCTGGTTTCCGTGGCCGATTACCTCTGTGAAATCGCCCAGAAGGAAGGCAAGCCCATCGCCACCGTTTCCAACCTTTCCAGCACCCGGGCCCTCCGCGACGTGACGGAAAAGCACGGGGGCAAGTACTACGCCGCCGCCGTGGGAGAGGTGAACGTGACCACCAAGATGCACGAGGTGGGCGCCCTCATCGGCGGAGAAGGCAACGGGGGCGTCATCTATCCCGCCATCCATGCCGGCCGCGACGCCATGGTGGGCGTGGCCCTGTTCCTGAGCAACCTGGCCCATAAGAAGATGAAGGTGAGCGAGCTCAAGAAAACCTATCCGCAGTACTTCATCGCCAAGAACAAGATTCAGCTCAGCGACGCGGCCCTCATAGACAAGATTCTGGGAGAGCTCAAGAAGATTTACGCCAAGGAGAACATCAACGACATCGACGGCGTGAAGATTAACTTCGAGGCATCCAAGACCTGGGTACACCTGCGCAAGTCCAACACCGAGCCCATCATCCGCATCTACTCCGAGGCCTCCACCCCCCAGGCCGCCGAGGCCCTGGGCAACGAGGTCATCGCCATCGCCCAAAAAATCATCAAAGGCTGATGTTCTCATTCCGAACCACCCCCCTGGAGGACCAGCTGGACAAAGCCCTGCTTTACGGCAAGGTGGGCTGTTTCTGCACCCAAAGCTGCTGGGATACGGGAAAGGGCCGATGGATGTGGGACATCTTCCGCGAGCGGGGCAACCTGGCCGTGGTGTTCAATCCCCGCGAGGCGGAGCTTACCCCCGGCACCAACCACATTGTCTTTGAAAGCGACCAGCTCCGGAACTTGGATGCCGTGGTGGTGGAAATCCAGGACGTGGGCGTGCGCTGGTTCAACTATACCCGGGACGTGATGCAGCTCATGGAGATGCTCATGCTCCTGGGAGAGGACGCTCCCTCCCTGTACATTGTGGACCATATCAACCCCTCCGGCCGTGTGGTGGAGGGCTCTATCCCGGCCGTCAGCGCCCAGATGTATGTGCCGAAGGTGGCCCATCGGCACGGGCTCACCCTGGGAGAGCTGGTGAACCTCTATGCCTCGGAGATAGGGGCCAGGTTTCCCATCCACGTGATATCGGCCATGGCCACCGACCAGAGCCGCCAGCTCATGCCCTGGACCATTGCGCCGGCTTCCGACATTCCGGGGCTCTTCAGCTCCTACTTGTACAGCGGCGGCGGCCTCTGGAACAACACCACCATCACCCCCGGAATCGGCACGGCCCGGCCCTATGAATATATAGGTGCGCCCTTTATCAAGCCTTTGCGTCCGGAAGAGCTGCCCCAGGCGCACGGAGCCCTGCTTCGGCCCTGCTCCTTCACGCCGGCTGCCGGCCGATACGAAGGGGAGCGCTGCTTCGGCTTCCAGATTATGCTGCTGCCCGGAGAGCCCTACCACAGCCTCCTGCACACCCTGCACCTGATGCGCTGGTTCCGGGAGCACTATTCGGCCTTCGAGTTTGCCCCCGCCTTCTTCACCCAGCTCTCCGACCCCGTGATGGAGGCCTATCTGAAGGAGCAGATTTCCTTTGACGTGGTGCAGGAGCACGTGAAGCTGGAAGAGCAGAAGTGGATTCGCAAGGCCAAACGCTATCTCCTGTACGAAGATGCCCCGTATCGGATGAAATAGGAGCTGTCATTCTGAACGAAGTGAAGAATCTTTTGGAATTGAGCAAAATTGTTCCTATCTTTGCAGCCCCAAATTGTTAACAATTATAGTTTTTACGTAAAATGAAGAAAGGAATTCATCCCGAAACCTACCGTCTTGTAGCTTTCAAGGATATGTCCAATGACACCGTCTTCGTCACCCGCAGCTGCGCTCCTTCCAAGGAGAACATCACGGTGGAGGGCGTTGAGTACCCGCTGGTGAAACTGGAAATTTCCAACACTTCCCACCCGTTCTACACGGGCAAGGTGAAGCTGGTGGACACCGCCGGTCGTGTGGATATGTTCTATCAGAGATACAAGAGCCGCAAGAAATAATTTCTTCGGACATCAGGTTAAAAGACGGCAGACGCAGGACGCGCCTGCCGTTTTTCTTTAGGGGATAAGTGTGAAACTCTTGGCGTAGTTGCCGTCGCTCCAGAGGGTCCGGGACGCTTCGGGCAGAGACCCCCAGCTGTCATAGCCTCCCACGCCGCTCATGCCTAGGTCCAGGATGAGTTCCGGACTGCTCCGGTGGGGGACGTCGCACAGGTGGGTCTGGTGGTCTTTTTCCTCCGGGTCCAGATCTTCCGTCCATGCGTCCAGGTAGTTGAACTCAAAGTCTCCCTGCACGGAAAGCCGGCTGGTCTTCAGCCATTTGACTCCGGATCGATGTCCGGTCTCCTGGGGACGGACATAGGGATAGACTTCCTGGTCGGCCCGGCTGTGCCAGATGCCTGGGAAGGCACCGCTGCAGCGGTCCCTGTAATTCTCCCACGGGCCGCGTCCCAGATAGCAGAAACGGGTGTCCGTCCCTTCCGGGAAGCGCATCCGAAGGCCGATGCGGGGAATCTCCGTCCGTCGGCCATTTCCGCCTTTGTAAGCCATGTCCACCTTGATTTTCCCGTCCGGAAGAATATGGTAAGCCACACTGAGCAGGCTTTCTGCCGGCAGGGCGTAGTCCAGTTCCACCACCACGGTATTGCCCTCTTCGCGGACCCGGGTTCCGGCCTGGAAGTGCTGCGAGGCCTCTTTCCAGGCATCCAGGCGTTGCGGGGAGCGGTTTCCCCGGTCGTTGTCCGTCCAGGCCCGGTAGAAGATGGGCCGGAGACCGAATTCCGGGTCGATGAGCTCCTTTCCCTTCACCCTATATTGCTTCATGATTCCCTCGTTCTTGTCAAATACAAGCCGGAATTTCTTCCCGGAAACGGTGATGCCTTGGGCGTTTTCTTCCCATACGGGGGCTTTCCCTTTGATTCTGCGCTCTTT
>CADBHY010000171.1 GCA_902794615.1 uncultured Bacteroidia bacterium
AGCTGAAAAGGGAGTCCAGGGCGGCCACCATGGCTTCGCGCCCGCCCATCAGGGAAGTATGGCCGGCTACGTCGTGCGGCACAAAGAAACGGGCCTGCCAGGGAATGGCTTCCGTATAGTCCCGCGTGGAGGAAATGGGGTCGAAGGGCTCCATCCAGTTGCCGTCGGCCCGCCGTCCGCGCATGAAGCCGGTGACGGGGTCAAAGACATGCCGATAGCGGAGGGCCCGGGCATCGTATTCGGCGGCCACGTCGGCCTTCCCCAGGCTTTCCGCCATGCGGGCGATGCACCAGTCGTCGTAGGCGAATTCCAGCGTCTGGGACACGGATTCGCCCTTCAGGTCGGCCGGAATGTATCCGTATTGGTTATACAGGGCCGATGTATTGCCTTTGTTCTTGTTGGAAGACGCCACCATGGCCTCTAAGGCCAGTTCCCCGTCAAAGCTGCGGATGCCGCGGAGCCAGGCGTCGGCAATCACGGGAATGCTGTGATAGCCAATCATGCAGCCGGTTTCTCCGTGGGCCAGGGGCCAGATGGGGAGTTCTCCCCGGCGGCGGTACATTTCCAGCATGCTGCCAACCATGCTGTTCACCAGGCCGGGGTTCAGCAGGGTTTGCAGCGGATTCCAGCTGCGGAAGGTGTCCCAGAGGGAAAGGGTGGAATAGAAGGGTTCCTGGCCGTAGTCGGCAATGTTGTTGGGGCACACCAGCGTATGGTACAGGCAGGTGTAGAACTGCTCCGTGGGGCCGCCTTCCACCACAATGCTGCCCAAGGCGCCGTCCCAGGCGTCCGTGGTAAGGGACAGCACCGTGTCAAAGTCTTTTTCCTCGGCCTGCCGGTTGGCTTGTGCCGCCCGGGCCGACGAGAAGGAGATGCCTGCCCAGACGGTGAGTTCCTGGGTTTGGTCCGGGAAGGTGAGGAGGAGTTTGCCTTTTTCTGGCTCTTCCACGCGGCTGAAGGGAACGGAGAAGGCCGCGTTCAGGAAGCACTCGCGTCCCTCTATCCAGGCGTTGACAACACGCTTTCCGGAAATTTCCCTGTCTCCTTCGGCCTTCAGGGTGTACTCTACGGCCTTGCTACCGTCGCCGATGCAGTGGATGGCGTCTATCAGCAGCAGGCGCGTGCCTTCTCCCGTGAAGGTATAGCGATGCACGCCCATGTGGGGGGAAGCGGTGAGCTCAACGGTAATTCCCGGGGTTTCCACCCGGTAGTAGCCGGGGCGCGCACTTTCTTTTTTGTGCTGGAGTTCCAGCGCCTTTACCCGGTCCAGGCCGGGGGTGAAGAGAAAATCTCCCAAATCCGCGCAGCCGGTGCCGCTCAGATGGGTGTGGCTGAAGCCCAGGATGGCCGTGTCCGAGTAGTGGTAGCCGGAGCATCCGTCCCAGCCGTAGGTGCGGGTGTCCGGGCTCAGCTGCACCAGACCGAAGGGTGTGGTGGCACCGGGATAGGTGTGGCCGTGGAAATCTGTTCCGTTGAAGACATGAACGGCATCGATGGGACTTTTTTGTACTTGCCCACAGGCTGCAAATGCCGCTATGAGCAGGACAGAAAGCGCTTTTACTTTCATTTTTGAGAACCCTCCTTTGATTTTTGACAGGCAGTTAGTGTTATTCTCACAAATATAACAAAAGGGGGCTGAAAAACAAAAGTTTTTATGCAAAGCGAACGGCACAAAGTTGCCTGCCAAAATCTTGGATTTTGTCTTCTATTTTGCGGATGGTCTTTTCTGAAGGCTTCCGATAACCGCTGATGTAGTGCCCCAGTTGCTTCTGGTTCACTCCCGTAATGCGCTCTAATCCTGCCAGCGTAAATGCATACGCATACTCTTGCAAGAAGGAAGGCACATCATATCGGAATTCAATATCCACTTCCTCAAATTCTTTCCCGACGGAAAGATAATACGCCTGCATCTCGGTATAAGATGCCTTGAAGTCTTCTATGGCTTCATCAACCGTGGCGCCTGTTCCCAGGCAAGAATAGCTTAATGGCGTATTATCCATGTAAGCAGAATATTCGTCGGCGCCTTTTTCAATAAACACTTTTACCTTTTTCATAACTCATTCTTACTTTAATCCGGCCGATTTAAGGATCTTGTTGAGGGTTTTCGGGTTAACTTCATGAGTGTCATGGTGCCCGGTAGCAAATTCTTTTTCACTAATGGGACTGTACCATATAGGATGGTCACCGTTCCTCACTAAATAACAACCGGCCTTTCTCAGCAGTCTTTCCAGTTCCGTGTATTTCATGCTGCGTCACAAAGATAGTAGTTTTACTAACAAATTCAAAATGTCTCATATTAATTTGGAGGACATTTTAAGTCGCAAACATAAGAGCTCATCCGAACAGAGCGAACAGACCTCGGCCGCGTCCTTGAACTCCTCATGGGCCTTGCTTTGGGCGATCAGCCAGCCAATCTCGTTATCGACCGTCTCCCACTGCGCCTCAATGCGCGCAATCTTCTCCCGGTAGGGGACGGAAATCTCGTTGATAAGGGAGGGAATCATCCGGACCTCGACATTCTCAGTGGATATTGTTTTTGAAAATAGTTATTTTTGTGAAAATTTTAACAGTATTCGCCCATGAAACAGTTTCTTACTATAATGGCTCTATTTTTTTCCTTGGGACTTGGAGCACAGGAGACAGAGGTCCTCATGATGACCCGGCAGCATGTTTATTTGGATGATGGTCAAAATGAGCACGCAGAGTACATCCTGATTACCGGAATGATTAATGCGGAGGGCAAGACATCCTTTCTGACGGAACTGAACTCGGTTTCTTCCGGACAGGCAGTCATGAGACTTTTCTATGACGCAAACTGGACTTATGACACGTATGAGGGCTTATCCCCTTATGACACCAGTTTGCAAGTGAAGAGTCTTTCCGTTGCAGGGACAGGGGAAAACGCGAATATATCGCTTGTCTTTGGCTATGACTGGGACATGGATACTGATGAAGAGAGTTTTGAGCTCCGTTTTACAGATGCGACTGGGACGAAATATAGCCTTATCGGAATCGAAGGGGAGTATAGCTTTTCACGCAGTATGAGTGAGCTTAACGCTATCTTCCAGCGGGCTTGTGAAATGGGATTGATTACGAATCGCGCGTCGCTTAAGTAAGCAGTTTACATGGGT
>CADBHY010000172.1 GCA_902794615.1 uncultured Bacteroidia bacterium
CCTGCCCCAGCCCCCTTCCAAGGAGATTTTCGTGTTCACGCCTACCGGAGAGCTCCGGATTTTGTCGGCCGGGGCCACGGTGCTGGACTTCGCCTTCGGTATCCATACCAACATCGGCGCCCACTGCGTGGGGGCCAAGGTGAACGGCAAGGCGGTGTCCATCCGCGAAAAGCTGGCCACCGGAGACGTGGTGGAAATCCTTACCTCCAAAAACCAGCACCCCACGCAGGACTGGATTAACTGGGTGGTCACGTCCAAGGCCCGCTCCAAGGTAAAGCAGGCCCTGCAGTTGCAGGAGCAGTCCCGCGCCGTGGACGGAAAGGAACTGCTGGAACGCAGGCTCCGCAACTGGAAGCTGGACTTCCCCGACGAGATGTGCTCGGAGTTCCGCAAGAAATACAATTATCCCTCCCTCACGGGCTTCTATGCCGCCATCGGTAGCGGTACGTTAGACGTGAATACGGTGAAGGACTTCATCCTGGGAGAAGCGGCTCGCCATGCGGCTTCCGTAGAGGCGGCGGAGGCGGTGCAGGCCCAGGCCCGGGCGGCCCGCCATTCTGAAGGAAAGGATGATATCCTGGTACTTAACGCCAAGAACGTGAAGGGTTTGGATTACAAGATGTCCAAGTGCTGCAACCCGGTTTTCGGAGACGACGTCTTCGGCTTTGTCACCCGCACGGACGGCATCAAGATTCACCGCATCACCTGTCCCAACGCCGCCCGCCTGCTGGAAATGTATCCCTACCGCATCCAAAAGGTAAAATGGGCCGATACCCCCTCTTCCGGCACCTTCCAGGTGGCCGTCAAAGTGCTGGCCGACGAAGAGAGCGCCAGCGGCCGCATCCTGGAGGTGATAGGCCAGTTCAAAGCCTCCATCCGCTCCTTCACGGTCAACGAAGACCGGCGCGGCGGCACCTGGGAAATGCAGATGAAACTCTCCGTCCCCTCCAACCTGGAACTGGACAAAGTCCTCTCCCAGATCCGGGCCACCCGGCACGTGATCAAGGTTTCGCGGAGTTAGCTTAGTCTTTTGTTGTAAGCTCAGCTCCCTTTCTATCCAGTTGAGAATCTCCCTGAAAGAGACATCCCTGGCATCCAGGAGACAGTGGGGCGTTTCGTGAGCACTTTGACGAATTCAATGACAAACTCTCCTAAATTTTTGCATTTATTAAATAATTTTTATAGATTTGCAAAAATAAGCTTGGCTATGTACATATCCTACCCCCCCCTTCGAAGATTTTAATAATTTTTAAAAAGGGCATTTTCTTTGTGCTGGCACTCTGTGCCGTTCTATCCTGTTCTTTACCTAATTCTTCCTCTTCTTATCCTTCCCGTGCAGCGGCCATTGTAGCTCACATGCACAACCCTTCTTCCAAGTATGTGGTTGTGGCTGTCCATCGCGGGGACTGGCGTAATTGGCCTGAAAATTCCATTCCAGCCATAGAAGCCGTGATTGCGATGGAGGCAGATATCGTGGAAATCGATATCCATCGCACTAAGGACAGTGTCCTGGTTCTGTGCCACGACGGAAACGTCCTGCGTACCACCAACTTCAGTCGCGTTTTCAGCGACCAGCCGGGAAAGAGTTCCAAAATCACCGACCTCACGCTGGAAGAGATCAAGAGGCTCAGCCTCAAACGCTCCCACGGAGTGGAAATTGACACGCTGCGGATGCCTACCCTGCGTGAAGCACTCTTGTGCACCAAGGACCGTATCTGCGTGAACATCGACAAAGGCTATGATTATTACGATGAAGTCCTGGCTCTCACCGAAGAGTTGGGCGTGACCGACCAGATCCTCATCAAAGGCAAAAAGACCATTGAGACGGTTGCCGCGGACGAGGCAAAATACCAGCACAATATGATGTACATGCCGATTGTTGATATCCAGAAACCCGGCGGAAAGAAACTATTCCAAAGCTACTTTGACCAGAATGTCGTGCCTATGGCCTATGAAGTCTGCTGGCAGCACAACGAGGACGGTGCTTTCGAGGAGGCTTGCCGCAAGATTGTTGCACAGGGCTCCAAGATTTGGGTCAATACCATCTGGGGTAGCCTTTGTGGAGGGGACGGCAATGATGATGACGCCGCTTTCCAGGCCAAGGACCCCGGAAAGGTGTATCAGCAGTATCTCGACAAAGGGGTCTCCCTGATCCAGACAGATCGACCGGAACTTATCATCGGATGGCTCAAGTCAGTGGGCCGACACAATCTGAATTAAAGACGGTATTGCTATGAAAAGATTCCTTTTTTGTTTGACGATGGCGGTATCCCTTCTTTCTGCGTGTATTCTTCTTTCTGCGTGTATTAAAAATGGGGAGAAGGATTTTTTTCCGGAAGCTTCCACTTATTTAAGTAGCTTTACCATGGATGTGGAATCCGTGGCTACCAAGGCAAGTATCAGTTTCACGGACGGAGCCATCACCTGGAATGATGATGACCGTGTTCTGGTGTTTGTCCCTGAAAAAGCCTTATCGGCTCAATACAAATATGCCGAGGGCGCATTTGTGCCGGTGGATGGCACGCCGCTGGAGATAGGGGATGCCTTGGCTTACGCATACTATCCCGCCGATGCCTTCAGCATCGATGAGGGGGTCGTGACCCTCACCATGCCCGCCTCTGTAGTGGCCGACCCTGGCAACAAACTGCCCATGGGCGGCATCATCCCAGCCGGCGGTATCCCCCCGGGGAAAGATTGCCGTGAGGGTACTTTCAAGAGCCTGGGCTCCATGATCTGGCTCAAACTGACCGCCGTCGAAGGCAAGGAAGGAACCGTCACCAATGTACACATACAGAATACGTCATTGGCCCTCACGGGAAAGGCCGAGGTCAGTTGGAGCGGAGAAACTCCTTCCCTGGGAGCTCTGGACGGGGAAAAGGCCATAGACGTGGCCTGTTCCAAGACCCTCACTACTTCCACTCCGGCCGAATTCTACCTTTTTGTCCCCGCCGGCGACCAGGAGAACCTTCAGCTGCACCTCACTTTGCAGGAGGTGGCCGGATACAAGTCGGAGATTAAATACGGTCGCACGGGCACGCTCAGCCTGGCCAGAAACAAGATTCTTCC
>CADBHY010000173.1 GCA_902794615.1 uncultured Bacteroidia bacterium
TATGCACCACGCGGTCTTTTAGCTCGGCCAGTTTTCCGGAGTTCCAGCGGTCCGTGGTGCCCACCAGGTAGCCGGTGATGCGCTGCAGGGTGTCAATGTGGTGACCGTGGCAGTGCGGGCATTCGGTGAGGTTGTCATCGGCATTCTCGTAACCGCAGTCCATGCAGCGGTTGCGGTTGTGGTTCACGGAACCGTAGCCGATGTCGTACTTGTCCATCAGGTCCACAATGCGCATGATGGCCTCCGGGTTGTGCGTGGCGTCCCCGTCCACCTCCACGTAGAAGATGTGGCCGGCGTTCTCGTATTTGTGGTACGGGCCCTCAATCTTGGCCTTGTGCTCCGGCGTGCAGTGATAGTACACCGGCACGTGGCTAGAGTTGGTGTAGTAGTCCTTGTCCGTGATGCCGGGCAGTACGCCGAAGGTCTTCTTGTCCCGCTTGGTGAACTTGCCGGAGAGTCCTTCGGCCGGGGTTCCCAGGAAGGTGAAGTTGTGCTGGTACGTCTCTGCGAAGCCGTTAATCTTCTCGGCCATGTGGGAGACAATCCGCAGACCCAGTTCCTGGGCTTCCTCGCTTTCTCCGTGATGCTTGCCAACCAGGGCAATCAGGCATTCCGCCAGGCCGATAAAGCCGATGGACAGCGTTCCCTGGTTAATCACGCTCTCGATGGTATCCTCGTCGTCCAACTTCTCGCTGCCAAGCCACAGGCCGGCCATCAGCAGCGGGAACTGCTTCTTGAGGGCGGTCTTCTGGAACTCGAAACGCTCGTTGAGCTGACGGGCGGCAATGTCCAGGGCCCAGTCCAGCTTCTTGAAGAACTTCTGGATGCGGGCTTCCTTCTGGGGCTCCTCGTTCATGGCTTCGATGGCCAGCTTCACAATGTTGATGGTGGTGAAGCTCAGGTTGCCGCGGCCAATCGACGTCTTGGGGCCGAACTTGTTTCCGTACACGCGGGTGCGGCAGCCCATGGTGGCCACCTCGTGCTCGTAGCGCTTGGGGTCATCGGCCTTCCAAGCGTCATCCTGGTTGAAGCTGGCGTCCAGGTTCAGGAAGTTGGGGAAGAATCGGCGTGCCGATACTTTGCAGGCGAATTTGTAAAGGTCGAAGTTGGGGTCTTCGGGGAGGTAGGAAACGCCGCGCTTTTTCTTCCAAATCTGGATGGGGAAGATGGCGGTGGAGCCGTTGCCCACGCCCTCGTAGGTGGTGTTCAGGATTTCACGGATGATGCAGCGGCCCTCGGCCGATGTGTCCGTTCCGTAGTTGATGGAGGAGAACACAACCTGGTTGCCGCCACGGCTGTGGATGGTGTTCATGTTGTGTACGAATGCCTCCATGGCCTGGTGTACGCGCCCCACGGTCTGGTTGATGGCGTGCTGGAAGGCACGGTCCTTGCCCTGCAGGCCGGTGAGGTCATGCTTGAGGTAGTCGTCTATATGGGCGGTCTTGAGGTCGGAGTAATCGGCATTCATCATGGCGCTCACCTTGTCCACTTCCTCTTCGAAGGTCTTGTGTACATAGGGGGCCAGGTAGAAGTCGAAGGCGGGGATGGCCTGTCCGCCGTGCATCTCGTTCTGGACGGTTTCCATGGAGATGCAGGCCAGAACGGAAGCGGTCTCGATGCGCTTGGCGGGCCTGGACTCTCCGTGCCCGGCCTTGAGCCCGTGCTCCAGAATCTTGTCCAGGGGGTGCTGGATGCAGGTCAGGCTCTTGGTAGGGTAGTAGTCCTTGTCGTGGATGTGAATGTAGTTGCCGGCCACGGCGTCCCTCACGGGGTCGCTCAGCAGGCACTCGTCCACATAACTCTTGGTGGCTTCCGAGGCAAACTTCATCATCATGCCCGCGGGCGTGTCCGCGTTCATGTTGGCGTTCTCACGGGTAATGTCGTTTACCTGGGCCTGGATGATGGTCTCGAAAATCTCGTTGCTCTTGGCCTTACGGGCAATGTTTCGCTTGTTGCGGTAACGGATATACTCCTTGGCCACCTCCTGGCGGGGGCTGTTCATGAGGTGGTTTTCCACCACTTCCTGGATTTCTTCCACCGTCATCTCGTCCCTGTCCAGTTCGGAGATACGCTGGGCTATTTGGGCGGCGAGAACAATGTCTTCACCGGCGTCGGTCACGTCCATGGCCTTCAGAATGGCAGCAACAATCTTCTGATTGTTGAAGTCAACGCGGCGACCGTCGCGTTTAAGTACGCTTTTTACCATAGGGTCTAGTTCTAGTTGGAATTCATAGGGGCTTTGCCCTCGGGAACAAAGATAATTGTTACGAATCAACTTTCCCAGCCTTTTGCAAGAAAAAGTTATCAACAAAACAAAAGAAAAGCTGTTAATTGTTTGCCAATCAACAGCTTTTCGAAATTTCTAATTTAGAAATATTCTAAAATATAACCTCCGTGTTACTTGCCGGGCCAAGTTTTCAACAGGGGGGGCTTATTCGCCCACCACCCACACCAGCACGTGGCGGTCGAAGGTCATGTATTCGAGGTCGAATTCTTCCTCGTCTCCGTTTTTGTCGATGAAAGTGGCTTCCAGCTCTCCCTCCCCGCGGGGGCGGAAGCGCTCCACCTCACCGTTGCCGAGCATATAGATATGCCAGTCGTGGTAACGGCTTTGCAGTGTCTGCCAAGCCTTGAGCAACAGGTCGGGAGCCTTGTTGTCGTTGAAGTATGCCATCATCAGGATGGTATTCTTGCGGTCGGCATAGTCGCTGTGCGGAGTCATGGCGCATGAGTTGTAGAGCACCGTGGTAGAAGTCTTTATGCCTTGGTATGACTCAAGGAAGAGCTTCTGCCATTTCCTGGCAAGCAAGACTATGAGGTCGGCACGGCGCAGGTGCCACAGAAAGAGTTTGTTGGCTGTATGGTTGCGCAGCTGGTTGCCCATGTGTATGTGCATGATGATTTTCTTCCTGCCAAGCATGGCGAGGAGGAAGACGGGCATCTGTATTATAAGGCAGATGCGGTCGGGCACCGTGTGGAAGTGAACGATATCAAATCGAAAAAAAAAAAAAAAAGCCATGAAG
>CADBHY010000174.1 GCA_902794615.1 uncultured Bacteroidia bacterium
GGAAGCCGGGGGAAAAGCCGTCATCGGCCTGCAGGAAATAGGGCCCGAAAGCCCGCTGTTTGCGCTCAAGGGAACGGACAACGCCATCCTCATCACCACGGCGGATTATCCCTCGCCCATGCTCATCCAGGGCGCAGGCGCAGGAACCCGCCAGACTTCCGGCGGGCTGCTGAACGACATGATGTCCTGCCTTTGATTAACCCAGGGTGGCCATCCGCTCCAAGGAGATTTCCAGAAGTTGGCGGATGACGGGCTTGTAGTCCGGGTTGGAGCTCTTGAGATAGCGGTTGGCTATGGCGCAGCACACGGTGGCGGCGTTATGCCCCAGTTGTGCGGCAAAGCCGGCCAGCGGGGAGCTCTCCATCTCGAAGTTGGTGATGCGGTACTGCTCTCCCCCCTCGGTGAAGCGGAAGCTTTCGATGTCTTCCAGCATGTGGGGCATGGCCAGCGGCATTCTTACCACACGTCCCTGCGGGCCGTAGAAGCCCGGGGCCGATATGGTAACACCTTTCACCGTAATGTCCTTCATCAGGTCAATCATCTTGTCGGATGCCTTCACAAAGTAGGGTGAAGGGAGGTTAGGGTCCCAGTTCATGTGCTTCTTGAAAGCCTCCTCCACGGCGGGGATGGTCACCTTCTCACGGTTTCCGTACCAGTTCATCACGCCGTCGAAACCCACGCTGATGTGGGAGAGGATGAAACTTCCCAAGGGAATGTCCGCGTGCAGGGCGCCGGACGTGCCGATGCGCAGGATATTGAGGGCGCGGTGCTCCGGCTTCACTTCGCGGGTTTTGAAATCCACGTTGGCCAGGGCGTCCAGCTCCGTCATCACGATATCGATATTGTCCGGGCCGATACCGTGGCTGAGGGCCGTGATGCGGCTCCCCTTATACTTGCCGGTGACGGAGACGAACTCACGGGAGGCGTTGCGGCACTCGATGTCCGTAAGGAAATCGGCCAGGATGTCCACCCGTCCGGGGTCTCCCATCATGATGACGTTGTCGGCCAGGTGTTCGGGCTTCATATGAAGATGGAAGACGGAACCGTCTCCGTTGATTATCAGTTCAGATTCAGGAATTCTCATAGTGTTTTCAGTTCTAAAACAGCAAATCTTATAACAGGGACAGCGCCACGTCCATCATCTTGGTGAACGTGGTCTGTCTTTCTTCAGAGGTGGTGGCTTCTCCGGTGAGGATGTGGTCGGAGATGGTGAAAAGGGCCATGGCCTTGTTGCCACTGCGGGCGGCGTTCATATACAGGGCAGCCGCCTCCATCTCAATGGCCAGGACGCCCATCTTCATCCACTTTTCGGTCTGGGGCGTGTCGGAGTAGAAGGTGTCGGAAGACAGCACGTTGCCCACCATGTAACGGTAATTCAGCTCTTTGCAGGTGTTTACCGCCTTGGTAAGGAGGTCGTAATCGGCAATGGGGGCGAAGGTGCCCGGAAGCTGGTACTGGGAAGCGTAGTTGGAATCCGTGCAGGCGCCCATGGCCAGCACCAGGTCCCCTATCTTGAGATCCGGGTGACAAGCGCCGGCAGAGCCGATACGAACGATGCTCTTGACTCCGTAGAAATGGAAAAGCTCGTAGGTATAAATGGCGATGGACGGAATGCCCATGCCATGGCCCATCACGCTCACAGGCTTGCCCTTGTAGGTTCCGGTGAAGCCCAGCATGCTGCGCACGTTGTTGAACAGGACGGGGTTCTCCAGGTAGTGGTCGGCCATGAATTTGGCACGGAGCGGGTCTCCGGCCATAATCACAAAGGGGGCAATCTCCCCGTATTTCGCCCCGATGTGGGGCGTGGGTGTGTTATTTTGACTCATATTATTTGGTTAGCGGGAAAAAGCGGGAAACGCTTTTCACATAATTCTCATACTGAGGATATTTGCCGGAGCTGATTTCCTCGGCCAGGGCGGAGCTGCCCAGGAAGAGAACCACCAGAAGCAGGGCACCGATGATGCTCCAGTTGAAAAGGCCGATGCCGGCGCCTATGGAGAAGACATAGAAGCACAGCCAGATGGCCTGCTCGGCAAAATAGTTGGGATGGCGGCTACGGCTCCACAGGCCCGTGGTGTTGAAGCCCTTGTCGTAGGGGGCGGGCAGGTCTTCCAGCTTCTTTCCTTCCTTGATCATCTTCCACTTGGCGGTCTGGAAGGCCCACTGCTGCTCATCGGCCACGGTTTCGTAGATGATGAAGGCCAGGGTGAGCACGGCGGCCAGGGCATCCACCCAGCCGAAGGGCTTCTCGGAGCCCATGCAAACCAGTGCCGGGAAGGTAATCATGAGCACCAGGGCATTCTGGTAGATGCTGATGAAAAAGAGGTCGAACACGCCCCAGGCAAGCTTGTTGTTGTTGAAGGGGGCGCCGCCACGCACGACGGCCCAGCGGTAGTCTTCCTCCCCTTCCCAGAACTTGAGTTTGTAGGCCCCCTTGCGGGCGAAGTTGAAGGTAAGGCGGGCGCCCCAGAGGGTGGCCAGGACGGCCATCACCACAAGGCGAAGGGACATGCCGCCGTTCACGGCGATAATCCAGGTGTAGGCGATGGGGAGCAGGCTCCAGAGCTTGTCCATCTGGGAGTTGTTGCCGGTGAGTTCACCCACCACAAAGCACCAGAGGGCGCTGCAGGCACAGACGATGCCCAAGGTCTTGAGCACCTGGAGCTGCTGTGCGTCCAGGGCCGGCCCCACATAGATATAAAGGACGGGGCATACAATCAGGGACAGGCCCAGCAGGGTTCCCATCAGGGGTATGTTCATTTTCATACCTTTAGGTTTTAGAAAGTCAGTCTGCAAAGATAAGCAATTTCCTGGTAATTGCATGGAAGGTCAGCACAGCGCAATTCCTTCCTCTTTCAAGGCCTTGAGCGCCTCCTCATGGCCTTGGGCGTCTACGTAGGCAATGCAGTCCTGCAGGATGCTTACGCGGAAGCCGTCCTTGAGCAGGTCCTCGGCGGTATTGCGCACACAATATTCCGTGGCGATGCCGCAAATAAG
>CADBHY010000175.1 GCA_902794615.1 uncultured Bacteroidia bacterium
CGCTGCCGCGGGCGGCGAGGACCACGACCTCCGGGCACTCCTGCTGCGGTTCGGCCGGACCGGCCGCGGCGGCGGGGGTGACGGCCAGCGCCGCCATTCCCGCCACCGTCGCCCATGCCGACCATGCCATCTTCCGTCCGAATTTCCCCATGTCCCCGCACGCCTTCCTGTGGTTCCCGCGCGGTGGTCCCCGCGGCCGACAACCCGAGCTTAATTGCCGCAGCAGACAACGGGGACTCACCGGCAGGATGCGGCAGGACAGAGGCCGTCACAGCATCCTGGAAGGAGTCTGCGTAAAAGGGCTGCAAACCCGTGTGGAGATTGACAAGGAGGCGCAGTCTTACATCAGCGTCGCCGGCCTCATCGCAGGCGTCTGGGACGGAGATATCCGGAACTGCCGGGCCGACGGCAAAATCTGCATAAAATCGGCCGGGATGGCCGGCGGCATGCTCTTCACGGGCGGCCTGGCCGGAGAGTCCTACAGCCAGACGGACGGCTGCACGGCCGATGTGGAGATTGAGGTGCAGTATGACAGAAAGGATGCCGAGGGAGAGCAGACCTCCTACATCGGCGGCCTGCAGGGCGGCTCCACCTACATCAAAAACAGCACGGCCAAGGGGCGCATCTCCATCAGCGGAGACAATGGCAAGGGCCAGGTAGTGGCCGGAGGCCTGGCCGGCAGCGAGCGCTACGGCATCGTGAGCGGCAACAGCGCCCTCACAAGCATTCAGGCCGATGGCATCCCCGGCCTCCAAAGCGGCAGCCTGATTGGCGAGTACAACTTCCAGTATGCCGTATTCGGCATGATGCAGGGCGTTACCCAGACCGTCCTCAAGGACAACCGGGTCCAAGATGCCTCCCTGCCCGTTTGCGGCAGCGGCGAAGTCCCCTTCTTCGAATACAACGGCATGAAGATGACCTACACCGTAGAGAACTGCCTTCCCGCTTCCAAATAAATACCATGAACAAACGCCTTCCCCTGCTTCTTCTCGGCCTTCTTCTCCTTTGCGGCTGCGGCTCCCGGGCCGGGAAAGACACCCGGCTGACGCCGGCGCAGTTCGCCACGGACTGCCCTTATCGGGCTCTTCCCATCCGCGCCACTTTCCTGGACGAAATCAGCTGGGACATTCCGCACCAGAACTGGGGCGTCAGTGAGTGGGACCGGGATTTCCGGGCGATGAAAGACATGGGGATAGAGACGGTGGTGATGATTCGCTCCGGCCTGGGCCGATGGCTTGCCGCCCCCTTCGAGAGTGTCATGTCGGCCCGTGACGACTGCTACTACCCCCCGGTCGATTTGGTGGAACTCTTCCTGACGCTGGCCGACAAGTATGGGATGGCCTTCTACTTCGGGACATACGACTCCGGACAATGGTGGCACGAGGGGGAATACCAAAAGGAGATTGACGTAAACATCCGCCTGATAGATGAGGTGTGGGCCAAGTACGGGCACCACCCATCTTTCAAAGGCTGGTACCTGAGCCAGGAAGTGAGCCGGCGCACCAAGAACATATCGGCCATTTTTGCAGCCATGGGCCGACACGCCAAGGAAGTTTCCGGCGGGCTTCCCTGCATGATTTCCCCTTATATCCACGGCATCAAGACAGACCAGGTGATGGCGGGAGACCGGGCCACCACCTACGAGGAGCATGAGCGGGAGTGGGATGCCATCCTGGCCGATATCCGGGGCGCAGTGGACATCCTGGCCTTCCAGGACGGCCAGGTAGATTACAGCGAGCTGTACGGCTATCTCTGTGTGAACAAACAGCTTGCAGGCAAGTACGGGATGCGCTGCTGGACCAATGTGGAAAGCTTCGACCGCGACATGCCCATCCGCTTCCTTCCCATCAAATGGGACAAGCTCCTGTACAAGCTGGATGCCGCCCGGCGGGCCGGAATGGAAGATGTGATAACCTTCGAATTCTCCCACTTCATGTCTCCCAACTCCGTGTATCCCGCCGCCCACGGCCTGTATGGGCGCTACTGCGAGCACCTGGGGATAGAGAACCGCTGGAAGCGGGAGAAGTAAGTGCTCACCAGCACCACACCGCCCACCACAAGCAGGGAAGCCAGACTCAGGGACACGCCTCCCGCCTTCTTGCCCGTGATGGGTTCTTAGTGAAGATTCCGGGGAAACGGCCACTTTCCCTGCCGCATTGACACAGAATCGGCCACTGGGTGCATTCTGTCCGTCAACGTGGCAAGAGGTCAGCAGTACTTTTTATACGCCGTATGTTCGTACATTTCGTCCAGAATCTTAGTGAAGATTCTGGGGAAATGTACCTTGGTCCTGTCGGCCATTGACTTGGGGATTTCCTTGTAGTAGGCTTCTGCCATGCCGCCGGTGATGCAGGCCAAGGTGTCCGAGTCGCCGCCCAGCGACACGGCTTTGCGGATGGCGTCTTCGAAGTTTTCCGAGTCAAGAAAACAAATGAGCGCCTGTGGGACAGTTCCCTGGCAACTGGATTCCCAGCGGTAGATGGGATGCCAAAACTCGTATGTCTTGTGGAGGTCGTAACCGTAAGTATTTTCTACATACTCTCGGATTTCTTCTTTGGACTTTCCGTTCCTGGCCATCCAGATAGCGGCTGCAGTAGCCTGGGCGCCCTTGATTCCCTCCGGATGGTTGTGGGTGATGGCGGCCGATATTGCCGCTACGCGCTTGGTCTCCTCCAGGGTATCAAAGAACCAGCCCACAGCGCTCACACGCATCGCGGAGCCGTTGCCCCAGGAGCCATAAGGATGTCGGCCTGTTTGGGATTCGTATGGGGCGTCCCCGTACCGGTCATCATAAGCGTATAGTTCACCGGGATGAAAGAGCCAGCAGTGGAATCCCCCGCCATACCCTCCCATGGGACAGGGACATTTATGGCCAAACTCCACCATAATGTCCTCCAATCCCTGATACGTGTGCTCTTTGTCCTTCAGCAGCCAATAGGCAACGGCCATCGTCATGATGCTGTCATCCGT
>CADBHY010000176.1 GCA_902794615.1 uncultured Bacteroidia bacterium
CTCATGCGCAGCAAATACTGCATCCGGCACCAGCTGGGCCTCTGCCCCAAACAGGGACAGGCCCGCAGCGCACAGCCCCTCTTCCTCGTGAACGGGAAAGAGCGGCTGCGCTTAGACTTCCACTGCTCCGTCTGTGAAATGACGGTGAAAGCTTGAACTACAATTCTATGGAAAGAAGTTCCTCTCCCAGCTGGTGAAGGGCCTTCTCGATTTTGGCCACGGTGGCGGGACGGGGGGTGCTGAGGCCGTTGGCATAGTGCCAGAGTTGTTTCTGGTTGATGCCGGTAAGCCTCTCCAAGGCCGATTTCGTAAAGATTTTGCAGTACATCTGAAGGAAGGAACGGGTATCCATCTTGAATACGACCTCATACTCTCCCTGCAACTCTTCAGGAACGGGATATCCGTCTTCTATACAGGCCTCTTTCAGAACGACAAGGCCCTCTTCCATGCTTCTCTTTACCTCGTCCAACGTATCTCCGATGCCGCATACACCATCTATTTCTTCCACGTAAGCACTGTAGTTGTGCTCTGCCTTCTCAATAACTGCATGTAATGTTACCATTGTTATATTACTTTAATCCAGCTTGCCTTAAAATGGCCTGATATGTACCTTCACGCAAGTCTTGACTATCTTTCCCTGCAACCGGAATAGACCTGTATCCCTGCTTTACAAAAATCCGATGATCTCCTCTGATTCTGTCCATATGCCACCCGTTCATTTGCAGAAGGAGGATGACTTCCCTTACTTTCTTGCTCATGCAAAAGTAACTAAATTTCTATTATTCTGCAAATATTTCGGACTATATCAGTTCCAGCACCAGTTCCACATCTCCCAGGCCCACCGGCTGGCCGCTGTATTTTTCAATATAGGAGCGGGTGAGGTTGCCGCGCCAGACAATGTCATCCCGGGTCCGGAGGGGCAGGTCCAGGTCAAAGCCATAGCTTTTGGAATTGTATTTGACCGTGGCACTGCACTTCCAGGACGTCTGCGTGCCACCGTCATCTTCCACAATCATCAGGGCGGCCGATGAGAGCTGCGGCGTCCATTCGGAAACCAGCACGGCATTGAACGTAAGATCCATGCCCACCTCTGCACGGCGAACCACCATCAGGAAGTCCGTAATGGTGGGCTGGTACAGGCGAAGCTCCGCCTCTGAGGAGGCCTTGAAATCCTCTACAGAGCCCATCTTGACCCAGAATTCACTGGCCCCGGCAAACCAGGAATCAAACTGACGCTTGGCCTTGAACGTGCGCAGAACCAGGGTTTTAATCTCGGAGTCGGTATCGGCCTTGGAAACCACCAGGTCTCCCCCGCCCTGCCCCCAGGAAGGGTCTTCCCGGCGGAGCATCTCCAGCGTCTTGTACTCTGCATCCGAATTGCGGTTTACCACCCATACCGGCTGCTCGCGGGCCATTTTTTCCGTCACCAGCACCTTGGTTACCTTCCCGTCCGGGCCCAGCGAGTAGCCCTCGTTGGAGCCCACGTCGCCGCCGGGGTCGAAGGTGACCACCGGGAAGGAGTCTCCGTTCCAGGCCTCCGAAAAAGGCCAGTAAATCTGAATATCCGAGCTTTCCAAGGCCGCCAACCAGGCTTCGGGGTCTTCCAAAAAGCCGTCGGCCTTGGTGGAAAGGGCCGCCTCGCGGAGCAGTTCGCGTAGGGGGCGGCTGTATCCGTCGGCCTTGGTGGAGACCTTGTCTCCCACGCCCGCACCCGGCTCTGAAAACAGCTCCTGCATGCGGTACTCCTCGTCATACCCGTTGCCGGCCGATGCCCTGGCGGCATCATAAACCTCTTCCAGCTGTTCACTCCCGAGGGGCAGGACCGACAGCAGGCGGGCTACATCTTCCAATAGGACGGCAGGCTGCGAGGGAGATTCCTCCTCAACTGCGGGGCTTACGATGACTTTCTCGCAGCCGCCCGGGAGCCCTGCCAAAGCAAGGGCGGCCATCCCCGATAATAAACTTTTGTACTTCATTTTGCCATGTCCGGAATTTGGTCCCGGTTCCTTACTGCAAAGTACCGAATACTTATCCGTGTAAAAAAGTGTTACACGGATAAAATGAAAAAGCCTATTTGAGGGTATCAGAAGGGCGGTTTACGGAAGCTGACAAAGCGGTCTTTGTCAAAAAAATCCTTCATTTGGCGCACGTCCCCGAATCCGGCGGAGGCAAAAACCTCCGCGGTGTCCACGCCCAGGCTCTCGTTTATCTCTACCAGCCCCCTTCCGCCGGGGACCAGCAGGCGGCCGCACCATGCCGCCACGGCCCGGTAAAAGACCAAAGGGTCCGTGTCCGGAACAAAGAGGGCAGCGGGCGGCTCAAAATCCAGCACATTGCGCCGCATCTGCGCTTTCTCCGCCTCCATGATATAGGGCGGGTTGGACAGCACCCAGTCAAAGGGGCCGAAGGGGAAAGGCTGCGCCGTATCCAGGATATCGGCCTGTATAAAAACGGGGGCCTGAGCGCCCGTGGGCAAGGGAAAATCCTGGCTGCGGGCCACCTCAAGGGCCTGCCGGGAGATATCCACCCCCACGACGGAGGTGCCGGGCACTTCCAAAGCCAGCGACCAGGCTATGCAGCCGGAGCCCGTACAAAGGTCCAGCACGCGCGCCCTCCGGGGCAGGCCGCGAAGGGTTTGAACCGCCTCCATAACCAGCTGCTCCGTCTCCGGCCGGGGGATGAGGACGGCCGGCGATACGCGGAAACGTCGGCCCATGAACTCGGAAAAGCCCAGGACATACTGGACAGGCTCTCCCGTTTTCAGGCGCTCAAGGGCACTCAGAAGGGATTCCAGACGCTCCGGAGGAATGGGGTATGCCGGTTCCAGGATGGGGGTATGGCGCTGCACGCCCAGCTGCGCCTCGCAGATCATGAGCAGCAGCGAGCGAGCCTCGGCCCGGGGATACAGCGCTTCC
>CADBHY010000177.1 GCA_902794615.1 uncultured Bacteroidia bacterium
TGGAATGGGGCTTCTGGCACATGTTCTTTTACGGACTGCTCCGGATGCTGCCCCTTTTCGTGGTCTCCTATGTAGTGGGCCTGGCCATTGAGTTTGCCAGTTCCCAGATTCGCGGAGAAGAAGTGAACGAAGGTTACCTGGTAACCGGTTTCCTGATTCCCCTCATCGTGCCCGTGGACGTTCCCCTGTGGATGCTGGCCCTGGCCGTGGCTTTCTCCGTGATTTTTGTGAAAGAAGTATTCGGCGGTACCGGAATGAACATTTGGAACCCGGCCCTGGTGGCCCGCGCCTTCCTCTTCTTCTCCTATCCGTCCAGCATGTCGGGCTCTTCCGTGTGGGTGTCCAAGACCTGGGCCGGCATAGACGGCGTAGATGCCGTGAGTGCCGCCACGCCCCTGGCCATCGCCCATGACGGCGCCTACGACGCCGCCACCGGCGCCGTGGGCCAGTACAGCTTCATGGACATGTTCTACGGCTTCATTCCCGGAAGTACCGGTGAAACCAGCGTGATTGCCATCCTCATCGGCGCCTTCATCCTGGTATGGACCGGCGTGGCTTCCTGGAAAATCATGGTCTCCTCCATCGCCGGCGGCCTCCTGGTGGGCTGGCTGGGCCAGATTTCAGGCGCCACCGTCATCCCCTGCTACTACCAGCTGGTGATGGGCGGCTTCCTCTTCGGTTCCGTCTTCATGGCCACGGACCCTGTGACCGCCGCCCAGACGGAGACCGGCAAATGGATTTACGGCTTCCTGGTAGGCGCCCTCGCCGTGGTGGTTCGCCTGTGGAACCCCGGTTACATGGAAGGCATGATGCTGGCCATCCTGCTCATGAACACCATGGCTCCGCTCATCGACCACTGCGTGGTGTCGGCCCATACATCCCGCCGCGCCAAGAAAGCTTTAACCGCTTAATTCCGCTGCCCTATGAATACAAACAATAATGTATATACCGTCATTTACACCACCGTCATCGTGGTGATAGTGGCAGCGCTCCTGGCCTTCGTTTCCCAGAGCCTCAAGGCCAAGCAGGACGCCAACGAGAAGGCCGAGACCATCTCCCAGATGCTCAAGGCCGCCCAGTATGGCACCAAGGCCGAACTGGACAAGCTGGGCAACGCCGCCAAGCTGGACAAGTACGCCCAGGAAATCGAGCAGGCCTTTGTGATAGACCTCGAGGGCAAGAAGCTCCGCGAGCTCCATATCGGCCGGGATGAAATCCAGGTGTACGGTCCCAAGGATCTCAAGCGCCAGAACTACAACATCAAGGGTGGCGCCAACAAGACCGGCGAACCCGAACTGCCCGTCTTTGTCTTCAAGAACGGCCGCACGGTGGTTCCCATTTACGGAGCCGGCCTGTGGGGCCCCATCTGGGGATACATGTCCTTCGAGAAAGACCTCAAAACCATCGGCGGAGCCTACTTCGACCACGAGTCCGAGACCGCCGGCCTGGGTGCCAAGATTAAGGACGACCCTTCCTTCCAGGCCGAGTTCGTGGGTGAAGCCGCCCAGTTCTCCCAGCCGAATGTCTTTGACATCGTGAAGGGCGGCGCTCCCAAGGACGCCGAAGGAAAGTCCGTGGCGGACAACCAGGTGGATGCCATCACCGGCGCCACCATGACGTCCCAGGGACTGGATGCCGCCATCGATACTTGGCTGGGCGCCTATGCCAAGTACTTCCTGAGCAATCAGAAGGCTTGCGGGGAAGGCTGCTGCGAGGGAAAAGAAGAACACAAATGTGAGGAGGACTAAGCTATGGATGCAAAACTGAAAGAAACCATTCTGAATCCCATATTCAAAGGTAACCCCATTACCGTCCTGGTGCTGGGCATCTGCTCTTCCCTGGCGGTTACCGTTACCATGAAGGGAGCCCTGGTGATGTCCCTCTCCGTGATTGTGGTTACGGGCATCTCCAGCCTTATCCTGTCCCTGCTCCGCAATACCATTCCGGGCCGGGTACGTATCATTGTCCAGCTGGTGGTGGTGGCCATGATGGTTATCCTCGTGGACCAGATTCTCAAGTCCTTCGAAGCCACCTATGCCATTGACAAGCAGTTGTCCGTCTATATCGGCCTCATTATCACCAACTGTATCGTGATGGGCCGTATCGAGGCTTTCGCCCTGGGCAACAAGCCCTGGCCCAGCTTCCTGGACGGCGTTGCCAACGGTGCCGGCTATGGCCTTATCCTCATTGTCGTAGCTTTCTTCCGCGAGCTTCTGGGCAGCGGAACCCTCTTCGGTTTCGATATCCTGAACCGCTTCGGCTACGTTCCCAACAACCTGGTGATTCTGCCGCCCTTCGCCCTCATCCTTCTGGGATGCATCGTGTGGGTGCAGCGTTCCATCCAGAAAGACTTGCAAGAGAAATAATCCTGACGCCCTATGGAATATCTTAGCTTATTCGTAAAGTCCATCTTTGTGGACAACATGATCTTCGCTTACTTCCTGGGAATGTGCTCGTTCCTGGCGGTATCGAAGAATGTGAAGACAGCTGCAGGCCTGGGTGTCGCGGTTATCTTCGTGCTGCTGGTCACGCTCCCCATCAACTACCTGCTCAACACCTATGTGCTGGCTCCGGACGCCCTCATCGAAGGCGTGGACCTGAGCTTCCTGAGCTTCATCGTGTTCATTGCAGTCATTGCCGCAATTGTCCAGATAGTGGAGATGGTGGTGGAGAAATTCTCCCCGGAGCTGTACTCGGCCCTGGGTATCTTCCTGCCCCTGATTGCCGTGAACTGCGCCATCCTGGGCGGTTCCCTGTTCATGCAGCAGAAAGACTTCCTGAACATCGGAGAGGCCACCGTATATGCCCTGGGCTCCGGTCTGGGCTGGTTCCTGGCCATCGTTTCGCTGGCCGCCATCCGTGAAAAGATGGCCTACTCCCATGTCCCCGACGCCCTCAAGGGCCTGGGTATTAC
>CADBHY010000178.1 GCA_902794615.1 uncultured Bacteroidia bacterium
GAAAATCCATGAAGGTGGACGACGACGCCCGCGGCGAGTGTTTCCGCGTGTACGATTCCGTGGAGGAGAGTTACCGGGACCATTCGGATTTCCTCCGTTACCGCGACCGCTACAAATTCCTCTTCGACCTGGACCGCACGGATTACAAAGGCTGGGCCTACGGCCTCAAGAAGGCCGGCTATGCCACGGACCCCTCTTATGCCGCCAAACTCATCCGCTACATAGAGGATAACAATCTATCCCGCTTCGATGTGCTGAAGGAAGTGGAGGCGGAGGAAATGCCCCTGCCGCCGCACCGGATAGAAGCCCCCGTGCTCACGATGTCGGACGAGGAATTCCACTTCCCGCTCACCCGGGAGCTTTACTCCGTCAACGGCGTACCCTTCGTGTATTCCCTTGAGGGAGAGACGTACAAGTCCATTGCCAAGCATTACCACCTCTTCCACCGGGAAATACTCCGTTTCAATGACCTGAAGCGGGATGCGCCCCTGGCTCCCGGAACGGTGGTTTATCTGGCCCACAAGAAGAACCATTCCCCCAAGGGCCTGGACAAGTATATCGTAGAGGAAGACGGAGAAGACTTCCATGCGATTTGTCAGCGCTTCGCCCTCAAGGAGAAGGCTGTGCTCAAAATGAACGGACTTTCCAAGGCCCCCAGTCTCCGGGAAGGAGACGAGCTTAAACTCCGCTGAGTATGAAAAAGACGCTTCTTTGGATTATCCTGGCCCTGACGGCCGTCGCCCTGGGTGTGGGCGGCTGGTTCGCCTACTGCTACTGGTATGACCGCAAGGCCCCCAATTTCTCCGGGGAGATGGACGTGTACGTGTATCCCTGGATGGAGCCGGAGGCTGTCTGTGACAGCATCCTGGCCAGCGGACAGGTGCGGAAGCCCGCCAGCCTCAAGCGCGTTTTCAAGGAGGTGGAAAGCATTCAGGCGGGCCATTACCGCATAGACTCCACCTGCACCAGCATCTACGTTACCCGCATGCTCCACAAGGGCTGGCAGACTCCGGTGAACCTCACCCTCTCCGGTGCCATCCGCACCCCTGGTGCCCTGGCCCGCAAGATAGGCGCCCAAATGCTGGCCGATTCGGCCTCCGTGGCCGCCTTCGCCTCCTGCGCGGATTCCATCGGCCTGGACCCCGCCCTCCTTTTCACCCGGATTGTCCCGGATACCTACCAGATGCTCTGGACCGCACCGGTGAAGGATATCTTCGCCCGCCTTTTCAAGGAAAGGGATGCCTGGTGGACGGCCGAAAGGGTGGCCGCCGCCGCAGCCCAGGGCCTTAGCCCCGAACAGGTCTCCACCCTGGCCTCCATCGTGGACGGGGAAACCCGCTATGTGCCGGAGCAGCCCACCATTGCCGGCGTGTACCTGAACAGGCTCCGCACGGGCATGAAACTCCAGGCCGACCCTACCATCGCCTTCATTTTTGACTACGAACCCCGCCGCATCCTCAAAAGCCACCTGATGGAGGATTCGCCCTACAATACCTACAAGTATTACGGCTTGCCTCTGGGGCCCATTTCCTGCCCGCCCAAGAGCTGTCTGGAGGCGGTGCTGCACCCGCAGAAGCACAATTACATCTTCTTCTGCGCCGACCCTTCCTTCAACGGCTCGCACCGTTTTGCCGCCAATTACTCCGAGCATCTTCAGAATGCCCGGGCTTTCCAAAGGGCTTTAACCGAGCGTCAGCGTGGAAAATAGCCGGCTCATATCCCGTGCCCGTGCGGCAGCCGTGGAGGCCTTGAAAGACCAGACCCGCTATGACGGGACGCCTTTCATCGGCCATCCGGACGCCGTGGCGCGCATTGTGGCCGACGAGATTGGCCTTCCGGAAGACTGCATCGCCGCCGTTTACCTGCACGAAGCCAGCCGCATGGCCGGCTATGAGGTGAAGGAGGCGGAGTGGGGAAGCGCCGTCTGCACCCTGGTGGACGGTCTCAACAAGATTTCCACCATCAAGCCCAAGGACACCCGCCTGGAGGCGGAGAATTACAAGAAACTGATTATCCAGTATTCCGCCGACCCGCGCGTGACGGTGCTCAAACTGGCCGACCGCCTGGAAGTGATGCGGAACCTCAAGATGTTCCCCAAGAGCAGCCGTGAGCAGAAAATCCTGGAAACGCTGATGCTCTACATTCCGCTGGCCCACCAGCTGGGGCTGTACAACATGAAGCGGGAGATGGAAAACATCTATCTGGCTTATGCCCAGCCGGAGGAATACCGGCTCATTACCAACAAGCTCAAGGCCGGGGAGCGGGACCGCGAGAAGCTGATGGCAGAGTTCATCGAGCCGCTTGAACGCAAGCTTTCAGGCGCCGGAATCCGCTACAAGCTGAAGATGCGCACCAAGGCGGCCTATTCCATCTGGCAGAAGATGGTGAAGCAGAAAGTGCCTTTTGAGGGCGTGTACGACGTATTCGCCATCCGCTTCATCATAGACTGCGATCCGGAAAACCACAAGTTGGAAAAAGACCTCTGCTGGCAGGTGTACTCCTTTGTGACGGAGGAATACGAGGCCGATACGGGGCGCCTGCGGGACTGGATTTCCACCCCCAAGCCCAACGGCTACGAGAGCCTGCACATCACGGTGAAGAACCGCGACGGCGCCTATGTGGAGGTGCAGATTCGCACTAAGCGCATGGACGACGTGGCCGAGAACGGCTTTGCCAGCCACTGGAGCTACAAGGGAATCAAGCGGGAAGAGACGCTGGACACCTGGCTCCGGAGCATGCGCTACGCCCTGGAGCATCCGGGTTCCGACAATCCCGAAGACCTGCCCCAGCCCCCTTCCAAGGAGATTTTCGTGTTCACGCCTACCGGAGAGCTCCGGATTTTGTCGGCCGGGGCCACGGTGCTGGACTTCGCCTTCGG
>CADBHY010000179.1 GCA_902794615.1 uncultured Bacteroidia bacterium
GGGCCGCCGCCGACAATGGCTAAATCGTACATGGTCAATCGATGATTTCTATGCCCACAGGGGCGTCTACTTGTATTTCTTTTCCTTGGCGCCGGACGGTAAGCGGGCCGTAGGGAGTGCCTACCGTTGCCGTCACCCACTCCAGTTTGTCTGTCAGCTGCGGGGCAATACGCACCCGGCGGTATCCGGGTTCCACCGGCACAATACCGGCCAGGGCCTCAAAGAACCAGCTGCCAATGCCGTTGTAGCAGTTGTGCAGGTGGCTGCGGCCGCCGTCCCACTCTTCCCACACGCCGGTGGCGCCGTTGTCCAGCATATAGAGGTAGCCGGGGTATGAATGCTGCTTCAGAAGGCCGTACAGCCATTCTGCCTCGCCGCTGAGGGTGGCCCAGCGGGTAATCACGGGAACGCCCACCAGGCCCGTGGCCAGGTGATTGCCATAAACCGTGGCCGTGCGCTCCTTCAGGGCCGATACCACCTTTTCCCGCTGATCCTCCGGTGTTACGCCGGTGAGGAGCGGATACACCAAATCCAGCTGGCTGCCGGAGGCATAGGTGCCGTCTTCGGGATGGTAGAAGGCCTGCTGAATCCTTCGGCCCAGGGTTTCTCCCCGGAGGCGGAAGGCGGCAGCATCGGCCTTCTCATTTAGTAGCAGGGCAATTTGCTCCAAAGCCTGATACACCTGCATGAGCGCGCAGTTGTTCACCAGGTCCACGGACGCGGGGTCCTGCACGTCCACGCCCTTGGGGGCGGCCCAGTCTCCCAGGTACCAGCCGCGGTATTTCTCGTCCGGCCAGCGCTTCAGAAGACCGTCCACGCTGTAGGCATCCACATAGTCCAGCCAATGTTTCATGGCCGGATAATAACGTTCCACGGGCCTGCGGTCTCCGTAGCTCAGATAGCTCTGCCACGAGGCCTGCACCAGGAAGCTGCACCAGTAGGGGCCGCCGCCGGCCGTATAGGGATTGGGGGCCGTATGGGGAAGGCCGCCGTCGGGGCGCTGGGCATCGGCCCAGGCCTGCAGCCAGTTCAGGTACAGGGGCGCCGTGGAGGCCATGGTCTGCAAAGTGAGGGCGGAAGCCGTGCCGTCCCCGCCGTAGCCCAGGCGCTCGATGCTGGCACAGTCCACCATATAGCCGTTGAAACTCAGGTTCTCCACGGTATGGTCCACCAGGTCATAGATGGCCTGCAGCTCAAGGTCGCTGCACTGGAAGGCCGATTCCTTGGGAAAGTCCGTGCGCATGCGGTGCGCCCTCACCCGCAGGGGTTTCTGCACCAGGCTGTCTATCTGGATATAGCGGAACACATGATGGTTGAAGCGGTTCACAAAGACATCCCCCTCCGGCTTGCCGGAGCTCACCAGCTGGTCATAACCGCAGATTTCGGGGTCGAACTCCGGAATGTCCACATCACTGTAACGCACCGTCACCACCTGCCCGGCAGGCAGGGGCGGCAGCTGGATTTCGGCCAGGGCGTTGATGCACCGGCCCATGTCCATGCGCCAGCCGGAGCCGTAGGGCTCCACGGAAACGGGTTCCAGGACTTCCTGTACGCGACAGGGCTCGCACATCTGCATGGAGGCCCGGATTCCGGCGGGCACGTCCACCACGTCCACCGGGCCCCAGACGGGCTCCACGCCCGCCTCGATGCGCTCTCCCACAAAGCCGTGGGGGCGCCAGTCTCCCAAGTCCCGGTAGCCGCTCCAGGCGCCTTCCCAGGAGGCGTCCGTCACCACAAGGGGCTCCCCTTCCACGTCCAGCTCGGCCTTCACCAGCGGGCCGTCATAAACGGTGCCGAAGGTGGTTTTCTTGTACCAGCCGGAACCGGCGGCAAGGCAAAGCTCGTTTTCTCCCTTGCGAAGGGCCAGCTCATATACTACAATGAGCGAGCGCTTGTCCAACTGGGACACGGCCGGAGCCAACACCTGGTCGGACACCTTCTGCCCGTTCAGAAACACCTCGTGATAGCCCAGGGAGTTCACATACAGCAGCCCCTTTCCTCCGGAGGCGGCAAAGCGTTTTCTCAGAAGCGGGGCGCGGCCCTCCCCGGGAACGGCGCCTATATAGGCTCCCCGGAGGGTGTCCGGGGCCACGATGCCCACGCCAAAGCGCGTCCAGGGGCTCCAGCGGGACACTTTTCCGTCCTGCCGCCATACCCGCACGCGCCAGAGAGCCTGCTGCCGGGAAGCAAGCATCGGCCCTTCATAAGGGACCATAACCTGCCCCTCGGACTCCACTTTTCCGGAATTCCAGAGGTCTTTCACCTCCAGCTGCCAGGCCACTTGCCGCATGGGTTCCCCGGAGCGGAGCTTCCAGCTGAAATGGGGTTCGCAGCTGTCAATGCCCAGCGGCTCCACAAGCCCCTCGCAGCGAAAGTCGTACACCTCAAAACGCGGGCTGCATGCGGCCAGCGCCACAAGCAGCAGCAGGCTGTATTTCTTCATGGCTTACTTGCCCTGCGGCCGGTTGAAGCCGTCATTGATGCAGCGCCGGGTAATGTGCTCGATACGGGTGGCCGTATCCGGATGGGAAGAGAAGATATTGGTAACCGGGCCGCTTTGGGAGCCGCCGGAAAGCTTCTGCAACTTCTCAAAAGCCATCACCATGGTCCAGGGGTTCTTGCCGGCTTCGCAGAGGAAGTTGTAGCCGTAGTCATCGGCCTCAGTTTCCATATTGCGGGAGAACTTGGCGTTCAGGACCATTTCCCCGATGGCGCCCAGCTGCGAATCCGTGAGCACGGCCACCTTCTGGGACGTGGAGGCCAGGCCCTGCAGGGTGGCCGACGTGAGCATCTGCTTCTGCATCTGCTTGCGCGTGTGATGGAGCGCCACATGGCCCATCTCATGGCCCAGGACGCCGCAAAGCTCCTCGTC
>CADBHY010000180.1 GCA_902794615.1 uncultured Bacteroidia bacterium
CCCTTCGAGGCGTCCGGAGACGCCCGTCTCTTTGACTTGGAGCAGACGGAGACCGTGCCGGACCCGCAGGGAGAGCCCCTGTTCTGCACGCAGGACGGGCCGGAGTTCCCGGAAATTGCCATCTGGGCCGTCCCGGATGGGCATCTTTTCCGGATGCGGCCGCTGCCGGGCAGGCCGGTGGCCGTGCAGCTGCAAGTCAATGGGAATTTCACCAAGGCCTGCATGCAGCTTAGCGGAACAGATGACGTCTTTGCCCTCAACAATGCCCTCATGCTACTCTATGCCTTTTCATCGGCACGGAAAGGGGCGCTGGAAATGCACTCCTCCGTAGTGATGCACGAGGGGAAGGGTTACCTTTTCCTGGGGAAGAGCGGAACGGGAAAAAGCACGCACAGCCGCCTGTGGCTGCAAAACATACCCGGAACGGAGCTCCTGAACGACGACAACCCCGTCCTGCGCCTGATGCCGGACGGCAGCGCCCGTGTGTTCGGGACCCCCTGGAGCGGAAAAACGCCCTGCTACAAGGCCCAGGACGTGCCGGTAGGGGCCATCGTCCGCATCGAGCAGGCCCCTCAGAACGCCATCCGGAGGCTGAACCCATTGGAGGCTTATGCTTCGGTGATGGCATCGGCATCGGCCTTCCGCCCCTTCAGGGAACTTTCCGACGGCTGGCACCGGACCCTGGAGGCCCTGGCCACCGCCGTCCCTTGTTATACCCTCCGCTGCCTGCCGGATGCGGCGGCGGCCGTCCTTTGCCACAAGACCGTCCATGGATAAGATTGTTCTGCCCAACGAGGTCTTTCTGGAAGAGGTGGCCGTCCTGCTGGACGAAGGCCGCGAGGTGACGCTTTCCCCCAAGGGAAGCAGCATGCTGCCTTTTATCCGTGAAGGCCGGGACAGCGTGGTCCTACGCAAGGAGCCCGCCGTCCACAAAGGAGACATTGTGCTGGTGCGCCTTCCGGGCCGATACGTCCTGCACCGCATCATCCGCGAGGAGGGGCAGCGGCTCACGCTCATGGGCGACGGGAACATCCGGGGCACGGAATCCTGCACCCGGGCCGATGTCCTGGGCACGGTCAAGACCATCCTCCGGAACGGAAAAGCCGTCAAACCCGGCGACGGGAAGTTTTGGGCCAGGCTACTCCCCTTTCGCCGAATTATTTTAGGAATCTATCGAAGACTCCCATCCATAAGTCCCTCCCCCGAGGGGAGGGGTTTCGGGAGGGGGTAACGTGTATTTTTTTATTTTTTGAAAAAAAATGAGGATTAAGGAAGGATTTACCCTGCGTACGCTTTGCGGGGAACACATTGTGGTGGGAGAAGGACTCTCCCAGGTGAATTTCAACAAGATTATCTCACTCAACGAGAGCGCCGCCTGGCTGTGGGAACAGCTTCAGGGGAAGGATTTCACCGAAGACACCCTTACCGGGCTGCTCCTTGAGAAGTACGATGTCTCCGCGGAGCAGGCCCAGGCCGACATCGCCAAACTGCTGGCCCAGTGGGTAGAGCAGGGCATCGTGGAAGAATGAAAGACTTCCGACAGTGCCTACGCGCCATCGGCGCCTATTCCCGTCCGGTCCGTGGCTGGATGCTGGTCACCACGCTCATCGGGCTGGGACGGGTTGCCGCTTCACTGGCTTTTGTATGGGCCAGCAAGCGGCTGGTGGATATTGCCACCGGATACAGCCCCATGCCATTGGGAAGCGGAATCGGCCTGTTTGTCGGAATTCTGCTTATCCAGCTGGCCTTGATCACGCTGTTCAACTGGTGGGAGGGTTATTCGCAGGTGAAGACGCAAAACCGCCTGCGGAAGCACTTCTTCGGCCATGTGCTCCGGAGCCGCTGGGACGGTCGGGAGCGCTTCCTGTCGGGGGATACCGTGAACCGCCTGGAGGATGACATCCGCGTGGTGGCCGAGCTCTTTTCTTCCCGCATCCCGGGGCTGATGATTACCCTTGTGCAGCTTCTGGCAGCATCGGCCTATCTGCTGGTGCTTGCTCCCCATCTGCTGTGGGTGCTGCTCATCCTGATGGGGGCGGCGGTCCTGGGGTCCAAGATGTTCTTCAGGCAGCTCAGGAAGCTGATGGCGGCCATCCGTGCCCGCGAGAGCGAAATTCAGCAGGTGATGCAGGAGAGCCTGCAGCAGCGGGTGCTGGTGCTTACGCTCACCAGCGTGGAACGGGTGCTGCAGAAGTTTGGCTGGCTGCAGGATGATGTGGAGAAAAATGTGCGCAAACGCCTCAATTACAACGCCGTAGCGCGGGGTCTCATGTTTTTTGGATTTCAGGCGGGCCACGCAGCCGCTTTTATCTGGGGTATCGTGGGTATCCTTCACGGCACGGTCACCTTCGGCACCATGACCGGCTTCATCCAACTGGTGGGCCAGGTGCAGCGCCCGGTGGCGGAGTTCGGCAGGCAGATTCCGGCCTTCATCACGGCCCTTACTTCTATTGAGCGGCTCATGGAGCTGGAAGAGCTGGAAGAGGAGCGTGTGGAAGAGCCCGTTATCCTGGCCGATGCCCCGGAGATTGTGGTTTCCCATGTGTCTTATGCCTATCCCGGCGGTCATGAGCCGGTCTTGAAAGACTTTTCCTGCACTTTCCCGGCCGGCGGGCTGTCTGTTATCATGGGCACCACGGGCATCGGAAAGAGTACCCTGCTGCGACTTGTCATGGGGCTGCTGACGCCCCGGGAAGGCAGCATCACGCTGGGCGCTGTTCCGGCATCGGCCGCTACGCGGGGCAACTTCCTGTATGTACCGCAGGG
>CADBHY010000181.1 GCA_902794615.1 uncultured Bacteroidia bacterium
AGATTGCCGGCCAGATGCGCGACAACATCCACTGGATTCAGGAGGCCGGCCGCAACCACCTGGTGGTGGGCTCGCAGGCCCGCATCCTCTATGCCGACTGCGAGGGCCGCACCCGCATTGCCCTGGCCTTCAACGAGGCCATCCGGCGCGGGGAAATATCGGCCCCCATTGTGCTGGGACGGGACCACCACGACGTCTCCGGAACGGACTCGCCCTTCCGCGAAACCTCCAATATCTATGACGGAAGCCAGTTCACGGCCGATATGGCCGTGCAGAACGTCATTGGCGACGGCTTCCGCGGGGCCACCTGGGTAAGCCTCCACAACGGCGGCGGCGTGGGCTGGGGAGAAGTGATTAACGGCGGCTTCGGCATGGTGATAGACGGATCGGCCGACAGCGAGCGCCATATCCGGGAGATGCTTTTCTGGGACGTGAACAACGGCATCGCCCGCCGCAGCTGGGCCCGGAACGCCGGCGCCCGCTTTGCCATCGAGCGCGAGATGGCCCGCACCCCCGGCCTCCAGGTCACCCTGCCCGCCGAGGCCGACGAGTCCCTTATCCTGAACGCAGTGAAGAATCTGTAAAAACCTAATCCTGACTATGCATTCCATTTCAACCGAGCACCTCTCCCTGGAGAGGGTGAAAGAGATTATCGACAAGAAGGAAAAACTGGTCCTTTCGGCGGAGGCCGTGCAGGCCATCGTAAAATGCCGGGAGTACCTGGACCGCAAGATGGAAGACCTGGACCGGCCCATCTACGGGGTTACGACAGGCTTCGGCTCCCTTTATAACGTGAGCATTCCCAAGGAAGACCTGAGCCGGCTGCAGCACAACCTGGTGATGTCGCACGCCTGCGGGGCCGGGGAAAAGGTGCGGCCGCAGATTGTGAAGCTGATGCTGCTGCTGAAGGCCCAGTCCCTGTCTTACGGCCACTCGGGCGTCCAGCTGGTCACCGTGCAGCGCCTGGTGGACATGTTCAACGAGGATATTCTGCCGGTGGTGTACCAGCAGGGTTCCCTGGGCGCCTCCGGAGACCTGGCCCCCTTGGCGCACCTGAGTTTGCCGCTTATCGGCCTGGGCGAAGTCCTGTACAAGGGGGTGGAACGCCCGGCGGCCGAGGTATGGAAAGAAATGGGCTGGGAGCCCGTCAAACTGCAGAGCAAGGAGGGCCTGGCCCTTTTGAACGGCACGCAGTTCATGAGCGCCCATGCCATCTGGAGCATCCTCAAGAGCATGCGCCTGAGCAAATGGGCCGATTTGATTGGCGCCATGTCCCTGGACGCCTACGACGGGCGCATCGAGCCCTTCCTGCCGCTCACGCATCACCTGCGCCCGCACACGGGACAGATTCTGACGGGAGAGAAATTCATGCAGGTTCTGGAGGGCAGCGAGCTGATTGGCCGGCCCAAGGAGCATGTGCAGGACCCGTACAGTTTCCGCTGCATCCCGCAGGTACACGGGGCCGTGAAAGACAATATCCTGTATGTGAAGTCCGTGATTGAGAACGAGATAAACTCCGCCACGGACAATCCCAACATCTTCCCGGACGAGGACATGGTGATATCGGCCGGAAACTTCCACGGAGAGCCTATCGCCATTCCCATGGACTCGCTGGCCATCGCCATGAGCGAGCTGGCCAGTATCTCTGAAAGAAGAACTTACCAGCTCATTCACGGGCTCCGGGGCCTTCCCAAGTACCTGGTGACGGAGCCCGGCCTCAACAGCGGCTTCATGATTCCGCAGTACACGGCCGCCAGTATCGTGAGCCAGAACAAGGGGCTGTGCTGGCCCGCCTCCTGCGACTCCATCCCCTCTTCGCAGGGCCAGGAGGACCATGTATCCATGGGCTCCAACAGCGCCACCAAGCTGGTGCGGGTGGTGGACAACGTGGAGACGGTGCTGGCCATCGAGCTGTTCAACGCCGCCCAGGCGCTGGAGTTCCGCCGCCCGCTCAGGAGTTCCCCCACTCTGGAGCGCATTTTTTCCGATTACCGCCAGCAGGTTCCCTTTGTGAGTACGGATACGTATATGCATCCGCTCATAGAAAAGTCTGTTGAATTTATTAAGAATGAAACTTATCTATAATATAGGACTGCTGGTGGGTATCCAGCCGGAGGGGGTGCTGCGGGTGGAGGGTGAGGAGCAGGGCCGGACGGGCGTGCTGGAAAACGCCTGGCTCCGGATAGAAGACGGGCAGATTGCCGCCTTCGGGCCCATGAGCACCTGCCCCTGGCCCGAAGCTCCGGACAAGGCGCCATCAGGCGCCCGGCCGGGCCGTGACTTTGCGGAGCAAAGTTGGAAAGGCGAAAAGGCCGCAGGGGGTTCGGGGGAATCTTATTCCCCCGTCGTAGATGCTCAAGGCGGGATGCTGATGCCGGGCTTCTGCGACAGCCACACGCACGTGGTGTATGCCGGCAGCCGGGACGGCGAGTTCCTGGACAAGATTAACGGCCTTTCCTATGAGGAGATAGCGGCCCGGGGCGGCGGTATCCTCAACTCCGCCGACCTGCTGCACCGGACCTCCGAGGAGGAGCTGTATCGGCAATCCATGACGCGGGTGCAGGAAATGATGGACAAGGGCACCGTAGCCCTGGAAATCAAGAGCGGTTACGGGCTCAACAAGGCCGATGAGCTGAAGATGCTGCGGGGGATCCGCCGCATCCGGGAAACGGTTCCCGCGGCGGTTAAAAGCACCTTCCTGGGCGCCCATGCCGTGGGCCGAGGCTATACGCACGAAGCCTACGTGCAGGCCGTGACAGAGATGCT
>CADBHY010000182.1 GCA_902794615.1 uncultured Bacteroidia bacterium
TGTCAAGGTCCGCAACGCCCAGCGTTTTCTCGCCGACGGGAACCGGGTGAAGGTCGCTGTCCGCTTCCGCGGGCGGGAGATGGCCCACACCGACATCGGCAAGCGCCTGCTGGAGAAATTCGCCGAGGAGTGCGCGGAAGTGGCGACCATGGACAAGGAGCCCAAGCTGGATGGACGCCACATGACCATGTTCCTGTCCTGCAGGCAGAACAAGGACAGCAAAAAGGACAAGAAGCCCAAGGGCGGCAAGGAGAAGCCGGCCAAGGAGGGGGAGCCCGCCGGGGCCCCCGCGCCTGAGGCCCCCGCCGCCGAGACAAATTCTACAAAGGAGTAACCCGCCATGCCTAAACAGAAGATCAAGACCCACAGCGGCGCCAAGAAGCGTTTCAACCTCACCAAGAACGGCAAGGTCAAGCGCGCCCACGCCTTCAAGAGCCATATCCTCAACAAGAAGAGCACCAAACGGAAGCGCGGCCTCCGCGCCGGCGCCTACGCGGACAAGACCAACGAGTCCGCCATCAAGCGCATGATCCTGTATAAATAATCCGACACAGAAAGCGATAGGAGGCTAACATACCATGGCTAGAGTGAAAGGCGCGATGATGACGCGCAAGAGAAGAAATAAGATCCTGAAGATGGCCAAGGGCTACTGGGGCGCCAAGTCCAAGCACTTCAAGATGGCCAACGAGCAGGTCATGAAGTCCCTGACCTACGCATACGTGGGCCGCAAGCAGAAGAAGCGCAACTTCCGTCAGCTTTGGATCACCCGCATCAGCGCAGGCTGCAAGGCCAACGGCATGAACTATTCCAACTTCATGCACGGCCTGAAGCTGGCCGGCGTGGAGATCAACCGGAAGATGCTGGCTGAGATGGCCGTCAACGACAAGGCCGCCTTCACCCAGCTCACCGACATGGCCAAGGCCAAGCTGGCGTAAGCCGCGCCCACACAGAAACGAATGTCCGAAGGAGGTGCTCCATCAGGAAGTGCCTCCTTCGTTTTTTTGTGCGCATTTTCTGCTGAAGATTGAAATGTAGCTGGAAAGATGATATACTCCATTTACAAACCAGAAATAACTTGAGGGATGCAGACAGGGTTAGCAGATAGACGGAAGGATAGAGAGGAAAAGGGCGGTGGGGAAATGGTCGCATACAACAGGTACATAGAGCATGACATACAACAAAAATGTGAGTTCTATGATTATGGGCATGCCATCGAAATCCTGCATGAGGGATGTGTCAAGGGATATGAGTAACTTCGAGCTCACAAAGAGAGATTTGATGGCTTTCACGAACGGGAAAAAGTATAATACGATCTACGCCGATCCGCCTTGGCAGTTTCAAAATCGTACCGGTAAAGTTGCCCCTGAGCACAAACGCCTGACAAGGTATGAGACGATGTCGCTTTCAGATATTAAAGCACTTCCCGTCGCTGACATAGCGGACGAAAAGGCACATTTATACCTTTGGATTCCCAATGCTTTACTTCCGGACGGGTTAGCTGTTATGGATGCGTGGGGGTTTGAGTACAAGGGGAATATCGTGTGGGAAAAAGTGCGTAAGGATGGTTTGCCCGACGGAAGAGGTGTTGGATTCTATTTTCGCAATGTGACGGAACTCCTCCTTTTTGGCATCAAAAAGAAGAGCTCACCGAATCGAACGTTGCCTCCCGCACGCTCACAGGTCAATCTGGTCAGAACGCAAAAACGGGAGCATAGCAGAAAGCCGGATGAGATAATCCCGATTATCGAATCCTGCAGCCTGCCGAATCGGATTGAATTGTTTGCGCGGGGAGATCGTGAAGGATGGGATATGTGGGGCAATCAGGCGGATCCCAGTTATGAACCGACCTGGAACACTTACAAAAACCATACTGTTGCAGTAGGCGAGTAACGAAGGCCGTTTCTCGTTCAGGCCCTGCGATTCCGCCCCTATAATACTTGATACCAACATAGAGCGAGCTTCTGCCATCCAAAAGCAAACAGAATGGAGGAACCAATATGAAACGAGCCCTGTCCCTGTTCCTGTCCCTGCTCATGCTCCTGTCCGTGGCGGCCATCCCCGCCGGCGCGGCGAGCCTGCCTTTTACAGACGTCTACAGCGACAACCCCCACTACGATGACATCTGCCTGATGTACGAGATGGGCCTCATGACCGGCACCAGCAGCACCAAGTTCTCCCCCAATGCCACCTACACCCGGGCCATGTTCGTCACCATGCTGGGCCGGCTGGACGGCCTCAACGGCGGCATGGACCCCGATGACTATACCGGCACCGCCTTCTCTGACGTGCCCGCCGGCCGGTGGGACGCCCCCTACATCAAGTGGGCCGCTGAAAACGGCATCGTCAACGGCGTGGGGAACGGCCGCTTCAATCCCCAGGGTTCCATCACCGTGGAGCAGTACGCCGCCATCATGCAGCGGTATCTCAAGGGCGCCCACTGGAACATCACCGTCCAGGTGAAGTACGGGAACTGGCCCCTGGCCATCTCTGACCTGAGCAAGGCCAGCAGCTACGCCCGGACCCCCCTCACCGAGATGCTCTACTGGGGATTCATTCCCTCCTACTACTATTCCGAGTCGGACAAGACCTCTGTGGACGTCCACCCCAAGGACAAGTGCACCCGGGCCTGGATCGCCTCGGGCTTCAGCGGCGTGGTCTACGCCAAGCGGATGGACCTGGACGGCAACGGCAAGGTCA
>CADBHY010000183.1 GCA_902794615.1 uncultured Bacteroidia bacterium
GATGATGCCGCGGTAGCGGTCGTTGTACGTATGGGTGTAACCGGCGTGCGTGTAGGCATAGTAAGTGGTGCCGTCGCTCTTGGTCTGGAGGGAGCCGGAGGTGCTGCCCCAGGGGGCGTTGAGCTGGGTTCTCACCTCAAAGAACACCCCGGGCTCGAAATATGTCCAGCCCTTGTAGGACACGCCCAGACGGGTTTTCAGGGCCACCAGGTTGGGAGTGTTCTGATATGCGTTGAAATCGCCTGTGCGATGCGTAAGCTGCACCCGCTCCCTCAAGGAGAAATTGAAGCCGTTCAAATTGTAGTGTACCATGCCGTCCACATAGAAACGGTGGCGCGGCTCCTTGAAATACAGATTGCCCGCGCTGTAGGGGTTAATCAGGATATAGCCCGCCCCCAGCTTGACATACGGAGACACCTTATATTCCAGGCCGATGGTCGTCTGAAGCCTGTCCAAAGACTTGAACACGCCGTCCATGCGAAGCTCCTCCTCCACCGTCAGGTGCAGGCCCTTGCGGATTTTCCAGTCGGCCGCCACGGAGGCGCGTACGCCGCTCTGCGTCTGTGCCGCGGCCGTCAAGGGCAGCAGTAGCGCCATCAGATAAACAAACTTTTTCATTATTCTACATAGTCTTTGGCCCGGGTAATCATGTTCACGGAATTGGATTCTCCCTTGGGCAGGTGATAATATACTTTGATGAAGGCCGCATCCTTGAGGAAGTCCACATGGCCCACCTCCAGGTTCTCTATGGGGAAGCCCAGGCGCTTTTCCAAATCGGCCTTCAGTTCTTCCCGCCGCTCGGGCACAATCAGGTCTATCTTGTCATAAAGCACCAGTTTGGTGGCCACATGCGCCACCACGCGCTCTCCTTCCAAAACGGCCACCAGGGCCACTACAAGGGCGTTAACCAGGGCCATAACCCCCACGTTGCCCCAGCCCAGGGCATAGTGCGGAGAGTCGGTAGAGAGCCCCACCGCATGATAGACCGGCGCCAGGCCGTTCACCGCCGCCAGGGCGATAATCACAAACAGGTAGGTCATCTCCCGGATGGGCACCGTCTCCGTGCGGTAGCGGATAACCCCGAAGATGGCAAACAGGCCCAGGGTAAGGCCCACGCCCACATCCACGTTGCCCATGATATACAGCAGCGTAAGCATGGCCGATGAGAACACCATGAAGGTGAAATAGTAGTCACGCCGGCGGCTCTTCTTGTAATAGAAGAAGTGTACCAGAATCCAGCACACCAGCAGGTTCAGGGCAAAACGGATACCCAGCTCGGCCACCTTTTGGGCGGTGGTCATCATGGCGTCCGTAATGGTCTGTGCATCCAAGAGCATGTCGTCCGCGGCATCAATATTCCCGAACGAGGCCAAGTCTTCCTGTACAAAGCGGAATAATTTGTCAATCATATTGTTACAAGTTTTTACCGATGGTTTTTTCTATGGCCCTCACCTTCAGCTTGAAGCGTCCGCTCTTGGCGGAAGGGTCGGTAAGGGTGGTGGCAATGCAGTATTTGCTCACGCGCACCGGCTTAATCCGGTGCTCCAGGAAAATCTCCCTCATGCGGCTGTGTACGCGGCCGTCCTGCTTGAGCTCGATGATGACGGCATCCTGCAGGGAGACTTCTTTTCCGGTACGGAAGTTCTTGAATGCCAAGCAGGTATCGATGGTCAGACGTTCCGTAAGGTCCGGATTCACCAGCGTAATGCGCGTAAAGAGCGTTTCCACGGCGGGCCGAAGGTCCCCCGCCGTAAACCAGGAGTGTTTTGCCAGGTAGGCACACGCCTCCGCGTTTCCGGAGAATTCCATCATCTCGAAGGGCTCTATGGCCATCCGCTTCTTGCTGGTGCGGCCGTGGTTGTTTTTGCGCTTGATTTCCAGGAAAGCCTGGCCGGAGCGCACATAACAGCGGGTACGCACCTTCTGGCGCACCAGGCGGCGGTTGTGGTGGTCCAGGAACATCTGCAGCCCGGGCGTATCAAAATACACGGAGTCGTACGGGCTCCGGCGATCCCCTTCCGTTACCAGCACCCGGTAACCGGCGGCTGCGGCATCGGCCAGGACAGCCTGCAGTCCGGTCTCACTGGTAAGGAACTTGGCGTCTACACGGTTCATCAGCTTCACGGATTTCATTTCATCCAGCGTGATAGGGCCGAAGGCGTCCAGCTCCCGCTCAAAGGATATGTGGCCGTTAGTTGCCATCCTGTGCAATATACTCGTATTGTTTGATGCTTATCAGTTTCCCCTTGGCATTGTAGGTGTACTGGATTTTCTTTCGGCCGAACTCGTTGAATTCAAACTTTTTGTAGGTCTGAAGGCGGTTCCGGTGGTCGTACACCAGTTCCTTGGACACCTTTCCGTCGGCCCCGTACTCGAAGCGCTTGCGCCACTTCTGGCCGTCGGAGTTGTACTCGATTTCCTCTGTCTTCCTGCCGTCGGCATTAAAGGTTGTAATGTGGTCCAGTACCTTGTTGTTTCCCTTGGGGTCTGTGTTCCACTCCTTGATGACCAAGTTCTTCTTGTTCATTTTGGGGGCCTCCTGGGCTCCTGCTGCCGGAACAAGCAGCAGGGCCGAGGCCAAAAGTATAAGTAATCGTTTCATAACGAGTGCAAAGTTACAAAATTATCAATGACCGCCGGGGAAGCCGCCGCCGCCCGGACCGCCCATGCCGCCACCACCGGG
>CADBHY010000184.1 GCA_902794615.1 uncultured Bacteroidia bacterium
AATTCTTTATGTTTCTTTTTGGTAAATTTTCCTCAAAAATTTTCACCCATAGGAACCCCTATGGCCAAAAATTTTCAAGAAAAATTTCCACAAAAATAATCTATAAATAAAAATATCAATCATTTCAAAACAGACTCTCAATGTAATTTACAAAATTACATTTTTTTCAGGAAACGAAAAAGCGCCCGCCCCAGCATCCTGGGCCAGCCATAGAAGACCGCCACAAAAAGCAGGACGGTATTCAGCAGGCCGATACGGAGAAAGTCCGCAGCCGGGCGGAAGTGGGATACGCGGTCTTCGGGATAGGCCACCCGTACCGGCACCGGTACCAGTTCCAGGCCCTTCCAGGCACTGAAGACCAGCAGCGACAGTTCCGCCTCATAGCGGGTTCCCGTCAGCTCAAGGGCGGGCAAAGCCTCCAAGGGATACAGCCGATACCCCGTCTGGGTATCCGGCAGGTAAATCCCCGTGTACAGGCAGAACCAGAAATTGGAAAAACGGTTGGCAAAGGAACTGCCGCCCGTGGCTCCCATTTGGCTGCGGCTGCCCACAACCAGCGTCCTCTCCCCTTTCCGGGCCAGCAGGGCCGGCACATCCTCCGGGAAATGCTGCCCGTCCGAGTCCAGGCTCACGGCGTACTTGTATCCGCGCCGCAGCGCCTCCCTGAAGCCCGTCTTCAGCGCTTCCCCCTTTCCCCGGTTGGCCGGATGGCGCAGCACCGTGATATCGGCCTTGAACTTGTCCAGAACGGCCGATGTCCCGTCGGTGGAACCGTCATCCACCACCAGGACGGGAAGTCCCGTAGCAAGGCAGCGCCGGAGCACATCTTCCAGCGTTCCGGCGTTGTTGTATGTGGGAAGCAGGATGAGGGTGTCGCTCATACGGAAAGCGTCATTTTGGCGCAGAGGATATCTCCGTCAAGGAAGACATGGACATCGGCCCGGTCGGCGCTGCGTGTCCACTCGTATCTGAGCACCGTGCCTTCCGGAGACGGCTGTACCGGAACAATGAACTTTATTTCCTTGGCGCCAAGAAGTTTGAGGCCCATAAGCTCAAGCGCCATTTGAACCAGCGTAACCCCGGGTGTAATCGGGTAGCCCGGAAAATGGGCCGCGTAAATGGGGCAGCGGGGGTTCAGGCGGATTCGGGCCTGCCCTTCTTCCTTGCTCAGAACGGTATATAGATTTTCTTCCAGCATTTTGATATAATCTTTCTTCAAAACAAAGTATAAATATCAAGACTCTTATTCTTTCACAAAGAGGGAATCGGGCAGGGGCGGGTCCATGATTAAGTTGGAAAAGCTAAGCTGCGTCCAGTCTCCATCCACTCCCCTGATATTTACATACAAAAGCTTATAGGTATTCTTTTCCACCACCAGTACAATTTGCCCGACCAGCTGTTTCATGTCTTTGAAATCCTTCTCCCGGGGCAGGCGGAAGCGGCCGCGCGGCTCCGTGCCGTCCGCCAGGGTAAGACGGTATGAGGGCTTATGCGTTTCCCAGCGGAGCCTGTCCGGGTTTTTGATATACACGACACCTTCGCTGTACACCTCCTCCTGCAGCAAAGGAGAGCGGTAAATCCGCTGCCAGGAGGCCTGCAGGGACTCCTTCGGCAGATTCACTTCCTTGATGCGCGTCCACACCTCCCCGTCCTGGGCATGCAGCTGCAGCAAAAAGAGGAGCGTTCCAGCCCCGTATGCCAGCAGCTTTTTCATCGGGCAATGAGGCCGCAGCCCATCATAATCAGGAAAACGCCCACCCACTGCTGCCACACCACCGTTTCCTTGAAGAAAATGACGGCGATGAACATCCCCAGCAGGAAACTCATGGAGGACAGCGGATAAACCTGGCTGAAAGGATAGCTCCGGAGCATATACAGCCATTCGACGGTACCGGCGATACCGCAGATGCCGGCGGCCAGCAGCCACCAGTTGGTTAGCACGCTGTCGCGGAAGAAAAGCCAGGTCCAGGAGAAGGGTTCCATGTGGCTGGACGCTACCTTGAACAGGGACTGTGCGCTGCACATGAGGACCGACTGGATGAAGGATAAAAACAGTAGTCTGAACATATTACTTGGGATTCACCGATAAAACGATTGCTGCTGCATGCTCCGTGCCGGGAAGGTGCATCCGCTCCATGGCCGGCGTACGCTCGTCGTACCAGCCCACCAGGGCCGACGAAATGTCTCCCAGCTGAAGCTGCATCATGGCGTCTTCCAGGGCGCTTCTGAACGAACAGCCCGTATGGGAGTAAGTGGCATTGTATCCATGGCAGCCCAGGCGTATGGCCACGATGGAGCCGATGGTATTGTGGGTGCTCTGCATGAACTTGGTGGGGCTCATGGACGCATTCTCCGGATGCAGGACCCCGGCCAGGAAAGACTCGGAGTTTTCCATGCAGCCGTAGTCCGTGGCCGTTATGATGGCATCCGGCATGTCCAGGCCCGCTTCCTGCAGGGCCTTGCAGGAGCACCAGACGGCCCTTTTCAGAAGGCGTCCCATCCGGCGGGCCTCCATGGGCGGAATAAGCTCCCGGAAGTCCGGGTCATCGGCTCCCAGCTTTACCACGGCCCGTAAATACACTTCCCTACTCATAAGCGCTGAAGATTAAAGAACTGTCATTCCCGCCGAAGCCGAAGGCATTGGACAGGATATGTCTGGGAGCGGCATCGGCCTGCCCGCAGCAAGGCTTCACACAGGCCGGATCCGGCGTGCGCCAGTTCAGCTGGGGCGGCAGGAACCCCTCCTGCAGGGCCAGCAGGCAGAATACAGCCTCGATGGAGCCGGACGCACTGGTTGTGTGCCCGGTAAAGGCTTTGGTGGAAGAAACGGGTGGCAGGCTGCTTCCGAACACCCGGCGCAGGGCGGCGCTTTCGGAAGCGTCGTTGTTGGGGGTTCCCGTCCCGTGCGCATTCACATAGTCTATGGCCGATGCCTCCAGCCCGGACATCCTGAGGGCCTTTGTCATGGCCAGGAAGGCGCCTTCTCCATTCTCGGAAGAGGCCGTCTGGTGGAAAGCGTCGCAGGCGTTGCCAAAGCCGGACAGGCGGGCCAGGGGCCGGACACCGCGCTCGCGGGCGCTGTCGGCCGTTTCCAATACCAGATAGGCCGCACCTTCCCCCAGGTTAAGCCCCGCCCGCGTGGCGTCAAACGGCCGGCAGGGTTCGCTGTCCAGAATCATGAGGGAATGAAAACCGTTCAGGTGGAAGTTGCTGAGGCATTCACTGCCTCCGGCCACCACCCGCCGGTATTTCCCGCTCCGGAGCAGGTTGGCCCCTAAAATAATGGCATTGGCGGCCGATGAGCAGGCGGTCGAGAGCGTAGTGGCGTCGTCGAAGCCGCCCACGAACAGGGCCGCCAGGTCCGTGGTGGCACCGCATCCGTGATGGGGAGAGTAGGAGGGCCAGTTTTTCTCCGTCACATCCATGCCTCCCACCGTGGTGCCGCCGCAGAGGAACATGCCGGTGCCGTCTTTCAGTCCGGCCTCGTCCAGTGCCTCCCTCAGGGCGCAAACAGACAGGAGGGTGGTTCTGGACCATTGTACCGGGGCGCCGCACAGCTGCCCGAGCTCCGCGTTGGAAAGGGGCACCTCCCCCACGGGAAAATCCTTCAGCGCAGTTTGCAGGTAACGCACCGGCCCAATACCGCTCCGTCCGCTGCGCAGCGCTTCCAGGCAGGCGGCTTTTCCCACTCCGATGGCGCAGGCCACGCCGGCCCCCGTTATGACCACCTCCGTTTTCACTTATTTGCTGCGGTTGCGGGCCACATAATCGGCCATGACGGCCATGCTCCGGAACACTTCTTTTCCCTGGGCGGGAGAGCTCAGTTTGATTCCGTAATTCTTCTCCAGGAGGACAATCAGCTCCAGCACGTCAATGGAATCCAGGCCCAGTCCCCCGTCTCCGAACAAGGGTGCGTCATCGGCTATGTCCTCCGGCGTCATGCCGTCCAGATTCAAGGCCTCAATGACCTTCCCCTTTATTTCGTCAATCAAGTTTTCCATATATAACTTTTTTGTTATCGCTTATAACATATCTGTTTTATTCACTAAGTATCCGTCTGCTGTCCATTCTTTGTCGGAGC
>CADBHY010000185.1 GCA_902794615.1 uncultured Bacteroidia bacterium
ACCTGCAACGTAAGTCCTACCGAATCTCGAAATCGTACGGCAAACGGGCATAGAAGCGACCGGGGGCGTAAGTCTTCAGGGCGCGGAGGCGGCCATCCATACCCAGGCGAGAATCCGAGCCGAAACCGGAACCGCCCAGCTGACTCATCAGCTGCTCGAAGAAGGACGGAACGGCGGGATAGGAAGCCACGGAATAATCGTCGGAAGAAGGAAGGTCGGCCAGGGCGGCGGCATAGGAAATGGCATCCTGCAAAGTGCCGATTTCATCCACCAAGCCCACCTCCAGGGCATCCGCAGCGGCCCACACGCGGCCCTGGGCAATCTGGTCCACACGCTCCACGGACAGCCCGCGGGAAGTAGCCACCAGGTTCACGAACAACTCGTAGATATCTTCCACGGAGGCCTGCATGTAGGCCAGTTCGGCGGCGTCGAAGGGGCGCATCAGGGACATCATGTCGCTGTGCTTGTTGGAGCCCACGGACTCCACGTTCACGCCCACCTTCTTGGTCACTTTGGAGAAGTCCGGAATCAGGGAAAATACGCCGATAGAGCCCGTGACGGTGGTGGCATCGGCATAAATCTTCTGGCAACCGCTGGAAATCCAGTAGCCGCCGGAAGCCGCATAATCGCCGAAGGAAGCCACCAGCGGCTTCTCCTTCATCAGGGAATCCAGCGCCGTGCGAATCTTCACCGAGGCCGATACGCTGCCGCCCGGAGAGTTCACGCGAAGCACCACAGCCTTCACGTTCTTGTCCTTGCGCAGCTTTTCCACCAGCTTCATGAAGCGGTCTCCGGCCACCTGGGACTTGCCGCTGCCGTCCACAATCTCGCCGTCGGCATAAAGGACGGCCACCTTGTTCTTGGAAGGCTTGGCCGATACTTTGGCGTCGATATAGGAAGGGAGGGAAACCAGGTGTACCTTCTTGTAATCCTCCACCTGCGCCAGGGTTTTCATCTTGTTCTGCAGGCCGGCATAATCTACCAGCTCATCCACCAGTCCGTTGGAGACAAAGTCCTCCGGAGTCACCAGCACCAGCTTGTCAATAATGTCGTTGAACTGCTCCTCGCTCATGTCGCGGGAGGCGGCCGCAGCGGAAGCCATGGCCTTCCACAGGGAACTAATCATCACCTGGTTCTGCTCACGGTTTTCGGAAGAGGAAGCATTGCGGATGAACATCTCCCCGGCGCTCTTGAACTTGCCGTGACGGATAAGCTGCACATTCACGCCCAGCTTGTCCAAAAGGTCCTTCAAAAAGAAGGATTGGGAGGAGAGGCCCAGCAGCGTGTAGGTGCCGCCGTGGGCATTTCCCATTAGGACTTTATCGGCCACGGAAGCCAGGTAGTAAGAACCATTGCCGGGCGTTTCCGTATAGGCCAGAACAGGCTTTCCAGACTCACGGAAGGCCGATAAGGCCTTGCGGAGCTCCTCCAGCTGGGACATCCCGCCCAAGGCGCCGTCCGGCCGTAAAAATACAAATTTGATGGCCGGGTCCACGGCGGCTTCCTGCAAGGCCGTGACGGCGTCGCAGATGCCCACCGTAGGGATGGTTTCAAAAGACATGCTGCTTAGAGACGGGGCCGGATCGCTCTGGCTCTGCTCTCCCAAGGTGAAGCTGGAAAGGTTCAGGTCCAGCACGCCGCCCGTCTTGGGAACAGCAGACGTGGAACTGCTGCTGAGGGCCATGGAGCCCAGCATGATGAGAAAGAAGATGCCGCGAAGGATGCCCAGAATGACAAAGGCACAAATCACGGCAACAATAGTCTTGACGAAATCCTTCATATTATTTCTTTACAATTAATTCCGTTGCATTGTTCCAGGCCACATGCCCGGCATAATACGAGGTAAGTTCGTAGGTCCCGGAAGTGGGCAGATACATGGACAAGCCGCAGGCGCGCGTGAGCGGGACGCTCAGGAACTGCGGGGTATGGGCCTCGTAGAGGAGGCACTCCTTCAGGGCGGCATCAAAACCGGCCTTATCCTCTGCAGAAATGCCGGCCTGCACAAGAATATCCTGAATATCAAACAGATGCTTTACATCGGCCGCATATGCATAGTTGGGACGGAAGTAATACTGCACATCGGACCATTCCAAGCTATAGATGCCCGCCCGGTACTTCTGGAAGAGCTGCTTGCAAACGGTGGCCAGGCGGTCCATCTTCCGGGTGTCCACCACGGTGATGGTGGCCGATCCGCTCACCGGGTCATACTGTTCAAAATAGTCCCGGCAGACAGCCACGGGGTCCGGCGTCTTCTGAAGCAGGCGTTGAGTAAGCGTCTTATACACAAAGCCTTCCGCCAGCACTTCGGCCGGGGAGAAGCCCACGATATCGGCCTTTTCCCTCAGTTCCCAGGCCACCTCCACGCAGCCCATGAAACAGGCGTCAAAGAGGATGTAGTCCAGCTTCATGGGAATAGCCGCGGAAAACTGGTCCATTTCTATCTCATAAGATTGGCTGCCTTGTTTGTCCTGGCCCACCGTCTTGGTCTCGGACTTGGCTTCAATCTGCGGAATCCAGCCGGACGCGTGGGAGGAAAGCACCATCCCATAGCCCTTGGCCGGGAATTCATCCTTGATGAAAGTAAGCGTCTCATTCAGAAGGTCCGGCGTGCAGAGCGGCGTGGACGTGCCCCAGGTACGGAGCGTATCCCGCACCACTTCCCCATTCTTG
>CADBHY010000186.1 GCA_902794615.1 uncultured Bacteroidia bacterium
ATGATGATCTCGAACGTCTTTCTCCTCCTGGCGCGCGCCGTCACGAGCATCCACCGCGTGAGCGAGGTGCTGCGCGAGAAGCCCGCAATAGAGAGCCCCGCGCACGGCATTGCCCGCGTGGAGACCGGCGACGTAGCCTTCCGTGACGTGAGCTTCAAGTACTCCCCCACGGCCGAGAAGAACGTGCTCTCGCACGTGAGCCTGCACTTTGCCCCCGGCTCCACCGTGGGCGTGCTGGGTGCCACGGGCTCCGGCAAGACCTCGCTCGTGCAGCTCATGGCGCGCCTCTACGACGCAAGCTCTGGCACCGTGGAGGTAGGCGGCCATGACGTGCGCCAGTACGACCTTGCGGCGCTGCGCGACGGCGTGGGCATTGTGCTCCAGAAGAACGTCCTGTTCACGGGCACCGTCCGCGACAACCTGCGCTGGGGCAACGCCGCGGCGACGGACGAGGAGCTGCTCCGCGCCTGCCAGCTGGCCTGCGCCGACGAGTTCCTGGACCGCATTGGCGGGCTTGACTCAGACCTGGGCCACAGTGGCCGCTATATCCATCTGGATAACCGGTTCCGTAATCTGATGGTTCTTCCGGACTCCTTTTCCAAAAACGACCAGAGGAGTGGTAATTTCCAGATCCGTATCTCCTCCGTGACCGGTTCCGTAGTGGCCGTGATCGGAGGTGAGGATAATGATGCTGTCTTCATAGATTCCGGCCTCTTTCACGCCTTCCACGATGCGGCGGACGCGGTCGTCTACCAGCGGCAGCTCGGCATAATACTCGGCCGATCCCTGGCCGTAGGCGTGGCCCATATGGTCCAGGGCGTCTATGTGGATGAATGCGATGGCGGGCTTCTTTTCCTTGATATACTTCACGCTCTCCTCCACAATGGCGTCCGGATGGGCTTCCGGATCTTCAATCCTTTTGTAGTAGCTCAGGCAAAGGGTATCGGCATAATTGAGGAAATCTCCCCACTCGCACACCACACCGGTTTCGGCCTCGGGACGCACCTGCCTCATCACGTGGAAGAAGGTGGGCTGGGCGTTGTGCTCCGTCAGCAGGATGGGCGTGAAGGTGGGATGGTTTTCGTTCCCGGTGATTCCGGAAAACTCCACCGGGGTGCCGTTCATCATAGCCGCCCAGTTGGTGCCGCTGATGGAGGGGCGCATCGTGCGTTTGTTCAGCGTCCAGCTGCCTTCTTCCATCATCGACTTGATAAAGGGAGCCTCTCCCTTTTCCATACACCAGGTTCCCCAGCCGTCCAGGCCGATTACAATCACGTGGGAGGCAAGGTCCTTCTGAGGTGCCTTCCCGCAGGAAACCATCAGCAGCGCAGCTGCCAGAGCTAAGGTCATCTTTTTCATAAACAACGTATTGGTATTCATTAATTAGCGTAGTATACAAATATAAGGTTTCTTCGCAAAGAATGCAAGATATCTCCCTTCCTCACAACGGGCTTTGCCAAAGGGATCATTCATAAAAGAGCATAGCTGCCGGAAGATTGGTAACGGAAATGCCGGGGCCCTTCAGACCCACCTCAACGGACTCCTCGGCAAAATTGTCCCAGAAGCCCAGCTCCAGGCGGTGATACCCCGCCTGAAGGGTTAGCCAAATCTCCTGGAACCCGCCGCCGTCGCGGTCCAGATCCAGGAGCGGTTTTCCGTCCAGGGTGAGGCGGGAGCCGTCGTCCGAGCGCAGCGAGAGCCTGTACAGACCGTCCCGTTCTATCTTCACCAGGCCCTTGAAGAAAAGGGCGAAGTGGTCTTCCCTCTCCTTGAGGGCCGCCGTAATGACGGGAGTAATGCCGGTGGTCTTTTCCGGAGCGGAGAGGAAAGCGTCCACACTCATATGGTTTCCTTCCCGGTAGGAATAGCGAAGCCCGTTTCCCACAGGAGTAGCGTCTGCGAGGGCCGGGAAATACTCCCCTCCCTGCATTTTCAAAACATCGTGGACCGGCCAGGACAAGGCCTTTTTAAGCCGATAAGTTCCCTCGGCCCGGATATCGGCACAGCTGGCACCAAAGAGCACTTTGTACTCCCCTTCCGCCGCTTCCCAGGCCGATGAATCCTCACTGAAAGAAGCCAGGGAATAGGTATCCACCTGCATAGTAAGCACCTGACTTTCACCGGGCTGCAGAAGACGGGTCTTGGCAAAGGATTTCAGCTCCCTGTCAGGTTTCTCCAGACCGCCGGAAGGAGCGCTGACATACAGCTGCACCACTTCCCTGCCGGCCACCTTACCCGTATTGGTAACCGTAATGGAGGCGGTAAAGCCGTCCTTGTCGGCCTTCACCACCGGCTTGGAATAACTGAAAGTGGTGTAGCTGAGGCCGTAGCCGAAGGGATAGGATACATCCATTCCCACCGTCTGGTAATAGCGGTAACCCACCCAGATATCTTCCGAGTAGCTGGTAAAGTCCACATTCTCCGTCTTGTGATAAGAGGCAAAGGGATCGTAGTCGAAGGGGAAATCCTGCGCCGAAGGAACGTCTATGTAATTATTGGGAAAGGTCATCGGCAGTTTGCCGGAAGGGTTCACCTTGCCTGTGAGCACATCTGCTATGGCGGAAGC
>CADBHY010000187.1 GCA_902794615.1 uncultured Bacteroidia bacterium
GGGCATCATGTGCAACAGCGGCTTTCTCAACGGCCTTCCCGTGGGCAAGGCCATTCCCGCCGCCATCGACTATGTGGAGAAAAACGGGATTGGACGGCGGAAGGTGAACTACCGTATCCGCGACGCCATCTTCTCCCGCCAGCGCTACTGGGGAGAGCCATTCCCCATCTATTACAAGGACGGCATCGCTACGCCCGTTCCCTTCGAGGACTTGCCCCTCACGCTGCCGGAGATTGACCAGTACAAGCCCACCGAGGACGGACAGCCGCCGCTGGCCCGCGCCAAGGACTGGACCTATAAGGGCTATCCGCTGGAAAAGAGCACCATGCCCGGCTTCGCCGGCTCCAGCGCCTACTACCTTCGCTACATGGACCCGCACAACTCCGAGTGCCTGGTGTCCCGGCAGGCCGACGAATACTGGCGCAGCGTAGATCTCTATGTGGGCGGTACGGAGCATGCCACCGGCCACCTGATTTACAGCCGTTTCTGGAACAAGTTCCTCTATGACCTGGGCTACGTGTGCGAAGACGAACCCTTCCGCAAGCTTATCAACCAGGGCATGATTCAGGGCCGTTCCAACTTCGTGTATATGATTCCCGGCACCAACAAGTTCGTATCGGCCGGCCTGAAAGACCGGTATGAGACCATTCCGGTGCACGTGGACGTGAATATCGTGTACAACGACAAACTGGACCTGGACGCCTTCCGCGCCTGGCGGCCGGACTACAAGGACGCGGAGTTTGTGCTGGAAGACGGCGAGTACATCTGCGGCTGGGCCATCGAGAAGATGTCCAAGAGCATGTACAACGTGGTGAATCCGGACAGGATTTGCGATACCTACGGGGCCGATACGCTCCGCCTCTACGAGATGTTCCTGGGCCCCATCGAGCAGGCCAAGCCCTGGGATACCAAGGGCATCGACGGCGTGAACCGCTTCCTGAAGAAGTTCTGGCGCCTGTTCTGGGACCGCGAGAAATGGCTGGTGACGGATGAGGAGCCCACCCGCGAAGAGCTCAAGGCCCTGCACAAGCTCATCGGCAAGGAGCAGGAGGATATCGAGCACTTCTCCTACAATACCACCATATCGGCCTTCATGATTGCCCTTAACGAGCTGGGTAACTGCTCCAAGCGGGCCGTCCTGGAGCCCCTGACCATCCTGCTGAGCCCCTTTGCCCCGCATGTAGCGGAGGAACTGTGGCACCAGCTGGGGCACGAGGATTCCGTGGTCTATGCTTCCTTCCCAGAATACAGGGAAGAGCTGGCGGCAGACAACGTGGTCAACTATCCGGTTTCCTTCAACGGGAAGACGCGCTTTTTCCTGGAGGCGCCGGCATCGGCCGCTCCGGCCGAGGTGGAGGCCCTGGTGCGCGGTCATGAGAAGACGCCCCAGTATGTGGGAGACATGGCCATCGCCAAGGTGATTGTGGTGCCCGGACGTATTGTAAACGTGGTTTTGAAGAAATAAAGATGACTAAGAAGAAGTTCCTCATCGGCGTTTTCGACTACATCGTCATTACGGTGGGCGTGGTGCTCTTCGTGATGGCCTGGCAGTCTTTCCTGCTTCCCAACAACATGATTGACGGCGGCCTTACGGGTGCATCGGCCCTGCTCTCGATGGTGACGGGCGTGTCGGTGGACATCTGGTACTTCGGCATCAATGTGTTGCTGCTGGTGCTGGCCTGGTTCATCCTGGGGCAGGGCTTCGGCATCAAGACCATCTATGCCATCGTGCTTTCCACCCTGCTGTTCCGCCTGCTCGGAGACGAGAGCATGCGCTGCCTGTGGTCGGTGGAAGGGGAGGTGCTGTATGTGGGAGACGGAATCCTGGTGCCCATCATCGGCGGTCTGCTGGAGGCCGTGGGCCTGGCCCTCATCATCATGCGGGGCGGCTCCACCGGAGGAACGGACATCCTGGCCCTCATCGTGAACAAGTTCTGGCCCATCTCCATCGGCCGCTTTTACCTTTTTGCCGATTTCGTGGTCATCACCCTCCTTATCTTCGTGCCGGGCCACTGCTTTACGGACGTGGTATATGGTTATATTACCATGGGTGTCTGTGCCTATGTGCTGGACCTGATTATGCTGGGCAAGGATTCCACCGTGCAGATGATTATTTTCTCGGAGCACATTGCCCGGATCGGCAATTACATCACCGGCACCATGGAACGCGGCGTGACGGCCCTCAAGGCCGTTGGCTGGTACACCCAGGAAGACCGCCAGGTGCTGATGGTGATGCTTCGTAAAAACGAGCTTCCGCAACTGGTGAAGGCCGTGAAAGATATTGACTCCAAGGCGTTTGTCACTGTTGTGCCGGCCAATAATGTGTATGGCGAGGGCTTTGACGAGATGAAAACCGGTATTGTCCGAAAAAAGAAGAAATAGAATATGCCTATCCTTCAAAAATCCCTTTTCACCCATATCAAGGAGTGG
>CADBHY010000188.1 GCA_902794615.1 uncultured Bacteroidia bacterium
CCGCCGGTGAGCATGTCCTTCAGACCTTTGAGAAAGTCGTCAACACTGTTTACGTGGATTCCCTGCTGATAGAAGCTGGATGCCACGCTCATTCCGAATGCGTAAGATTTTTTATCCATATTAATTGATGTTGTTATTCATTTTATTGTGCGGGGGCCTGTGCAAGAGCTTTTGCAGCCGATTCCCCGGCCAGATAACCGGTGCAGAAGGCCAGCTGAAGGTTGTAGCCGCCCGTATCGGCATCCATATCCAGCACCTCGCCCGCAAAGTAGAGGCCGGGCTGTTTCTTAGACTCCAGTGTCTTGGCCGTGATTTCGGACGTGGAGATGCCTCCGGCGGTAATCACACAACGCTCGAAGCCCACGAAGCCGGCCACCTCCATCTTCCAGTCTTTCAAGGCCGATGCCAGCGTATCCACGCTCACCTTTCCGTTCATCTTGAGGAAGGCCAGGGTGAGGTTCCAGGGGATGAGCTTGCCCAGCATGATGCGGAAAAGTCGCTGGAAGCTCTGGCCTTTGGAGCGCTCGTCATGAATCACTTCCTCCCACTTGGCGTGTATATCGGCATCCAGTTTTTCCAGCTCCACGGCCGGCTTCAGGTCTATGGAAAGGCTTACCTTGTGCCCGTCATTGAGGGCTTTGACGGCACGGCGGCTCACCATGAAGCCCAGCGGGCCCTCCAGGCCGCCGTCCGTAAATTCAATGTCTCCGAACTCCTGCTGTACCAGGTCTCCGTTTACATACAGGCTCAGCTGGACATTGTCCAGGTTGTTGCCGTTGAGCAGTTCTCCCAGCTCACTGAGCGGAGTGATGCGCTCGATGTGTTTCTCAAACGTGGGATACCACTTGGGAAGGGGCGCAATCCTGCGCTCCTTGGCCTTGCCATACACGGTACGGCCGCGGAAGGCCTGCTTGATTTCTCCGGCCAGGGTAGGGTCCTGCTTGTAACCCACGGGCACCAAGGCGGTAAGGCTGGGGAAACAGTCATCTACGCTGTGTCCCAGTTCCTGCGCCCACATGTAGCCGTCTCCGGTGCTGCCAGTTCCGGGATAGGAAAGGCCGCCGGTGGCAATGACAAGTTTCTTGCAGGAATACTCCACGGGCTCGATGGTGAGTTCCTCCCGGGTGGGGGCCGGTTTGCCCGGTCTCAGTTTCCGGGGATCGTCAACGGGGATGCGGACCTGTTTGCGGCTGGTCTGCACGCAGTCCAGGCTGAATCCGCGGGCATTCATGTCTATCGTCTTCACCTCGCAGTCCGTCACCACCTTCACGCCGCTCAGGGTGCAGGCCCGCAGCAGGGTATCCACCACATCGCCGGCCATGTGGGAGGCCGGGAAGGCACGGTCTCCGCGTTCTACCACGGAGGGCATGCCGTTGCGCTTCAGGAGTTCCATCACCCCCTCCGGAGTAAGATTGTGCCAGGCGGGGCTCACAAAGTTCACGTCCGTCCTGATATGGTCCTGGAAGTCTCCCCAGTCCTTCACATTGGTGAAATTGCATCGGCCCTTACCGGTAATCATCACCTTACGCCCGGCCTTGGGCATCTTTTCCAGCACGGTAACCGTTCCTCCGTTTTCACTTTGAGACAGCACCCTGGCGGCTCCTACGGCCGCCATCAGTCCGGCAGCTCCACCACCGATGACAATAATATCAGAACGCATAGAATGAAATTTGTTGCAAAATTACAAAAATTGTTTGTATATTTGCAGTCCCGGTTCATCACAATCGGTCAGGCCACTTTAGCTCAGTCGGTAGAGCAGCGCATTCGTAACGCGCAGGTCGTCAGTTCGAGCCTGATGAGTGGCTCAAAAAAGTCCAGCTTTTCGCTGGACTTTTTTGTGTTACCCCCTGCCCTTGACACCTTGGGGAGAGACTCCGCGAAGGCTTGGCAAGTAAGTGATTGAGACATAGTGCGTTATACAACATTCCTCGTTCGATTTTTGAACGAGGAATGTACCGCAAGTCTATGAGAGTCAACTAGTTAGTGACCGCCCCTAATTGGCGGATTCCAAGTATGACCTCCCGACAAAGCGGTAGGTCAATGCTTGCCCCGGCAGAGCCAAGGGCAAGCACAACAAGGAATGTTATTTATGGACGGGGCGAACAGAGACACCGACGTAAAGCCGGTATTTGCCATCGGGAGCAAAGGCGCTGCTGGTGCCGCGAATGAAGTAGAGGGCGAAGGCCGAGCCAACGTCGCCGTAGGAAGATGACCAATATTGGCCGCTGAGACCACTACTTTTGAAAGTACCAGTGGACCAGTAACCCGCAGCAGGGAACACCACGGAATTTGCATTCACTGAACTGTTGCCGCCCCAAGTTTTAGACTCACAGAGGGCGACATATTCATCCTTGGTAGGCATCCTCCAATCGGGACCCAGGAACGCGGTAGCCATATCGTAAATCGCGTAATCGCCGGTGAGGTTAACT
>CADBHY010000189.1 GCA_902794615.1 uncultured Bacteroidia bacterium
AGGGACAGCAGGTAACGCTGGCCGGATGGGTACAGAAGGCCCGTAAACTGGGCGGAATGACGTTTATCGACCTCAGGGACCGTTACGGCATCACCCAGCTGGTGGTGGAGGCCGATGCCCCCCAGGCCCTGGTGGAGGTGGCCACCTCCCTGGGCCGCGAGTTTGTGATTCAGGCCACCGGAGAGGTGGTGGAGCGCCAGGCCAAGAACGCCAAGATGCCCACCGGAGACATCGAAATCAGGCTGGAGTCCATCACCGTTCTCAACAAGAGCGTAACGCCGCCCTTCACCATCGAGGAAGAGAGCGACGGCGGAGAAGACCTCCGCATGAAGTACCGCTACCTGGACCTTCGCCGCGGCCCGCTGCAGCGTGCCCTGGCCCTGCGTCACAAGGTGGCCCACGAAGTGCGCAACTACCTGGACGCCAACGGCTTCATGGAAATCGAAACCCCTTATCTGATTAAGTCCACCCCGGAAGGCGCCCGCGACTTCGTGGTTCCTTCCCGCATGAATCCCGGCCAGTTCTACGCCCTGCCGCAGAGCCCGCAGACCTTCAAGCAGCTCCTGATGGTGGCCGGTTACGACCGCTACTTCCAGATTGTCCGCTGCTTCCGCGACGAAGACCTCCGGGCCGACCGCCAGCCGGAATTCACCCAGATAGACTGCGAAATGTCCTTTGTAGAGCAGGAAGACGTCCTGAACACCTTCGAAGGCATGATGCGCACCATCTTCAAGAACGTGCTGAACGTGGACATCCCCAATCCCATGCCCCGCATGAGCTGGTACGACGCCATGGACCAATACGGCTCCGACAAGCCGGACGTCCGTTTTGGCATGACCATCCACGAAATCACCGATGCCGCCAAGGGCAAAGGCTTCTCCGTACTGGACGATGCCGCCTATGTAGGCGCCATCTGCGTGCCCGGCGCGGCCGACTATACCCGCAAGCAGATTGACGAGCTCACCGAATGGGTAAAACGACCCCAGGTGGGTGCCAAGGGCCTCATTTACATAAAGGTAAACAGCGACGGCAGCTTCAAGAGCTCCATCGACAAATTCTACGGGGCCGATGACCTGGCCAAACTGGCCGCCGCCGCCGAAGCCAAGCCCGGAGACCTGATGCTGGTGCTCAGCGGTGCCAATAAGCGCAAGGTGCAGACCATGCTGGGCGTGCTGCGCCTGGAAATGGGCGGCCGGCTGGGCCTTCGCAACCCCAAGGAGTTCGCCCCGCTGTGGATTGTGGATTTCCCGCTGCTGGAATGGGACGACGAAACCCAGCGCTTCTACGCCATGCACCACCCCTTCACCGCTCCCAAGCCGGAGCACGAGAAGTGGTTCTATTCTGACAAGAAGGAAGACCTGGAGCGCGTCTGCGCCAATGCCTACGACTTTGTGCTCAACGGCAACGAGCTGGGCGGCGGCTCCATCCGTATCCACAACGCGGACATGCAGAAACGTATGTTCGAAGTGCTGGGAATCGGCCCCGAAGAGGCCGAATACAAGTTCGGCTTCATCATCAACGCCTTCAAGTTCGGCGCCCCGCCGCACGGAGGCCTGGCCTTCGGCTTCGACCGCGTCTGCGCCCTCATGGGCGGGCAGGACACCATCCGCGACTACATTGCCTTCCCCAAGAACAACCAGGGCCGCGACGTGATGATTGACTCCCCGTCCCAGATTGACCAGGCCCAGCTGGACGAGCTTCAGATAGCGTGCAAGTAAGAGCCAAAAAAGCCCTCGGGCAGCATTTCCTGACGGACCAGAAAGTGGCCCGTAATATAGTTAATGCCCTTGTCACTCCCTTCCCGTCGAAGGACTTGAACGAAGTGAAGGCGTCATCAGACGCCCGACCGGCCCCGTGTCTTTCGAAGAAAGACGGAAAGGGGTTTAAGGTCGAAGGGGGGTCGGGGGAATCCTATTCCCCCGTATTGGAGGTAGGTCCGGGGATGGGGGTGCTGACGCAGTACCTGCTGGAGCGGGAAGACATTGACCTTCGGCTCATCGAGATAGATACGGAAAGCGTGGAATACCTTCTCACGCACTTTCAGGGCATGCAGGGCCGATTGATGGAAGGAGACTTCCTGCAACTGAAGCTGGAAAAGCTGTTCCCGGACAAGTTTGCCATTATCGGCAACTTCCCCTACAACATTTCTTCGCAGATTTTCTTCAAGGTGCTGGACTACAAAGACCGCATTCCCGAGGTGGTGGGCATGGTGCAGAAGGAAGTGGCGGAGCGTATTGCGGAAAAGCCCGGCAGCAAGACTTACGGCATCCTGAGCGTGCTGCTGCAGGCCTGGTACAATATCGAATACCTCTTTACGGTGGGCTCCGGCTGCTTTGCCCCGCCGCCCAAGGTGGAGAGCGCCGTGATTCGGCTCACCCGCAATTCCCGCACGGAGCTGGGCTGCGACGAACAGCTGTTCAAGACGGTG
>CADBHY010000190.1 GCA_902794615.1 uncultured Bacteroidia bacterium
AGCCCAGGAAAATGGGCGTGGACTCGTCCCGGAGCGTCTGCTCCGCATCTCCCTTGTAATAATAGTGGATGAGCAGGTGCAGGCAGTAACTGATGGCAACGCCCATGACCACGGCACTGAGCCCCAGCGCCATCAGGGACATGACACCCTTGAGCCAATACATGCAGGCCAGCGCAAAGACGGCGCCGTACACCACCGGGACAACCTGCTGCCAGATGAAGGAGAGGTGGTGGAAGCTCAGAATCATGATGAGCAGGATGAGCAGCAGCGAGAGGCTGATGGTCCAAATCAGGTCCGATTTGATGGTATCGGCATTGGACACGCTGCCGTGGGGGTTGCCGTGCATCAAGATGCGGATGTCCGGATGCTCGGCCTCCATCTCCGCCCTCACTTTGTCCAGCATGGCAATCATGCGGGTGGCCTCGCCGGAATTGGTGTAGGCGAAACCGGGGGTGAGGAAGCCCAGGGCCACCGTCTTGTCCGGGCAGAAAAGATGACCGTCCACCATGGCGAAACCGCCCATGTTGCTGTCTGCAAACAAATCCTGGAAGAGGGCGTTCCTGAGGCCCAGCGGGTCCATGCTGGCCAGCTGGGAATCGTCTCCGGTCTCGTCTTCCATGACCAGCTGATAGTTGGCCTCCATCTGCTCTGCAAAGGCTTCCGGCTCCAAGGCGGCGTCAATGTATTTATACCAGGCCGTGTCTATGAAGGTGGGCAGGTGCGTAAGGCCGAAGTCCATCGCCTCCATGGCGGTGTCTATGCTGAGCCCGGCCAAAGCCCCGGTCAGATAATGCGTGGCGCTGTCCCTTTCCATCACGGCCTGGCAGAACTGCTCTGCCACCTGGCCCAGTTTCTTGGTCGGGACCGGATTCAGGGTATCCCTTGAGGTAACCTGGACAAAAATTTTGTCAATAAGGCCGATATCGCTGAAAGCCAGCTCGTTGGAGGTGGAAGAGCGGGGAAGGAGCTTGACAATGTCTTCTTCCAGCTGAATCTTGGAGCCGAACCAGGCGAAAACGGCGGTGGAGGCTATGAGCAGGGCATACAGCAGCGCCTTGCGTTCCTTGAAGAAATGATATACTGGCAGAAAAATTCTGTGCATAGGCAGTTATTTTATTTAAACTTACAAATATACGCATTTTCAAGTTAAAATCCGCTACCTCAGCACTTGTAACTGAAGCGCCAGCGTGGGGGAGGGCTCCTTTTGCACCCGCAGCATATACCCCGCCCGCAGCCAGGCCTTCAGCTTCCATTTCCCCATCCGGAGCTTGCAGGCGGCCATCCCCTGCAGGGAAAGCCCTTTCCCGGAATAGGCCGGAACGGAAAAATTCCCCGGCGCGTCCCGTTCATAAACATAGATACGGTCTTCCCACTGCGCGATGCTGAAGGCCGAAAAACGCAGGTATGCCTGAAAAGTCTCTCCCTTATAGCCGCCTTCCATATAGGAAAGGAGGCCCCAGTCCCGGCAACGCACCCCCTCTACGCGAAGGACGGACAGCCAGGGGCCCCGGGCAAACTGCATGTCACCCCTTACGGAAAGGCGGGAGGGCTCGTAATTCCGGTAGCGTTCCGTCACCCGGATTTCCCCTTTCCAGGCCGATGCAAACTGCCAGCTGCCCGTCAGGTAGGCGCGGAGCTGAAAGCGCCGCGGGTCCACCCCCGGAAGGGGCAGCAGGGAAGCGTCGGCCGTCATCGAGAGCTTCCAGGCCGGAACGGAGCTGCCGAATCCGCTCCGGTCGGCCAGGGATACCCAGCGGCCGCTTTTGATGGAAAAGCCTGCCGCCAGGGCATATTCCCCGTTTCGTTTTCCGCTGAAGCGGCTGGGGACAAGCCGGAGCTGAAGGGCCCATTTCCCCATTTCTCCGGCCCGGCTCCTTACGGAGGCCTTTCCGGCCGGCATCCCATGGCGCAGGGCGGCTTCGGCGCCCAGGTCCCAGCCCCGCAGGTTCAGGCGCCCCGCCACGCTGGCGCTCCAGCCGTCGGTCTGTGACCAGCCGGCTGTTGCGCTTACCTGGCCATATCGGCCCAGGTATTCTCCGTGAAGGCCGAAGTTTTTTTTCAAGCTGCCGAAGGCGGACGCCCGCCAGCCGCGCCCTTCGTATTCCGCCGCCAGGCCCCTGTGAACATCGGCCGAAGAATAGGACCAGACGGGGGAGAGGCCGGTGGGACGCTTGAAAAAGGCATCCACCGTGCTCAGGCTTTCCATGGAAAAGCCGCTCCAGAAGCACAGGCCTTCTCCGAAGCGGGCGTTGAAGTCTCCCAACAGAAGCCGCACCGGGCCTCCGTTCCAGACGGCATGGGCCGTCCAGTCCGGAGCCCGCCAGGCCCCGCCTGCCTGCCAGCTGTCCGTCCCCGTCCGGGCCTTGATGCCCAGGTTTTTCAGGCTGCCCCTCA
>CADBHY010000191.1 GCA_902794615.1 uncultured Bacteroidia bacterium
TACGGACACCCTCACCCTCTATGCGGTGGGAGACATCATGAGCCACGGCGCCGTGATACGGGACGCTGCCAAAAACGGCTACGAGGGCTTTTTCAAGCATATCGAAAAAGACATCCAAGGGGCCGATATCGCCGTAGGCAACATGGAATTTCCCCTGGCCGGGAAGCCCTGGTCCGGCTACCCCAACTTCTCCGGACCGGACGCTTATGCCGCCTACCTCTCAAGGGTGGGCTTCGACGTGCTGCTAAGCGCCAACAACCATATCCTGGACAAGGGAAGCGCCGGCGCGGAAAGGACCGTCCGGGAACTGGAAGCGCGGAGCATCCGCTACACGGGCATAGCGGACACGCCCGGGAAAGACACACTCCTGAACCCGCTCATCCTGTCCCTGAAGGGCATCCGCATAGCCTTCGTGAACTTTACCTACGGCACCAACCTGGGCAGCTCCAAGGCCTGGCCCAAGGTACAGCGCATGGACACCCTGTCCCTGAAACCCGTCATGGAGCGCGCCCGGAACCAGGCCGACCTCATCCTGGTTTTCCCGCACTGGGGCATTGAATATGCGCAGAAACACAGCGCCCGGCAGGAAGAGACGGCCCGCTGGCTCATAGCGCAGGGGGCCCATGCCATTGTGGGCGCCCACCCGCATGTGGTGCAGGACGTGCAGTGGTTTGGCGGCGTGCCGGTTTTCTACTCCTTGGGGAACGCCCTTTCCAACCAGAACGACCTTCCCGCCCGCTTGGAGGCCGCCCTTACCCTGCGTTTCCTTATCCGGCTGGGAGAGCCTCCGCGCCTGCTGGAACCCCGCCTGGACTTCCTCTGGTGTACCAAGCCCGGCATGGTGGAAGACTCCTTCAGCGCCGTCCCGGTCTCCCTTCCGGAATCGTACTGGAAAGTTCCCTCGGATTACGGGCAGATGATTTCCACCCTGAATGCCCTCAGAGTCTGTTTTGAAAGAAATCAATGAATTCTTTATGTCTCTTTGGGGTAAATTTTCCTCGGAAATTTCCACAAAAATAATAATATCAATCATTTCAAAACAGACTCTTAGTCTGGCATTATTTATGTGGAAAAAACTGTACTTTTGCAATATGAAAAAGACCGTAAGCATCTTTCTGGGCCTGACCCTTAGCCTGAGCGCCGCCCTGGCACAAAGTGCAGCCCAGCAATACGTGAATGAAGCCGCCGCGAGGGAACCCCTCAAGGGCTCTTCCTGGGCTGTCTATGCCGAAGACGCCGCCGGCAATGTGCTGGCCAGCCACAACGAGGGCATGCGCCTGATGCCCGCCTCCAACCGCAAGCTGGTCACCACCGGGGTGGCGCTGCATGCCTTCGGCCCGGCCTATCGCTTCAAAACCGGCCTGGCTTACACCGGCACCGTGGAGGACGGCACCCTGAAGGGAGACCTCTACATTGTGGGCGGGGGAGACCCCACCATCGGCACAAAAGACTCCATCGCCCTAAAGGCGGACGCCCTTTTCTGGAAGTGGAAAACCATCCTGAAGGGAAACGGCATCGAGCGTATCCACGGCCGCATCATCGGGGATGGAAGCGCCTACGAGGGCCATCTGGAGCACACCTCCTGGGACTATGAAGACACCGGCACCTACTATGGCACTGGCGGCAACGCCCTCTGCTTCTACGAGAACACCATAGACATGGACGTGCGGGCCACGGAGGTGGGAGCGCCCATCGGCCTGGTTCAAACTTACCCCGAAACCCCCTGGCTGCACCTGAGCAACCTGGGCGTCACCGGTCCCAAGGGCAGCGGCAACAGCCTGTACCTGTTCACCACAGACCTGGCCCCCTATGCCCAGATGCGCGGCACTTTTGCCATCGACCGCAGGCCCAAGACGGAAAACACCGCCAACAAATACGGAGACCTCACCTGCGCGTACTATTTCTGGAAAAACCTCAAGGACACCGGCTGGGAAGTAACCGGCGGCTATGCCCGCGTGAGCCGGGCCGGATATATCCAGGGCTCGGACTTCGTGGAGCTGGAAAAAGCCGGCAAGCCCAGGGAGATAGGCTTCACGGAAAGCCCCACGCTGGCCCAGATAGCCCGCATCACCAACGAGCGGAGCGACAACTTCTATGCCGAGTACATGCTCCGGGCCATGGGAGAAAGCGCTACCGGCATTGCCGTGTATGACAGTTGCCTGGTGGCGGAAAGCGTGGTGCTCAAAGACCTGGGACTTAAGCTGGACCAGATACACCTGGCCGACGGCAGCGGCCTCTCCCTCTCCAATTATGTGACGGCGCAGTGGATGGTCTCCTTCCTGAAGGCCATGCAGGCGAGTCCGGCCTTCCCGGCCTTCCTCGCCTCCCTTCCCAAGCCCGGCGAGGGCACCCTGTCCATGATACGTTTCCCCGGCTG
>CADBHY010000192.1 GCA_902794615.1 uncultured Bacteroidia bacterium
GCCCGTTCCGGTAGCACACCACCTCCACGGTTCCGGGCCGATAAACCACATCGTTCCACACTATCCGGTAGCCCTCTTTGGCTTTCCGGCCATAGGAAACGCCGTTCACGAAGAGTTCGGCCTCGTCTCCGCTGGTATAAACGTGTACAGGCGTCACCTGTCCTTCCCGGCCGGGCCAGGTCCAATGGGGCAGGATGTGCGCTACGGGCACCTCCGGCCGCCAGCGGCTCTGATACAACCAGTAGCGGTCTTTGGGGAAACCGGCCAAATCCATGATACCGAAGTAGGAACTGCGGGAAGGCAGCGGAACGTCGCTGATGACCTGGCCCCAGGATTCCACCATCTTGCGGTAGGCCTCTTTCTCCTCCTCCGTATGGAAGTTGGTGAACACCGAAGGGTCCATATTGAAGGGCGTGGGCTCTCCCAGATAGTCGTAACCGGTCCATACAAACTCGCCGGCGCACTGGGGAACCACGTCCTCATACTGCCACTCATAGTCCGGCTTGGAGGCCCAGCCGGGGGCATACAGGTCGTAGGAACTCACTTGGAAGGGCGGATTCATGTCCCAGCCCTTTCCCTTCTCCTCCTCTACCGGGAAGCGGTAGTACCCGCGGGTAGAGATGCAGGAAGAAGTCTCGGAGCCCAGCATCGGCTGCCCGGGATGGGCGTCCACAAACGCCTGATACAGATGGGGTTTGTAATTGAAGCCATACACGTCGATGGTGCCCGCATAGTCCTGTGTGGCGGCCCAGGGATTGTCGTTTCCGGCCGTCGTGAGCCGGGTAGGATCCTCCCGGTGGCAAAGGTCCGTGAGCATCTGCGGAATCCACCAGCGGCTGCTGTCTCCCTGTTCTCCGCATTCGTTGCCGATACTCCAGAGAATCACGGAAGGATGGTTGCGGTCTCGGTGAATGAGGGCCGTCAAGTCTTTCTTCGCCCACTGCTCAAAGAGCTCGGCATAACCGTGGGGCTTTTTGGCGTAGGTCCAGGTGTCCGTGAGTTCGTCCATCACCAGGAAGCCCATCCGGTCGCAGAGGTCCAAGAATTCCGGTGCAGGCGGGTTGTGGCTGGTGCGGATGGCGTTGCAGCCCATCTGCCGGAGCATCTGAAGGCGGCGCACCCAGGCGTCCTCGTTCCAGACTGCTCCCAGGGCGCCCGCATCGTGATGCAGGCAAACGCCCTTCAGGAAGGTCTTTTCTCCGTTCAGATAGAAGCCGTCGGCCTTGAAAACCGCCTCACGGATGCCGAAAGGTGTCTCATAGACATCTGTGGTGCCGTCCTGCGCCGTAACGCTGGTGCGGGCGCAATACAGGACCGGAGTGGAAGGGCTCCAAAGCTCGGGCGCCGGAATGCGGAATTCCTGATTCAGCACGCGCCCGTCATAGACCTGGCCCAGGGTTTCGGCAGAGGCCACAAGGGCATCGGCCCGGAAAATTTCCGTGCGCACCTTCACCGCCTGCGGGCGGTCCGTCCGGAGTTTAAGCTCCAGGAAAACCTTGGCCTCATCACCCTCCAAGGCCGATTTTACAAAGCTGCCCCAATGGGCCACGGAGGTGGGAGCCTGGCGGGTAATCCACACGTTGCGGTAGATACCGCCGCCGGGATACCAGCGCGAACTCTCCTCCTTGTTGTCCAGTTTCACCACAATATCGTTGTCCCCCTCCCGGAGCCAGGGATTCAGCTCCACGGCCCAGGAGGCATAGCCATAGGGCCAGCCGCCGGCTTCCTGCCCGTTCACAAACAGGCTGGCATCGGACATGGCACCGTCAATCTCCAGACGGATGCGGCCTTTCAAATCATCGGCCGATACGGAGAGCGTCTTGCGGTACTCCGCCTTTCCCCACCAGGGAAGTTTGCCCGTTTCGCCGGGGTATTCCTGGCGGAAGGCGCCTTCCACGCCCCAGTCGTGGGGCAGGTCCAGCACGCGGGATTCTCCGTCCTTGGAAAAAAGCCAGCCCTCATTCCACAGGGTCCGGCCGAGGGGTTGCGCCTGCAGGCCCAGGGCACTTAGGCACAGCAGCAGTATCAAGGTCTTTCTCATTGGGCAAAGCAGTCCAGAATGGCGGTGGGTTTATAATCGGCACTGAAAGCGCCCTGTTTATAGTAGTCCCAGGGGGCTTTCTGCGTCTCTCCACTGTATTTGGAGAGTTCCTCCAGGTTTTCGTAAATGGCCGGGCGCCAGCTGCCGTTCACCTGCGGCTCCCAATAGAAGACCCCGGCGCATTTGTCTATCTTCCTTACCTCCGTCATGAAGGAGGAGAGCACGGAAGCGGCGTCGCTCTTGTCCTGCCGGACGCCCACCTCGGTCACGAACACCGGCAAGCCATAGGCCGATACCAGGGCCTTGATATTCTTAATCGCG
>CADBHY010000193.1 GCA_902794615.1 uncultured Bacteroidia bacterium
TTCTGGTCTTGGGGCGTGTAGGCGCGGAGGGCATGCTGCACGCGGTTGCCCAGCTGGACCGGATCTGGGACGAAGCCAAAACAAAGGGGTTGTAAAGGGGCTGGCTGGGTCGGGGCTGTGAAGGCCCGTGAAATGGAAATGATTGACAATTAACACTTTATGCAAATCCTCATCCGCGTTTCGCGGATGAGGATTTGCATATCTACTTGATAATTAGCTACTTCTATTTCACGGTCTAATACTTGTGCGAAGTACCTTCTATCTCTTCGGCCGTAATCTTCTTGCGGTCCATCTGATGCCAGGCATAGGCGATGTAGGCTACCACGAAGGGAATCAGGAGCGAGACGAAGAACATGACCTTGAGCGTAAAGTAGCTGGAGCAGCTGTTGTCCAGATACAGCGAACTCTGTAGATCCGTGCAGGAGGGATAGTAGGCCGTGCCGTTGAAGCCGGCTAGGAAGAACACGCTCATCACCACCAATACAGTACCGGGGAAAGCGAACCAGATGCCTTTGCGGGACTTACTGAGAGCACCCAGGTACAGGCTATAAAGCACCAGCACCACGCCCACCAGCAGCATACACAGCACCGCCGGCATCTCCAGCAGGTTGTGGAAGTACTTGTAAGGCTCTAGGGAAACCTCGCCGTCGGGAGAGACCGCATACCCCTGTCGGGTGAGCAGGAGGACTGTCCAGCCCAGGAAGAAGAGCAGGAAGGGAACGATGGCCATCTTGATGGTGCGGCGCATCTGGGCGTGAATGCCTTCATCATCGACATTGTTCAGCACATAGAGTGAACCCAGAATGGCGGTGAGGAATACCAGGGTACAACCCAGCAGCACGGCATGGTACTGCCCCAGGGCCTCCAGTCCGTGCCAGCCGTTGCCCCAGGTACTGATGATCTGGGTCGAAGGATCCGTGATGGCCAGCTTGTTCACCGTAAAGTCGGAACCCGTAAAGAAGGTGCCCACGGCCGTTCCCACCAGGAAAGGAGCCAGGATACCATTGCACATAAGGGCGATACGGAAACCCTTCACGCCCAGCAGATTACCTTTTTTGTTCTGGAACTCGTAGGCCACGGCCTGGAACACGAAGGTCACGAGGAGCAGCACCCATACCCAGTAGGCACCGCCGAAGCTGGTGCTGTAAAAGAGCGGGAAAGAGGCGAAGAAAGCGCCGCCGAAGGTGACCAGCGTGGTAAACGTAAGTTCCCACTTGCGGCCCGTGGAGTTACTCAGGGCGCGGTTCCCCAGGTGCATATTGGCACCCTGTACAAACATCAGGGCCACCAGCAAACCGCCCAGCAGGGCAATCAGGACCCACCAATAGTTCTGTAAGAATTCGTACGTCATGGCTTAGCTGTTTTGGGGTTCAACTTCGGGACCCTTGCCGATGGCGCGGATCATAATACGGATTTCGATGGCAAGGAACAGGGCGAAGACCGCCAGGAACACGAAGAAGGTGGTCTTCACGGCGCCGGCGCTGAGGCTGGAGATGGCCACGTTCACCGGCAACAGGCCCTGGATGGTCCAGGGTTGGCGACCCACTTCGGCCACCACCCAGCCGCTCTGGCCGCAGATATACACCAGCGGAATGCAGATGATGGAAGCCCAGAGCAGCCATTTCCAGGAGCCCAGCTTATCTTTCCAGAAGGCATAAAGGCACAGCAGCAGCACCAGGGCGATGAGCATGCCCAGGCCCACCATGAAGCGGAAGGCCCAGAACACCACGCCCACGGGCGGGACTACGTCTTCCGGCTTCTCCAGGTGGCCGTAGCCCATGTACTGCACGTTGGCATCCAGGACGGCGCGGGCCTCGGCTTCCACGGCCGGGTCCTCGCTTCCCCGGTACACGGCCAGGGCATCCAGGGCCTTGCGGCCCATGGCCATCTTGTCGGCCACGGAAGGGACCACGTTGCCGTCGTTGTCCGTGTAGCCGCGGAGGATGTCATTGATGCCGGGCACGTAGCCGTTCCAGTCGTGGGTGGCCAGAAGGGACAGCATGTGCGGAACCTTGATGCCGGGAACGATGGTGAAAGCAGCTCCGTTGCCGCCGTCCTCCAGGCCTTCGGCAGCCGCCAGTTTCATGGGCTGGAACTCGGCCGCATGGATGCCGGAGGAATCACCGGACAGCATCACGGCGCCGGAGCCCACCAGGCCCACGATGGCACCAATCAGCATACTTTTTTTGGCAAACTCCACATGGCGGTTTTTCAGTAAGTACCAGGCACTTACGCCCACTACGAAGATGCCGCCGGTGACCCAGCCGCTGGTGACGGAGTGGCAGAACTTGGAAACCGCCACGGGATTGGTAATCACTTCCCAGAAAGCGGCGGCCGAGGCCATCTCGCTGCGCACGGTGTCGGGGTTGAAGGTGGTGCCCACGGGATTCTGCATCCAGCCGTTGGCCACCAGGATCCAGTAGGCGCTGATGGTGGCTCCGATGCCGGTGAGCCAGGTGGAGGCCAGGTGGAATTTGGGCGACACTTTTTCCCAGCCGAAGAACATGACGGCGAAGAAGGTGGCCTCCATGAAGAAGGCCAGGATGCCTTCAATGGCCAGCGGCGCGCCGAACATGTCTCCCACGAACCAGGAATAATTGCTCCAGTTGGTGCCGAATTCAAATTCCAGGATAATACCCGTGGCGATGCCCACGGCAAAGTTGATGGCAAAAAGCTTGATCCAGAACTGGGCGGTCTTTTTCCAGAAAGGATCCCCTTTGACCACATAGAGGGTTTCCATCACCGCCATCACCAGGGCCAGGCCCAGGGTGAGCGGGACAAACAGCCAATGGTAAGCGGCTGTCATCGCGAACTGGATTCGCGACCAAACGACTACGTCCATAGCTTATTCGGTTAAAAGGTTCAGTGTATCTGTGTTATGGGTTTGTGTCAGTGCGGAGCCCACTTTTTCACTCTTCTGAGCGTCCGAGAGCCCGCCCATGGCCGGCTTGAAGAAAAACACCCGGAGGATGCCGAAAAGGATGATGAGCTTGAGCAGGATGAGCCAGACCAGGGGTTTCCCCCAGGTCATATTGCGGAAACCGTCCCGGTACAGGGAGGTAAAAAAGGAAATAATGCTTCCCGGGCGGTACATATTGTGGTCAGTTTCCACAAATGTACAAACACTTTCTCAGAAAACCAACAGAGAACCCGTAAAATAGAAGTAGCTAATTATCAAGTAGATATGCAAATCCTCCTCCGCAAAACGCAGAGGAGGATTTGCGTAAAGTGCTAATTATCAGCCACTTCTATTTCACGACCCAACACTATTTAATCAAGTTCCCCAGGATGCTGCGGGTGAGCTCCTTGGTAAGGGTGCTGGTGGCACTGCGGGTGGCCTTGGTCACGGCCTTCTTAGTAGTGGAGGTGGTGCTCTTCTTCTTGGTGCCGGTCACCTTGGAGGTAACGGCGTCCGTGGCGGCGGCCACAGCCACGCCGGTGACGGCGGAAAGCACACTCTTGAGTACCTTGGAGGCAATGCTGTTCTTGGCCTTCTTGGCACGTTCCTTCTCCTCCCTCTCCCTCTCCTTGGCCAGGCGGGCCTGTTCCTTGGCCTCCAGGGCA
>CADBHY010000194.1 GCA_902794615.1 uncultured Bacteroidia bacterium
TTATGAAAAGAATCTTTTTTATTCTTATCGGTATTACCCTTTCCGTCAATCTCTTAGCCCAGGCCGGTCTGAGTCAGGGACAAGCTGTCAAGCAGACAACCGCCAACCCTACATCCGCGAAAAAAACCTGCCCCTACTGCGGGATAGAGATGCGCAATATTACATACGCCTGGCAACACGAAACCTGGTGCCCGTATTATAAGAGCCGCAGTTCATCCGGGAGCAGATCCTCCAGCGCAGGTACCGAACAGGCCGTCACCGCCGTGGCTGCCGCGACCGTCGGGGCTGCTCTGGGAAACGCATTATCCAATTGGTTGAATTCCGAACCCAAGGGAGACTACAAGCGTTATTCCAGTAATGTTCCGGGACATACGTTTGATTATCGGTACGATGAACGGTCCGGAGGAAAGAAGGTTCCCAAATATGTGGTATTACGGGATCGCGAAAAAGGAACACTCGGTGTCTGGGAAAATGCGTGGACCTTTACCTCCAGCTTGAACGGGGAAGTAACGGACTATCCCGGGGAATGGAAGATCAAGCCCAAGTTTGACTTCATCAATTTGCGTTTTTCCGGCGTGGATACCCATTCACTTAACAATGTCGTTGCCATTGTGGGCCTCAAATCCGGTAAAGGAGAGGATGCGCCCATGCAGTACGGCCTTGTGGAAGCAAACATAGGATGGGGCTATGGACATGAACTCATGCCCGTCAAGTATAGCGGTTTCGTAACCACCAATCCGGAAAAGGTCGGCAATCCCCTGCTCATTATTGCAGGCAATCCGGGCAAGGACAAGCGAATGACCTGGGGCGTCTGGAAACTGGGGCCCAAACGAAAGCCGAACAAGTTTGATAAGTTAGAAGCCTTTCAAGTGCTCCCCGAACAGTTTGAGGCGGTCACGATCTATCAAGAGCGCAATATTGTTGCCAGTAAAAACGGGAAATACGGCCTCTATGACAATGAAGGGCATAGCCTGATTCCGCATGAATACAGTTCCCTGGCGGTCTCTCCCACGGGGATGGTCAAAGCGCAGAAAGTGGAAGGGGGCAAATATGGTGTTGTTGATTTGAACGGGCAATCCGTGCTTCCGTTTGAATATGAAGACATTGTCCTGTGCAATGGCGGAACGGTGATTTATGGTAATAACGGCCTCTATGCTGCGCGCCTCCCCAGCGGCGTGAATACGTCCATGGATTATACCCGGATACAGGAATCCTTCTGGACTAAAAAGGACGGAGAAAAAGTCATTAGCCTGTTTGTCGAAAAAGACGGCATCTGCTGTTACCTTTCGGGCGGCCGGCTGATTCCCGTCCAGGCTCCCGTTGATTTTACCGCAAAAAGCTGTTATTACGACAAACTCGTCCAAAAAGGTTGCTCTTTCTCTGCCTGGTACGACAATAAGACGGCCAAGCTGAAGGAAGAGTTCATGAAGAAGGGTGAATTTGAAAGAGAAGCCGACTACCAGGCAAGGATTGCCAATCCGAGTAATCTGGGGAAATACCTCACTTCAAACATTCCGGCTCCGGTAGATGAGTACCTGAAATCGGATAATTTGAAGAAGGATATTGTGCTGGACACATACGATACGGAAAATGAGTGCTTCCCGGTTCATCTGCAGGATTCTCCCTGGGATGTAATCCGAATTCCAGTGCCCTTTGAAGCCGCTCCCGAATTCAAAGAAAGGGTGTACATACATACAAAAAGCTCTTGTATATTGGAACTCCGGAACGATTTCCCGGCCATCAAATCCATGTCCACGGAAATCAAAGGGATTAACTGGTACGACAAGCCCGAATTCATTACCGTCATTGCCAGTTTCTAACAGCTAAAAAAGACTGACCTTCCCGTCAGTCTTTTTAATTTTCAGAGGCAGCGGAAGGGATACCCTCCCGGGGGACTCCGTTCGGCCGCCTTCGGCGTCCTGCACTCCGGCCCCTCCCAAATATTGGCGTTTCATCCACCAGAAAGGGCGTTTTGGTGGATGGCGAGGGCAAAAGGGCTGTTCATCCACCAGAAATGGGCATTTTGGTGGATGGCGAGAGCAAAAAGGGGCTTTTGCGTGGATGAGACTGATGGCTAAGGCGAAGAATAAAAAAGCAAAGTAGATAAGATTGGCTTTTTTTTACTAACTTTACGCATTATGAAACGCAGAGAGTTCCTCAAGGCTGCAGGGCTGGCAGGTGCCGGTTTGGCAGCGACAGGAGCAGGACTGTCTTCCTGCACAGGTATGGGCAGCGGCAATGCCCCTAAGCCGTATCACATCAATACCGCCGGCGGTGCCCGCATGAAACTCAGCTGGGAACCCTACGAACTTCAGCTGCGCCACGTCTTTACCGTGGCC
>CADBHY010000195.1 GCA_902794615.1 uncultured Bacteroidia bacterium
GGCCTGGCCCATAAAAATACGGCTTCGCTCAAGAACCTGACCATCGGCTCGGCCGTTTTCATCGGCGGCAATCAGATATACCACAAACAGTACTGGAAGCTGCCCATCATCTATGGCGGAATCGGGGCCGGCATCTATGGTGGCATCCGCTTCAACCAGCTGTACAAGACCACCCAGGACAGCAAGTACCGGACATACAGCACCCTCTCCTATGTGGGGGCAGGCCTGTTCTGGTGGGGCTCCATCATGGACGGCGTGGTTTCTTACAAGGGAGACCGCAGGCCGGACCCGGGCAAGGCCACGGTTTACTCCCTCCTGCTGCCCGGCCTGGGACAAATCTATAACGGAGAGTTCTGGAAAGTGCCCATCTACTGGGGCCTGATGGCCGGCAGCGTCCACTTCATCATAGACAACCAGACCCAGTACATGCGCTGGAAATGGACTTACGACCAGGCCAACAGCAGCCTGGAAGGCATGACCTCCCCTCCCCAGAGCGCAGAGAATGCCAAGTACTACCGGGATTCCTTCCGGCGTTACAGGGATTATTCCATCCTGGCGCTGGCCATTTCCTACCTACTTCAAGTCATTGACGCCAACGTATTTGCCTATATGCAGGACTTCGAGCTTACGGACGACATCAGCATGAAGGTGCAGCCCTCCGTCCAGCCTCTCGACAGTTATGCCATGGCGCCCCCGGCGGTGGGACTCTCCGTCGGCCTAAAATTTTAGATTATGAAAAAAATCATCCTCATAAGCCTTTCTTTCCTCGTTTTTCTTTCTCCGGCCGATGCCCAGCGCAAATCCCGCAGGCAGTTGGAGGCCGAAAATGAAAAGCTTAACCAAAGGATTGCCGCCTTAGAGGCGGAAGTGGCCGCTTACAGGGCCGACGCCACAGACCGGGAATACATAGAGGAAGAGCTTTCCGGAGAGAACGAGAACAAGGTTTCGGCCGGCCTGGAGGACTATACCTCCGAAAGTACGGACACCCTCCTGAGCCAGTGGTACATGCACCGCCAGTCCCGCATCCCGGGCCGGGAGCAGTACAATATGGATTCGGTGGTGTTTTCCACCGATGTTCCCGACAGCGTCCTGATGCGCCGCCTGGAGCAGATGAACTCCTTCATCACCCTCCCCTTCAACGAGACGGTGAAAAACTACATGGTGCTGTATTCGGAGAAGATGCCTACCAAGATGTCGGAGATGATGGGCCTTTCGCAGTACTATTTCCCGCTCATTGAGGAAACCTTTCGCCGCTACGACATTCCCCTGGAACTCAAGTATGTAGCCATTATCGAAAGCGCCTTCAACCCCCGGGCCGAATCCCGCGTGGGCGCCAAAGGCATGTGGCAGTTCATGTACCGCACGGCACTCAGTTACGGCCTCCGGATAGACTCATACGCTGACGAGCGCATGGACCCCATAGCGTCCATGGATGCCGCAGCACGCTATTTCAAGGATGCCTACCGCATCTTCGGAGACTGGTCCCTGGCCATTTCCTCCTACAACTGCGGCTCCGGCAACGTGAACAAGGCCATCAAACGGGCCGGCGGCCGCAGGGATTTCTGGAGCATCTACGAATACCTTCCCCGGGAGACGCGCGGCTATGTCCCGGCCATGGTAGGGGCCATGTATGCCTTCCGCTATGCCTCCGAGTACGGCCTTACGGCCGCCCCTACGGCCATTCCTTCGTATGTGGATACCTTCCACGTTCATAAGAACCTGCATTTCCGCCAAATCAGCGAGGTGCTGGGCATTCCCTTGGACGATATTAGGGACCTCAATCCCATGTACTACAAAGACATCGTGCCCGGCGCCCATTCCGACGAGGTCATCCGCCTCCCCTTCAACTACACCTCGGCCTTCCTGGATATGCAGGACAGCATTTACCGCTATAAGGCCGATGTTCTGTTTGCGAGCAGCATCGAAGACGGGCGGGAGTCCGTGAACGGGAAGAAGGTGGCTACGCCGCGCCCCTCCGCAAGCGGAAGGGCACAGTGGGTCTATTACAGGGTCAAGTCCGGGGACAACCTGGGCAAGATTGCCCGCCGGAACCATACCACCGTGCGGCAGCTTAAGAGCTGGAACAACCTCAGGAGTGACCGGATTGCCGTGGGACAGCGCCTGAAAGTGGGAAAACGATAATCAGAACTTGTCCATAACGGAGAAAATCCTCTCCCTTACTTCCTCGATGGTGCCAACGCCGTCAATTTCGTGGTATTTGCCGGCCTTCTTGTAGAAGGTGATGAGAGGCTCGGTCTGCTCGTGGTAGGTGCGGATCCTGTTGGTGATGGTCTCGTCGTTGGCATCATCCGCGCGGCCTTCGATGC
>CADBHY010000196.1 GCA_902794615.1 uncultured Bacteroidia bacterium
CCGCAGCAGAAGCATCTCGTCATAGAGTCGTTCATGGACGGCACCATTATGAGAGTGGTGGGGGAGAGTCCGCTGTCGCGCAAGCAGCAAATCAAGCAGAATGCGCTCAAGAACGGAGATACCGTCACCGGTGAAATCCGTCCTCCCCGTGAAGGAGACAAGTATTTCCCGCTGGTCAAAATCAAGTTCATCAACGGCCGTACGCCCGAATTTGTGCGGGACCGTGTGCCTTTCGATTTCCTCACTCCCCTCTTCCCGACGGAGAAATTCAACCTCCTGGGGCACGGACATGAAAAAGACCAGAGCATCCGTGTGGTGGACATGTTCACCCCTATCGGCAAGGGCCAGCGCGGCCTTATTGTGGCGCAGCCCAAGACCGGTAAGACCATGCTCCTGAAGGCCATCGCCAATGCCATTGCCGACAATCACCCGGAGGTTTACGAGATTGTCCTGCTCATTGACGAGCGTCCGGAAGAAGTGACGGACATGCAGCGCAGCGTAAAGGCCGAGGTGGTGGCCTCTACCTTCGACGAACCCGCAGAGCGCCACGTCAAGGTGGCCAACATGGTCTTAGACAAGGCCCGCCGCCTGGTGGAATGCGGTCACGACGTAGTGATACTTCTGGATTCCATCACCCGCCTGGCCCGTGCCTACAATACCGTACAGCCGGCTTCCGGCAAGGTGCTCACCGGCGGCGTGGATGCCAACGCCCTGCAGAAGCCCAAGCGCTTCTTCGGCGCCGCCCGCAACATCGAGAACGGCGGTTCCCTCACCATCCTGGCCACGGCCCTCACGGAAACCGGCTCCAAGATGGACGACGTTATCTTTGAGGAATTCAAGGGCACCGGCAACATGGAGCTCCAACTGGATCGCAACCTGGCCAACAAGCGTATTTTCCCTGCCGTGAACCTGGTGCTTTCCTCTACCCGCCGGGACGACCTCCTGTACGATGCATACACCAATAACCGTATCTGGATTCTGCGCAAACTCCTTGCCGATATGAACCCCGTCGAGGCCATGTCGTGGATGCAGCAGCACATGGACGAGTTCAAGACCAACAAGGACCTTATAGACAACATGTCTAGCTTCGGGAGATACGACTAAGCGCTGGTCCTTGTCATTCTGAACGAAGTTTTGTCATTCTGAACGATTCCCTGTCATTCTGAACGAAGTGAAGAATCTCTATCAGGAAACCATTGTCGCTCCGGCCACCATCCCTGGGACCGGAGCAATTTCCATAGTGCGTGTCAGTGGCCCGGAGGCTTTTCGTATAACTGATACGGTGGTGAAATTGAAGTCCGGAAACATCTCTGATTCAAAAGCATACACCATTCATTTTGCGGAGGTTTTTGCCGACGGGAAGCTCTTGGACCAGGTGCTGGTATCCGTGTTCCGTGCTCCGCACAGCTATACGGGCGAGGATTCCGTGGAAATCTCCACCCATGCCTCTTCTTATATAGTTTCGGAACTGCTTCGTCTTCTGATGGAAGCCGGTGCCCGCATGGCAGAGCCCGGCGAATTCACCCGCAGGGCCTTTTTGAACGGCAAGATGGACCTGACACAGGCCGAAGCCGTGGCCGATGTCATATCGGCCTCCGGTGCAGCTGCGCATCGCGTGGCCATGAATCAGCTCAAGGGCGGTTTTTCCGCAGAGCTCTCTGCCCTGCGCTCCCGGCTGCTGGAAATGGCTTCCCTGCTGGAGTTGGAGCTGGATTTCAGTGAGGAAGATGTGGAGTTTGCCGACAGGGAGAAACTCTTGTCGCTTTTGGAATCGGCCAAGGAGCATGTGGACAGGCTGGCGGCGTCTTTCCGGAATGGCAACCTGATTAAGAACGGCGTGCCGGTGGCCATTGTGGGCGCGGCCAATGCCGGCAAGAGCACCTTGCTCAATGCCCTTGTGGGGGAAGAACGGGCCATTGTGACGGACATTCCCGGTACCACCCGCGATACCATCGAAGAAACGCTTACCCTGGACGGCATCCTTTTCCGCTTCATTGATACGGCCGGTATCCGCGAGTCTTCCGACGAGGTGGAAAAACTGGGAATCGGCCGTACTTTCCAAAAGATTTCGCAGGCGGAAATTGTGCTTTTCCTCTTGGACGGTTCCCTTTCGGAATTCGACCTTTTGAATAATTTGGCTCTCCTTCGTGGCCATGTGAATTGGGATGGCCAGAAAGTATTCTTTCTCTTGAATAAGGCTGATAAACTAAGTATAGAGGCGGTTAACAAAAATGTTACGCTAATTAACAACTTTGTTTTAGATTACGTAAATGAACAAGTTGTCATTCCGCTCTCTGCAAAAACAGGAAAAGGCAT
>CADBHY010000197.1 GCA_902794615.1 uncultured Bacteroidia bacterium
CCGAACCGAACAACGGCATCACCTTCTGCACCGGCTCGCGGAGGGCACGCTCCTCGTACAGCTTGGAGTTGTTGATAACCCGGTCCCGCTCGCTCTGCTCAAAGAACTCCGAGATAATGACGCAGGCGCCGTTGTACAGTTCCAGGGCCTCGTCGGCATCTGCGGCATTCACCTGCACCACGGCCTGGGGCTGCGCCCACATGTTGTTCTTGTACACCACGCCGCTGCTCTGGTTCTGCGGATTGATGTTCACCAAAAGCAGGTTGCGGTGCATCTTGAACATGTTGTTGAAACTTCCCGGAGGAACGTTGGAAAGGGTGAAGAGCGGTTCTTTCTGCGCCAGGTAAGGGGTATCCATGGCCAGGGTTTCCCGGATGGATACGCCCAGGTTGCCCTCCCACTGTTCACGCTCAATGACCACCAGCACCTCTCCGGCCTTGCCGCTCACGTTGGGAAGAAGGGTCTTCTTGTTACCCTGTTTGCAGCCGACAAAAGCCAGGATGCAGGCCAGGACAGCCGTCAAATGAAGAAAATGTCTCATAATCAGTGAAGAATTCGGGCTATGTCGTTTCCGAATGCCAAAAACATCAGCAGCAATAAAAGTGCCATTCCTATCAGCTGGGCCACCATCAGGAAGCGGTCGCTGGGTTTTCGGCCCGTAAACATCTCATACAGGCAGAAGACGATGTGCCCGCCGTCCAGGGCCGGAATGGGCAGCAGGTTCATCACGCCCAGCATGATGGACAGCAGGGCCATGATATACAGGAACTGGTGCCAGTTCCAGCTGGAAGGGAAGATTTGGCCGATGGCGATGAAACTGCCCACGGACTTGTAGGCCCCGGTGGAAGGTGTGGCTACCAGGCGGAGGTCCCGCAGGTAGCCCGTCACCGAGTTCCAGGCCAGGGCGCAGCCCGCCGGGATGGACTGGGCCACGGAATAGCTCCGGTGCTCGAAGGCAATCTGGCGGGGAAAGATGCCCAGCAGGCCCAGCGAATCCACCTGCAGGGAGAAGGCCAGGCTGTCGGCCCCGCGGAGCACCGTCACGGGCAATTCCTCTCCCGGACGCGCCCGCAGAATCTTCTGGGCGTCCTGGAGATAAGGGGTGGGCGTATCGGCCACCGCCACAATCCGGTCTCCCTTCAGAAGACCGGCGTCCAGATTCAGGGACGTGGGCATCAGGCTGTCCACCACAAAGGGCAGGGCCACGTCAAACACGCCGGGCGTGTTCACCACCTCCCCCATCAGGCTCTCGTCCATATACAGGGTAAGGGTATCGCCGCCGCGGAGAACCTGCACCTCGGATACTTGACGGCGGGCCAAATCGGCCTGGAGATTCAGAAAATCCGTGGGCTCGAAATCATCGTAGCGAAGGATGCGGTCACCGCTGCGGAAACCCATCATCTCCCCCAGCCCGTTCACGTATACGGCATATTGGTTGGGCAGGTAATTGCTGCCCCAGATGGCCAGGATGCCACAGAACAGCAGCACGGCCAGCAGGAAGTTGTTGAGCACGCCGCCACTCATCACCAGCAGGCGCTGCCAGGCCGGTTTGGTACGGAATTCCCAGGGCTGCGGCTCCCCCTTCAGGGACTCGGTGTCCATGGATTCGTCCACCATGCCGGCAATCTTGCAGTAACCGCCCAGCGGCAGCCAGCCAATCCCATACTCCGTCTCCCAGCGGGCCGCGGCGGGCAGGAGCTTCACAAACCAGTCCATGCGGGTAGAGAACAGCTTCACGCCGCCCGCATCGAAGAAGAGGAAGAACTTATCTACGCGGATGCGGAACAGCTTGGCCCACAGAAAGTGCCCCAGCTCGTGAAAGAGAATGAGCACAGAGAGCGCCAGGATTACCTGGAGGGCTTTTATGAAAACCATCATAGGGCCGATATCAGTTGCTGTGCCAGGGAGGTAGCCTCCTTGTGCGTGTCAAAAATGTCTTCCACCGACGGCTCCTTCACAAAAGCCGTGCGCTCCATCACGGTAGAAATCACCTTGGGAATGTCATAGAAACGGACGCTGTCCTTGAGATAGGCCGCTACCGCCACCTCATTGGCTGCATTCATGGCGCAAGGGATGTTCCCGCCCCGGCCGATGGCATCGAAGGCCAGTTGCAGGCAAGGGAACTTCCTGCGGTCCGGCTCCGCGAAAGTAAGGGAGCCCAGGGTGCCGAAATCCAGCCTTTTCCCATCCAAAGGAAGGCGCGTGGGGTACGCCATGGCCAGCGCAATGGGAATGCGCATGTCCGGACAGCCCAGCTGCGCCATCACGGCTCCGTCCTCAAATTCCACCATCGAATGAATCACG
>CADBHY010000198.1 GCA_902794615.1 uncultured Bacteroidia bacterium
CCACAGCGTCTCGGCGTTATGGGCAAGGAAGGCGATGTAGCGCCCGCGGGTATCGGCATCAAGGTCCCCCTGGAGGATGAGCTGCGTGAAGTAACGCACGAAGATGCCCTTGAAGATTCCACCGTCCCCGGTCCCTTCCGGCTGAAGAATATCGCCTTCCACCGTGAGGTGCTCCAGCGTGTAATCGGCTGCCAGGATGGCATCGCCGATGTAAGAGTGCTCCCCCGTTATCCTGTACAGCTCCACGGCCGCGCCGATGAAGGTGCCCTGGTTGTAGGTGAGGCAGAACTTGGCAACCTTGCCCGTCTGGGCGTTGATATTGTCGTAGATGGCTCCGTTATCGAAAAGGACCTCCTTCTCCCAGGCATAGATGCGCCGGGCCCAGTCCAAATCCTCCGGCCGCTTCAGCTCCTGATACAGTCTGGCCGCAAGAATGGCCCCCGGACCGTTGGAGCAGGCATTCTTGCTCCATTCGAGCCCCTTCTTCCACGTGATGCCGCCTTCGGCCTGCTCGTTCCAACCGGGAAGGATAAACTCCCACAGCTGCTGGGCCGCTTCCAGGAAACGCTCCTGCCCCGTAGCCTTGTACGCACGCAGGGCGGCAATCCCGTTCCACTCCATATCGTCATAGTACGGGTTCCAGAACCCGCCTTCGTTTGCGGCGGGAACGCCCTCATACCACTGGTCATAGAGCTCCAGCACACGGGAGTCCTTACTCCTGAGGTACCAGTCCGTGAATACATCAAGCGCGTGTGCCTGGGGCCAGTAATGGAAGGTAGTATCCCCGGCGCTGTCGTAATTGCAGTAGTGAAGCTCCTTATTCCAAAAGTTCTCCACCAGGGCAACGGAGGTGGTATCCGCCCTATGGTACCACGGCCCTTCCTCGCTAAGGCCAGCTCTCTTCCCTCTCCAGATGAAGAAGATGGCCAGGCCGATAATCACAAGGATGCCGATGAACCCGATGAGTTTATTTTTCATGGTAGTCTGATGTTTACTGACAACAGGGTCTTCATCCCCGTTTGAGACAAAGTTATAAAAAATAAGGTATTCAGAAAAGAGTTCCGTCCCCGGTTTCCCCACATTTCGCGGACCTGCGACACAACCCCTCTGACCTGCGACACAAAACCCCTTTCAACTGTGTCGAGTTTCCGTTATCTTTGCATAGAAATAAATTAGCTATGGCAAAAGACAGATTTGAAATCAAAGACAAGACCTCCGGACTACTTACGGAGGCACTGGTTGTAGTCGACAAGGAAACAGGCGTGAACTACCTGTTCTTCCACCGCGGGAACGGCGGCGGACTCACCCCGCTCCTGGATTCCGACGGGAAACCCATCATCACCAAAGACGGATACAAGAAGTAGCACCGGGATTTACCCTTTCACCCCGGCAATCACGGCCGCTGTAAACCCGGCCGCTTCCATCGCGTTCAGACCACGGATGGTAATGCCGCCCGGAGTGGTCACCCGGTCTATCTCCGCCTCGGGATGGGAACCCCGGGCGGCGGCCAGATCCACCGCTCCCTTCATAGTCTGGTACACGGCCTCCTGCGCCTCGGCCGGATACAGGCCCAGCTGGATGCCGCCTTCCATTGCCGCACGGGCATAGCGCAGCGCGAAAGCCGTTCCACAGGAAGCCACCATCATACCCGCCTGAAGCCGCCGCTCGTCCACCAGAAGCGTCTTCCCCAGCCGGTTAAAAAGCTCAAGGACAAGGGCATCCGCCTCTCCCAGGATGGCCGATGCAAAGGTCATACTCTCCCCAATCTCCGCCGCCAGGTTGGGAATCACCGTGTAGGCGGCCGCAACACCCGTCCCCGAGAGCCACTCGGCCATCTGGGCCGACGGGATGCCCGCCGCCAGCGAAAGGAGCACTTTCCCGGAAAGGAAAGGCGCAATCTGGCCGATAACCCCCTGCACCAGCCAAGGCTTCACGCCCAGGATAACCACGTCGGCAGATAAAGCAGCGGCCGCATTATCCAGCGAGGTGGCAATGCCCAGCGAAGCGTACTTTTCCAGGGTGGAAGCGTGCGCCGTGGTCACAGTCAGAGAAATTTCCGGAGCAAAGCGGTGAAGGCCGATGGCCACCGCTCCACCCATATTGCCCGCACCAATGACGGCCACGGCCCTGCGCCCCTGAAACGGGACCTTATCTGTCTGAACGGGTTTCATACTCAGTTTTTTCTTCAAAGATAACGCTTTTGCCGATATTCTCCATCCCCTCTCGTACCCAAAACCACCCACTCGTACACCAAATCACCCC
>CADBHY010000199.1 GCA_902794615.1 uncultured Bacteroidia bacterium
CCGGACCGCGACGGCGGAGGTTTGGAGGAAGTCTGGGTGTCCTTGGAAGCCGGTTTCCACCGGATAGAAGTGGGTTTCTGGGACAATTTTGCCGAGGAATCCGTAGAAGTGGGCCTGCGGGGGCCCGGTATCTCCGTGGACAACCTGCCCGCAGACATGCTGTATCATGAATAACGTACGCTAAAGTATGGACAGAAGAAACTTCCTAAACATGCACCACTTTTTTGAAGAGCGCTTCTCCCCCACCGCCATCCAATATACGGTGGGCGCCACCTTTGACGGTGATGTGCAAGTAATCCATTTTTTTTAGAGACCGTTTTGAGATGAAAAGATTCCTGACCGCAGCAGCCGCGCTGCTTCTCCTGGGCAGTACCCTCCTGCAAGCCCAAAAACCCAACAAAGGCAAGGCTTATGAGATCTGCACTCCGGACGGAGCGTGGGTGCTGGATGTTCAGGAAGCCGCCCAAACCGACACGCCCGTCGTCCTGGCCCGTCCGGAGGCCTCAAACGCCTCACAAGCGTGGCTGCTCAGGCCCCTCGGCGGGGATGTGTACCAGCTCATCAACGGCTACTCCTCCCTGGGGCTGGACTGCGACGGGCAGGGTGAACACACCGTGCTGCAATGGGGCGACGAATCCGGCAACCCCAACCAGCACTGGCTCCTGCAGCGTTTTCCAGACGGAACGTGCTCCTTGGTGAGCCGCTCGTCCGGCCTGGCCCTGGGCCTGAAACAGGCGGCCCACGGGGAAAAACTCTGGCAGCTTGCCCCGGACCCCGGGAGTCCCCTGCAACGCTGGGTTCTCAAAGAATCGGCCACGAAGGTGGAGTTCATTCCCTTCAAAACCTCCTCCACCAACGACTGGGAGAACGAAAAGGTCTTTGCCATTGGCAAGGAGCCGGGGCATCCCACCCTTATTCCTTATGCCTCCGAGGCCGAAATGTGTGCCGATGCCGCCTATCGGCATCCTTGGGAAAGGACTTCCAGCTCAAGGGTGATGCTCCTTAACGGGAAATGGAAATTCCACTGGGCAAAGGCCCCCGAGGAGCGTCCGCTGCTGTTTTACAAGCCTTCCTTCGACGTGAGCGCCTGGGAGGAGATAGAGGTTCCCTCCAACTGGGAGATGAAGGGCTACGGAACTCCGCTGTATGTCAATGTCACCTATCCCTTCGCCAACAATCCGCCCTTTATTCAGGCGGTGAGGGGCTATACGGTAGAGAAGGAGCCCAATCCCGTGGGCTCTTACCGCCGGGACTTCACCCTGCCGGACGCCTGGAAGGGACAGCAGGTGTACCTGCACTTCGACGGGGTGTATTCGGCCTTCTACGTGTGGGTGAACGGCAGGAAGGCGGGCTACAGCCAAGGCTCCAACAACGACGCCGAATTTGACATTACGCGCTATGTGAAAAAGGGCCGCAACACCGTGGCCGTGGAGGTGTACAAATGGAGCGACGGCTCTTACCTGGAAGACCAGGACATGTTCCGCCTGGCCGGCATTCACCGCGACGTGTACCTGATGGCGCGTCCCAAGGGGCATATCCGCGATATCCGGACTCAGACCACCTTCAATGCCGATCTGAGTGAAGCCGTTCTGACAACGGTCGTCGATTCGGACGCCCCCGTCGTCAAGGTGTCCCTATACGACGAGGACGACGGGAAAGTGGGAGAGGGAACGAAGATTACGGTGAGCGGCCCGAAACTGTGGTCGGCGGAGAAGCCTTATCTGTACACGGTCCGGGTGGAGGTGCTGGACAAATCCGGAAGGACCCTTGAAACTACTTTCTTCAAGCACGGTTTCCGCAAAGTGGAATTCCGGAAGAACAAGCTCTATGTCAATAACGTATTGACCTACCTCAAAGGGACGAACCGGCACGACATCCATCCTGTCCACGGCAAGGCCGTCCCGGTGGAATCGATGATGGAGGATATCCTCGACATGGCTCATTCGCCAGCAGCCAAGAACGATACCACCCACTTCCGCTACGACGATACGCAGTTTGTTCTGGAGAAAGGCGACGAGCCCAAGATGAAAGGTGGCTATAAACTCGCCAACAGCGTGGCTGATGCCCTCGTGCTGCAGTGCTACGAGAGTGAGAGTATGACAGCCTTCGGCCATCAGCTGACGGAGAAGCAGTGGCGTGACATCTGTGCTGTGAAGGAGGTGTATGATGCCCTGCTCTTCACAACCCACAGCGCGGCCGTCAACCTGGCCTATCCGCTGGTGAGCCGTATCCGTGAGGAACT
>CADBHY010000200.1 GCA_902794615.1 uncultured Bacteroidia bacterium
GGAGACCAGGTTACCCTGAAATTGGAAATGCCCGTGCAGATGGTGGCGGCCGACCCCCGTGTGAAGGAAGATGAAGGGCTGCGGGCCATCCAGCGCGGTCCGGTGGTCTATTGCTTGGAGGAAGCAGATAACGCGGAAGGCTTCGATAGCCTTTTCCTCACAGAAAACACCCGTTTTGAAACCTCAGCCTTGCCCGACAAACTGGGCGGCATAGTGGAAATTTCTGCCGTGAACGGCGCCGGCCGCCTCACCTATATCCCTTACTATGCCTGGGATAACCGTGCACCTGGCAAAATGAAAGTCTGGATTCCTCTTTTATGATTGGCAATATGATGAAACGTACCATTTCCGTATGGGCGTCCGTGATACTGGCGCTGTTGACATCCTGCGCCGGACCGGCCCCTGCCAGCCTTCGTACAGAGCATCAGAGCGGCCCTGTGGTCATAGACCCGGGAGTGGCTCCGCGCCTGAGCTGGCAAAATGCATCGGACCAGGAGGCCCGGCAGATTGTATTCTCCGACCGCAAGGGAACCCTTGTGTGGGATTCGGGGAAGGTGATGTCGGAAGAGTCCCATCTTGTCCCTTATGAGGGAACGGCCCTGGAGCCGATGACCGACTACATCTGGAAGGTAAGGATTTGGGACAAGAAGGGAAGGGTCTCTTCCTGGAGCGCTCCCGCTCTCATCAGCACGGGCCCCAGGGACTGGGAAGCGCAGTGGATAGGCGCCCCCTGGCAGGCCGATGAGCGAGGAGCGTGGTATACCCGCTATCCTATGTTTCGCAAGGAGTTTTCCGTGGGTCGTGGTCTTGAAAGCGCCCGGCTTTTTATAAGCGGCCTGGGCTATTACGAGGCACGGGTCAACGGAGAGAAAGTGGGGGAGGACTATTTTTCCCCGGGCCTGACGGATTATACACTAAGGCCCTATCTTGCTGAAAGCGAGCGTATTCCGCTGGATCCGAGGGTAAAGTCCTACCGGACGTTGTACCTGTCTTACGATGTGAGCGAAATGCTGCGGGAAGGCGACAATGCCATAGGAGTAACCTTGGGTAACGGATACTTCCATACCCGGCCGATGGCGCCCGAAGACCAGTGCGAGTCCTACGGGGTGCCGCGTCTTATAGCGCGCCTTGAACTGAACTACAAAGATGGTCACAAGGAAAGCATCTGCACGGATTCTTCCTGGAAATCGGCCCTTTCTCCCTACGTTTACGGAGACCTGTGGACGGGAGAGGTGTACGACGCCAGGGAAGAGCAGAAAGGCTGGGACGAGGCTGGCTTTGACGATGCTTCCTGGCAGGCAGCGGTGGAGAGGAAGGCCCCGGACGGGCCTCTCACGGCCAATATGGGACCGGCCGACCGGGTGATGGAAACGCTGGCCCCCGTTTCCTTCGAAAAACAGGAAGACGGCTCCTACAAGGTGGATTTCGGCAAGGTGATATCCGGTTGGGTCAAGTTCACGGGAATCCGTGGCGCGGCGGGAGACACCCTGGATGTGAACTATCAGGGAGAATACGAAAGCCCGCGCTGCCAGTATATTTTTGCCGATGACAAGCCCGTGGACTGGAGCCCCACCTTCACCTGGTTCGTATTCCGGGAGGCTGTCATCAGCGGCGTATCGGAGTTGTCGGCCCATCAGATAACGGCAGAGGCCGTCCATTCCGATGTGAAGGTGAATGCGGAGTTCAGCTGCTCGAATCCTCTCTTTGAGAACATCCTGACCCTCTTTGAACAGGCACAAATGGATAATATGCACAGCGGCGTAGCCTCGGACTGCCCCCACCGCGAACGTCTTCCCTATACTGGAGACGGAGAAGTGGCCCAGGCCGCCGTTATGTCCTTCTTCGATGCCGCTTCCTTCTACAACAAGTGGATAGGTGAGGTGGTGGGCAGCCAGAACCCCGAAACCGGTCATGTGCCCAACACGGCTCCCTGGGAGCCTATGGGTGGAGGCGGTCCGGCCTGGGGCGCGGCCATCTGCGTGATGCCGTGGGAATACTACCTGCGTTATTCAGATCCGCGTATCCTGGAACAGAGTCTGGACGGGATGAGAGAGTATGTAAGGTATCTGGGCACCTGGGAAAGGGAAGACGGAACCATCTTCGTGCAGAAAACCACCCCGGATGGCCAGCCTTTCCTCTGGTACAATCTGGGAGACTGGGTGCCTCCGTTCGGGGATCCGGACGTGTCTTTGGTGCACTCCTTCTTTTACTGGCTTTGTGCGCGCAATACCGCCCTGTC
>CADBHY010000201.1 GCA_902794615.1 uncultured Bacteroidia bacterium
TGAAACCTATACCACCTTCAACACCAACTTCCTCGGATTCGGAGAAGGGTGGCTCCCGGAAGGCTTCAAGAATCAGTATATGGCGCTTTCCGTGCTGTTCTTCGCCCTGGACGGCATCAACGAAAAGGGCCTGGCCGTCGCAGACCTGATGGCGGGCGACAACGCCCAGACGAACCAGGAGAGCGGGAAGCCTGCCCTCACCACCACATCGGCCATCTGCTACCTGCTCAAGAATGCCGCCACGGTGGACGAAGCCCTGGATCTGCTCCGGGGAATTGACATGCACTCCGACATCGGCGCCGCCCATCACTACGCCATCTCCGATGCCACCGGCCGAAGCGTGGTAGTGGAGTATGTGGACAACCGGATGGAGGTCGTTGAATCCGCTGCAGTCGCCAATCACTACCTGTGCGAAGCCAAACTGAATGTCGGCCTTATTAAGGGAGACCGCCGATATGAAGTCCTGTGCAGTCTGTACGATGCCACGGGAGGAACAATGGATAAAATGCAGCTCACGAAGACGATTGCATCTGTTTCCTTACCACCGACGGAAGGAGGTCACATGGGCACCGCTTGGACAATGGTAATGGACCTGACAACCCCCTCTGTTACCTATTACTCCCGCCGCCACTTCGACAAGCCATTTCACTTTGAATTTGAGAGGAAGGAGCTGGTAAAGTGATTGGCTGTACTCCTGGCGAATGGGGTGATGAAGAAACGTTTGACACTCGTGGTCAGGAGATTCAGCGATGGCTTGAGGACAATGCTGTAGAGCCTTACCGCTTTGTCATTATTGATGACTTCTCCACTATTGAAGTTGCCAGTGGTCAAGAAGATTTTTGGATCACCGTAAATCCCCACTGCGGTATATCAAAGAAAGATGCTAACCGAGCTATTCAGTTGCTCAATCAGCAATGATAAAAACGTTTCTACGCCAATCTGGATGACTTCATAAAACGTCAATTCAACCTCCTCGCCCCATTCACGTCCCCGGCCGAGAGCGTCAGTACAAAGTTCCTGGCCCCTCCCTTTTCATAGAAGTACACCCGGAACACCTGCCCCCTTGTCAAGGCAATCTTGTCAAACGTAAACACCAGCTTCCCCACATCCTCCGGCTGAACAACCCCCAGCCCATAGGACTGCTTCGGAAAAACAGCCTTCTCATACTGGAGCCCGCGTTTGGTCTTGCGCTTGCTTTCGACGGCAAAACGTGGATCGGAGAGGTCGTAACTCACGGAAGATCCGTTCTTGATGGAGAAGACGATGAAAAGGACATCGTCTTTGACCAGCAGATTATCGCAAAAGACCTCAATGCCATAGTCTTTTGCGCCGACATGGTAGAGTTCCTTGGACATTTCAGAAATGGTTTGAAAGGAATGCGCTGAAAAAGAAAAAGTCGAGTCCGGCGCGGATGGCCGTACCTTCGAGGGACCGGCAGTGCCGGCGGGACGGACAGGGATGCGCGTATCGACGTCCAGCCGGGACGGGTGTTCGCGGTACGCGACTATGAAGGTATGCATGGCACCTGTGCTCTCAAGGCAACTCATCGAGGTGCAGATGTCGAAGGGTTCACGGGCCTTGACAGCAACGTAGTCCTTACTGCCATCGACAATCTTGGCGACAATGGCCTTATTGCCGAGGTTGACGTATTTGAGCTCGGAGCCGAAGCGGATGTGGACCACCTGCGTGGTGGAGATAAAAAGCGTGTCCGGGGCCTGTGCAAAGGCGATTCCGGAGCACAGCCACCCAAGTGCGAAGATGGCAGTCAAAAGTTTTGTTTTCATCGTCTTTCAGCTTTTACAAGGTAAAACTCATAGCCGTTCACGACCGAGACGGAGACCTCTCCGGAGGCGCTCTTGGCTATGGTGGCACCGGTGCGGATGACCGTGGAAGCGATGTCTCCTACCAGCCCGCCAAAGGTGGTTCCGGCGGTGGAGATGGCGTCGTTGGTTGCGGTGCGGCTGTTTTTGGAGGCCGATGTCTCCGGGCAGTAGATGCCCTGCATGCCGTCGGTGTCGTAGGCATCCAGCGCCAGCGGAATGATGCGGCCGTTCATCTCCAGGGAACGGACCTGGAGCTCCAGCCGGTCGCCGATTTTGCAGATGGCGGCAAGGTGGGTGTTGGCCGGGATGCGCACGCCGTCCTGGTTGTAATCTTCCAAGAGGCGCAGCGTCACACGCTGGCCGGAGGTAATCTTCTGGTCCCGGACGAACATGCATTTGAAAGGCCGTTTG
>CADBHY010000202.1 GCA_902794615.1 uncultured Bacteroidia bacterium
GTGACGGCGCCCTTCATCAGCTTCCGGGTGCCTTCGAACTGCTTGAGCAGCTTGTTCACTTCCGGCAGGGAGGTGCCGGAGCCGTCGGCAATACGCTTGCGGCGGGAGCCGTTGATGGCCTCGGGGTGCTCCCGTTCATAGGCGGTCATGGAGAGGATGATGGCCTCGGTGCTCTTGAAGGCGTCATCCGGGATATCCACATCCTTGAGGGCCTTTCCCACGCCCGGCAGCATGCCGGCCAGGTCCTTGATATTGCCCATCTTCTTCACCTGCTGGATTTGCTGGTAGAAGTCCCAGAGGGTGAACTGGTCTTTGGCCAGTTTCTTCTTGAGCTCGCGGGCCTGTTTCTCGTCAAACTGCTCCTGGGCCTTTTCTACCAGGGAAACCACGTCTCCCATGCCCAGGATACGGTCTGCAATGCGCTCCGGGTGGAACACATCCAGGGCCTCCAGCTTTTCTCCGGAGCTCACGAACTTGATGGGCTTGCCCACCACGGCCTTGATGGAAAGGGCCGCACCGCCGCGGGTGTCGCCGTCCATCTTGGTAAGCACCACGCCGTCAAAGTCCAGCCGCTCGTTGAAGGCCTTGGCCGTCTCCACGGCATCCTGGCCCGTCATGGCATCCACCACAAAGAGCGTCTCCGTGGGCTTGACGGCCCGGTGCAGGGCCGATATCTCGTTCATCAGCTCCTCGTCCACGGCCAGGCGGCCGGCGGTATCCACAATCACCACGCTGAAGCCTTCGGCCTTGGCCTTGGCGATGGCGCCCTGGGCAATTTTCACCGGGTCTTTCTCTCCTTCGACGGTGAAAACCGGTACGTCGATGCTTTCTCCCAGCAGCTTGAGCTGCTCGATGGCGGCCGGACGGAAAGTGTCGCAGGCGGCCAGAAGAACCTTCATGCCCCGCTTGGACTTGATGTTGAGGGCCAGCTTGGCGCTAAAGGTGGTTTTACCGGAACCGTTGAGGCCCGCCACCAGCACAATGCCGGGGTTACCCTTGATATTTATGTCCTGGGCGGTGGAACCCATGAAGGCGGCCAGCTCGTCGTGGGTAATCTTCACCATCATCTGCTGGGGCTTCACGGCTGTGAGCACACCGGTGCCTATAGCCTTGTCCTTCACCTGGTTGCAGAAGTCCTTGGCCACCTTGTAACTTACGTCGGCGTCCAGCAGGGCCTTGCGGATGTCCTTGACGGTTTCCGCCACGTTAATCTCGGTAATCTTTCCTTCTCCCTTCAGGATTTTAAAAGACCGCTCCAGTCTCTCGCTCAGATTCTCAAACATATTCTACAGCTTCTTTAACATTCGTTTAATGAGGGTGGTCATCTTGCTGGCGGCAGCATCCGCGGCCTTCACAATGGCCTCGCCGTCCGTCACATAGTCTTCATCTTCCGTTGCGTGGGCCACGTCCGTAATCACGGAGAGGCCGAACACGGGCAGGCCGGCATGGCGGGCCACAATCACCTCCGGGGTGGTGCTCATGCCCACGGCATCGGCCCCGATGGTGCGGAAGTAACGGTACTCGGCCTGCGTCTCGTAGCTGGGGCCGGAGCAGGCCACATACACGCCTTCCTGCAGGGCGATGCCTTCCTGGGCGGCCGCCTCTTTGGCCAGGCGGATGAGGGCAGTGTCGTACGGGCGGGTCATGTCCGGAAAACGCGGGCCGAACTGCTCCATGTTGGGGCCGATAAGGGGATTGGGCAGCAGGTTGATGTGGTCCCGGATAATCATGAGGTCTCCCACGCTGAAGTCCGGGTTGGTGCCGCCGGCGGCGTTGGAGACAATCAGTTGGCGGATGCCCAGCAGAATCATCACCCGGATGGGCAGCACCACTTCATTCATGCCGTAACCTTCATAATAATGGATACGGCCCTGCATGGCAATCACGCACTGACCGCCCAGTTCTCCCACGATGAAATTTCCCTTATGGCCGATGGCGGTGGACACCGGGAAGCCCGGGAGGTCCCGGTAGGCCACGGTGACGGAGTTCTTTATCTCATCGGCCAGTTTTCCCAGGCCGCTTCCCAGCACGATGCCCGTGATGGGCTGCCGTCCCTGGATTTTGGCCCGGAGACTTTCGCTTGCGGCTTGTATGATGGCATATTTGTTTTGCATAACTTAGAGTCTGTTTTAAAATAATTCAATAAATTCTTTATGTTTCTTTTTGGTAAATTTTCCTCAAAAATTTTCACCCATAGGAACCCCTATGGCCAAAAATTTTCAAGAAAAATT
>CADBHY010000203.1 GCA_902794615.1 uncultured Bacteroidia bacterium
GACGCTTTTCAAACACTTCCTTGCTGCCGGCCGCAAAATACGTGAGGACGGAGCCGGGGACATCGGCCCAAATCTGGTCCGTCATGCCGCGGTTTTCCTGATGGGCGAAGAAGCTGGCGGGGGTGGCGCCGTTGAGGTCGTCGGTGGAGACCACGCCGGAAATGACGCCGTTTTTGATGACACGCTCAGGAATATTCGCGATGGGACGCTTCTGAAGGTCCACGCCCACGGCGTAGTTGTAGGTCTTCTCACCGGTGGCATAGGCGGTACCGGAGGCGGCGCTGTCCGTGGTGAAGGCATCGGCACTCTTGGTGGTCACCCAACCCATGTGCTTGAGGTTGAAGTAGGTAAGGTCTTCGTTGTTGGCAAAATAACCGGCCGCTATCTGCGCCAGGCCGGTGCCGTCTCCAATCATGAGAATCACGTTCTTGGGGGTATAGCAGGCGCCGTCGGAGCTGTAGGTGGGATGATAGGAGCCCTGGTAGGGAACGCCCTCGATTTCACCTTTGACAATTTTCTGGCCGTAGGCCTGGAGGGTGACGGCCGCAGCCAGCACAAAAAGGAAGAGTTTTTTCATATCAGGTGTGTTTATTGTTCGTCTATTCCGGTGGCGTGGAAAGAATCGGCCACCAGGTGGGTTTTCATCTTCTTCTGCGCTCCTTTCATAAGCCAGAAGCACAGCAGCAGGATGGCGATGGCAATGGCTCCGCCAAGCTCCGGCGTCACTTCCTGGGTCATGGCAATCCAGTCGTACACGCCGTGCAGCAGCACCGGGTACAGCCACATCTTGATACCGGCGCCCGGAGCACGGTAACGGTCGAAGTAATGGAGGGAGAAGTAGTAGCCCATCACCACGGCAAAGCCGAAGTGAGCGGGAATGGCGGTAATGGAACGGCCCAGGCCCACGGTGACCCACTGCGAGCCGGCGCTCAGAAGGTACTGGATGTTCTCGAAGCTGGCGAAGCCCAGGCCCACGCAGGCGGCGTACACGATGCCGTCCATGCGCTCGTCAAAGTCTTTGCACTTTCTCAGGAAGAGCCACAGCAGCACCAGCTTGGCTGTCTCTTCCGGGATGGCCGCCCCGAAGAAGGCCGTACGGAAGGCGCCGCCCATAGACTGAATCTCCTGCGGGAACAGGCCCAGGTGCATCATCGGCACAGAAATGAGCAGGGATGCGTAAACAGACAGACCACCATAGAAAAACGCCTTCACCAGGTTCTTCACCGGCTCCGGCTGCAGGCGGTCCTGCTGATAGACATAATAAAGCAAGATAAGGGGCGGCAGCACCGCCAAGGCTATTACATGCAACATTAAAATTTGTCATTTCAAATTTAATTACTACCTTTGCAATCCCTTTCGGGCGGTTAGCTCAGCTGGTTCAGAGCACCTGCCTTACAAGCAGGGGGTCACTGGTTCGAATCCAGTACCGCCCACGCAAAAGCGACATTCGAATGAATGTCGCTTTTTTCGTGCCCCCATCCCCGTAACCGCGTGAGGTGTCCCTAAAACACGGACACCTCTACCAAAATCGGCCTTTTTTGCGGGAGGTGTCCCAAAAATCGGGACACCTCACACACTTGCCAGAACAATGCTACCCCGGCCTTGGCAACTAACTTTCTCATTCACAGTACATTACATACTATTCCTCGTTCAAAAATCGAACGAGGAATATACTACAACTCAATAACAATCAATCACTTAGTTGCCAAGGTCAAGGCAACATTTACGGCCAAAGGCTCTGCAGCGGGGCACGGTAGGCGGAGTTGGCACGGTAGTGAGGCGCGTAAAGGGACTCAATCACCGCCACGGGAGCCACAAAGCGGCCGGCCTGCGTCACGAAGAACTCCTCGGAAAGCACGGTATCCTCTTCGGGATAGGAATCAAAGTAGAATTCCGTGGCCGATGCCTTCACCTGCCGATACCCATAAGGCGTGAAGCCCCAGCCGCGGCCGGTTCCGAGCGGACGCAGGAAGCCGCCGCCCACCGGGCCAGAAAGCTGCTGCACCGGGCTCAGGGAGGCTTCCCGGGAGGCGGTAAGCCGCACGAAACTGCGGTTTTCTCCATTCCAGATGTGGTATTTCACCTCCACCTTGTCTCCCACTTTCACCGTTTCTCCGGGCAGAATCTCCCGGCCGTTCCGGTAGAAGCGCCGCTCCAGCCTGAAGCCGTTCCCGGCCGCCTGAATCTGTTCAAACGGCGCCTCATAAGAGGCCGACAAAACCAGCACCCGCGTATCCAAAACAGCCTTGGAGCCATCTAAAACAGCGGTTATGGCATCAATGAAGGAGGGTGAGGCGTCCCACTTCTGCGTCTCTTTCTGCAGCATGAGCCAGAGGCGGATGCCGTCGGCAATGGCAAGAGATTCTTCGCTATGCTCAGAATGACCGGAACTCAACAGTTGGCACAAGAGCGCATGGGCATAGGCCTCGTCTTCCAGCAAGCCGCGCCAGGGCATCACCGCATTGGGGTAATACCAGCCGCCGTCCCGATGCTCCACGGCATACTCCAGCAGGGATTCCGTATCGGCCCGGGCCGACTTCTCCAAGCGCGAAGAGAGCCGGATTCCCCAGGCTTTGGCCAAGGCCTTCCCCTCATCGGAAGCGGAAAGGCTCCGGAGCGTGAGCAGCCGGCGGGCCTTGGAAAGAATCTGCCCCTGAAGCCCGCGTCCGTCCCCCGCCGAGGGCGTCAGGTAGCCCTTGGCATATTTCCGGAATTCCGCGAGCCGCTTCTTGTCGGAGGCCGATACTGCCTTCACCTCAAAGGGAACTTCCGGGTACAGGGCCCGCACCCGCATGTACTGCGCGTCCGAAACCCAGCCGCACCATAACGGGAAAGCCGTAGAGAACTGCTTGGTATCCAAGAATTTAACGCTGGCCGATACATCCGGCACAGCGAAGCCCCGTTCCCGCAGGAGGGCGAAGCGTTCCAGCAGCACGGCCGTGATGATGGCATTGGAAGGAAGGCCCTCGAACCAGCCGAAGCCTCCGTCGGCATTGCGGCAGGCCAGAATCTTCTCCAGGAGGTCTTCCGAAGGGAGTCGGGAGGCCATGAGCCTCACATACCAGGCTTCGGAGAGGGAGAGGACGTCGTTGCCCCGGGGCTCCACGTGAGAAGGAATGGCGTCTTTCACCATATCCAGGACGGTGATTTCCCTGAGCTCGGCCTTATCGGCGGAAACATTCACGAAGCGGGAGCGCAGCTCGCGGAGAAGGGCGTCGCGGTCCATGGAAGAAAGCAGCACGGCGGAATGTGCCTCCGTAAGTTGCTGCGCAGCGGGGTACACCGGCACCTTTACGCGGACGGCGTCGGAGAAGTCCGGAGTAACGAAGGAGGCGGTGAGTTCCAGATGCCCGGTCACATCGGGCATGAGGGAAGCCCCGGGAATCTCTACATGGAAAATATGAGA
>CADBHY010000204.1 GCA_902794615.1 uncultured Bacteroidia bacterium
CTCACATTCTTCTCGTCCGTGCAAGTCCATTCGGCCGAGCCGGGCTCGAAGAGTAACTGGTGGTCGAACCCCAGCAGGTACTGGTCATAGCCATCGTCGTAGCCATCGTCGGTGCGGACGGGAATAGTCATCAGTCGGGCGATGTCCGTTTGGGCAAACGACTTGAGTGTGGGGAAGTAGCCTTTGCTGTAGGTCCAGCGGCTGCGTGAGCCCAGAGCCGTGTAGATTTCTTCGAGTGATTGTCCCGTGTCGGTCGGTTCATAGCCACGCAGCCAGTAGCAGTTGTCGATGTAACTGTGTCCTGCAGCCGTGTATTCGTAGTTGAACGTGGCATCGCCAAAGGATGTCGGCACCACGGCCAGACAGTTTGTCACCCTGCCATGGTTCTGCAGCGCATTGTCGCTCAAAGGCAGGCTGACGAAGGGCGAGTAGTCCTGTAGTGTGGCGCAGGAATAGACCGCTGTTACGCAGTCTTCGACAATCGCCTCGCTGTTGGTCGGGCCTACATAGGCACAGATGCCACCGCTGTAGCCCAGGTGCGAGTCCTCGTCATGGTTGTGGATGGGTGCTATGACGCCTTGCAGCAGGCAGTTCGTCACTGTTCCGTCCATCTTATAAGCCAGCAGGCCGCTTTGTATATACTCTGAATAACAGTCTGTCAGGCCCAGATTTTCAACCACGCCGCTTGCTGCGATGCTGCCAAACAGGCCAAATTCCTTTACTCCGATGTAGGCACCCTTGACCAAATGTCCGTCGCCGTTGTAGCGAGCCTTCCACCCTATTGTTGCAGGGTTCCATTCGTAGTTCCTTGAGTAGCCCCAGATGCGCGACTGGTTGTTCAGGTCATAGGGTGCATAGTTCGTTCCGGAGAGATAGTAGGAACTGTAGTTGATGAGGTCCTTCACCAGCGTAATGTCGCACAGTTGCTTGTACCACTCGCCCTCAGCGTTGTTCATCACGGCGCGGGCCAGTTGCGCACCGTTCTTAATGATGTACGGATCGTCCACTGTGCCTGTGCCGGCGGCAAATTCCGTGGCCACCGTTCCGTCCCACTCCTGCTTCGGCATAGCCTGAATGAAGAGTGGCTTCGTCCCGCCCAACGGCAGGGGGCGGTTGAAGGCGAGAAGCGGTTCTTTACTGTTTTTCAACCCATTAGTTGAGACGGAAAACTACAGGGAAGGTGTAGTTCACAGCCACGGGAACACCGTTCTGGCTGCCGGCCTCCCACTTGGGAGAAGCGGAAACCACACGCACGGCTTCGTTGTCCAGAAGCTCGTTTACGCCGCGGAGAACCTTCACGTCCTTCACTTCACCTTCCTTGTTCACGGTGAACTGGAGAATCACCTTGCCGGAGATGTTCTGGTCGATGGCTTCCTGGGGATACTTGATGTTCTGGTTCACCCAGTTGCTGAAATCGTTGGCGTCACCACCCTCGAAGGTAGGCTTGCTCTCTACCAGGGTGAAGGGAATGGCGGCGTCGGGGTTCTTCTTCAGGGTTTCCTCGACGGACTCCAGAAGGGTCTCGGCCTGGGCGGCGCCCAGCTTCTCGATAGCCTCGCGGGCATCCATTTCCTCGGCGGCCTCGATGGCCTCGATGGTGTTGTTGAGGTTTTCGTTGGCAGCGGCCACCATCTCTTCGGCGGTGGGTTCAGCCTGCTGGGCGGCCTTCTTGCTGCCAGTGTTCTTGCAGCTCACCATCAGGAGAGCGCAAGCAGCCATAAGTACATAAATCTTACGCATAACAATATAAATTAAAAGTTAACGTTACTTCGTTTTCCGGCTGCAAAGATAATAAATATTTTTAAAACTATTCTACCCGCAGATAATAATGGGGCTCGAAGGGCTCCTTTGAAAAAATGTGGACCAAATCTTCCAGGATGAGGTCCGGGCGCACGGGGCCGGTTTCCCAAAAGCGGTTACCACCCCCCGGGGTGGTCTGCAAGGTGTTGTTCCACACCTCTTTCTGCAGAACCGGGAACTCGGAGAAAAGCGGATGCACGCTCCGGAGCTGCTCCCGCGTGCGGCACCAGCCGGGGTGGAGCCAGAAATCGGCCTCACGGGCATAGGAAAAGGCGGTTTCCAGGCCGATGATGGAGCTCTCCTGCCGGCCGGGCCGGGCACCCAGAAGCTCTCCCCCGGCGTCGGAAATGAGCCGCGTCATGTAATTGTCTCCGCCGGGGATGTACCACTCA
>CADBHY010000205.1 GCA_902794615.1 uncultured Bacteroidia bacterium
TACTGTTATAATAAATTCCTCGTTCAAAATTTGAACGAGGAATTTATTATAATCCGCTGAGCGTGAGCAAGTTGGCTGCCAAGCCTTTTAGGCCATATCGAAGGTGGTGCGGGAGACGGGGAGGGAGAAGACAATGCCTGCGCCTTCCGTGGAGAGGCCGGCGTTTTTGTAGATGGTCTTGAGAACGGCGTCTTTGATATCGGCCGTAACCAGCACCAGCACAATCTCTTTGTCAGGCTGGATGGTGACGCCGAAGAATTCTTCGGACTCCGGGTTGGCGCTTCCGCGGCCGCGGACAATGCTGCCGCCCCGTGCTCCGGCCGACCGGGCTGCTTTCATCACGTTTTCCGAATAACCTGCGTTCACAATGCAGACAACCAGTTCGAATTTCTTTTCGGCCATAACTTATACGTTGTTTATTACTTGTTTTTCGTTGCTGAGGAAACCGTAGGCCAGGGTGCCTATCATGCTGGAGAAGGGGACCGTGAAGGCCACGCCTTTGTAGTCTCCGCCCTTGAGGAAGTGCTCGTGGAGGAGGGAGATGATACCCCCGGCTTCATCTGAGCGCACAACGCTCATGACCAGGGTCTTGGGGCGGTCGGCCAGGCCTAAGTAGTTCAGGATGAGATGGGTGGTTCCCTTGCAGGGAAGGGTGACCTGCAGGTTGGCCTGCTGGGATTGGATGAGGCTGGAAAAGTATGCCTGCTTGTTGTTGTGGACAATGGCCAGCAGGAGTTCCAGTTTGACGGGTGCTATGTTTTTCTTGTCGGGCATAGTAGGCTATTCGAAATAGATGATGGGGTCTTCCTCCGTCGATGCCAGGATGCGGCGCATGGCGGCATTGCGGCGGCGGCGGGTGCTCAGGACAGAGTTGAAGCCCAGGCTCTGGATGGTGATAAGGGGCGTCATGGCCACCATGGCCACCACGCCGAAGGCCAGCTCCAGCACGCGGGATTCTCCGTGCATGGTTACGCAGGCGCCCACCACCAGCGGCAGGATGAAGCTGGAAGTAAGCGGACCGCTGGCCACGCCGCCGGAGTCGAAGGCGATGGCCGTATAAAGCTTGGGGACGAAGAAGGACAGCCCCAGGGACAGGAGGTACCCCGGGATAAGATAATACAGGATGGAAAAATCGAAATACACCCGGATTACGGACAGGCCGATGGAAACGCCTACGCCGATGGACAGGGCCATCATCATCTGCCTCTTGGAAACCTCTCCGCCGGTAATGTCCTGCACCTGCGTGTTAAGCACGTGTACGGCCGGCTCGGCCAGGACCACCACCATGCCAATCACAAAGGCCAGGCCGATGATGATGGCCGGCTGCTGGGCCGCCAGCTGGGAGCCGATTTTGAAGCCGATGGGCATGAAGGCCATCTCTACGGCCGCCAGGAAAAGGACCAGGCCGACAAAAGTATAGAGGATGCCGAAGAGAATCTGCAAAATCTTGGTGCGGGGCAGCTTCAGGACGGTGAACTGCAGCACAAAAAAGAAGATGATAATGAAAACCAGTGACTTGGTCACATCCAGCATGGAGTCCACCAGGACGTGTCCCATTCCCTCGGCCAGGATGCTGTCCATGGAATAGTCCGGGACGTTGAAATCCAGGCTGCCCTTGGACAGGATGGAGAGCACCAGCACGGCCACGATGGGGCCCACCGAGCACAGGGCGATGAGGCCGAAGCTGTTCTCGCTGGCATTGCGGCCGCCCACCGTGAGGGCGATGCCCACGCCCAGGGCCATGATGAAGGGCACGGTGATGGGGCCGGTGGTGACGCCGCCCGAGTCAAAGCACATGGACACCAGGGGCCAGTTGTTGTCCGTATCCAGCAGAAGGGCCGCCAGGCAGAACATCACCATGTAAAAGAACATCAGGATGCTGGTGAGGTCGTGGTGGAAGAGGATTTTGATGACTCCAATCAGGAGCATGATACCTACGCCTATGCCCACCGTGACAATGAGCACGGTCCCGTTCATGACGGCGCTTACCTGCGAGGCCAGCACGGCCAGGTCCGGTTCGGCAATGGTGATGAGCAGGCCCATCACAAAGGCCACCGACAGCAGCAGGCCCATCTTCTTGGAAGAGGTGAGTCCTTCTCCGATATACTGTCCCATGGGCGTCATGGCCATATCGGCCCCCAGGTTGAACA
>CADBHY010000206.1 GCA_902794615.1 uncultured Bacteroidia bacterium
CGGAGAAGATGGGAGGAAGCACCCTCACATAGGTGTCGTAATTCTTCAGTCTCACGCCGGTAATTTCCACCGAGGCAACGCCTGCAGTTGGAGGGGTGGTGGGCGCTGCGGGCTGGCCGGAAGCAGGCTCGTAACTCACGCGCAGGCGGGCCATGGCAAAGCGCAGGGCAAGGCGATCTGCCGTCCTGACTGCGCCCGTGGCAAAATAATTATCCAGCTCGGCCTGGGTACGGAAGCCCTTGACGGTGAGCGGAGTTGCCATGCCGCTGTAATACTTGAGTTCCACTGCATCCTTTTCTGCAATAGAGGCGCTGCCGGACAAACCTTCCCAGGAGCCGAACACCTGGAAGCCGTACATCGGGAGACGGACTGCTCCGCTCAAATATTTGCTCTGGTCGGTCTGGTAGGCGATGGCTATGGGCGTATTGTTGAAATAATCTGCCACCTTCTGAAGGCTTTCGCCCTCTCCGGGGATATTGGAGTCCGTATATGCAGCCGTTCCAAGATTTGCCAGCACCAGCACGGCAAGAGACTTGTATTTCTCGTTCAGCTTAAGCTCGTGGCGCCACGAAAGCACGCCCAGCTGCTCCTTATGGGCAATGGCTTCCTCCCCGGAAGAAAGGCGCGTGGCTTTCGTGGGATCGAAGATGTATTTGCCATAAGTGGGTGACGTGGCAACAGCATCCACTTTGAAAGCATCGGTAGCATCAAATACGAAGATACCGTAATTGGAAACGTTCTTTTCGTAGTTGTAGCGGACAGCCGCTGCGACATCCTCATAATCCCCTTTGGTAAGCACACCGTCGCTGCCGAAGCCGCGGATGTCCATGGTGAGGCTAACCTTCACAGCCTTGAGAGCGTCCTCGTGGCTCTCCAGCATAGGCTCACGCCGGCATCCGGCCAGGACGGAGAGTCCTAGCAAAACAAAGATAACGATATGCAGGTTCCTGGTCACAGTTAATACAAGTCGGGGTTAATAAGGACAATCTGCCAACCATTGATGTAAATGCGTGCGGCAATGTACCAGCCTTCCGGGCCTTCTTTGTGCTCCAGGAAGATGACGACGGAATAGTCGTCCTGGCGGTCCAGGTATTCCTGGTCCGTCATGGGCTGCGCATAATGTCCCTTCACCATGAGGAAATAGTCCACCAGCGGAACGTCAAACACCTTCTGGCCGTTGGAGCGCTGGGTAATTATCAGGCGCGTCTTGTCCGTCGCGCGGGCAAAGAGACGGCCCAGGGAGAACTCCGCCACGGCGGCAGTCATGACCTCCGTGTTGTCGTTAAGGGTAATGCTGCCCTGCTTGGTATTGAAAGGGTCGTAAGTAATAGCGATGGGATTATCGGGGATTTCATCTTTCCAGTTCAACTCCGAATTGATGTCGTAGATGGCAAAATCAAATTGCTCCGGGGTAAGATTGATATCCGTATTGATACTCTGAAGGAGCACACGCACGTTGTTGGTGTTCTTCACCAGAGGAATAATCACGGTGTTCACGCTGCCGGGAGGAAGGTTGATGAGGTCTGCGCCCTCCACAATTCCGTAGAAAAGGCCGCCCAGGAACTGGTCGGAGTAGGTTTCTTCCGCCTTGGTGCGGGTGGCGGTTTTCATGCGGCATACCAGGTCTGTCTTGGTGGCGGGATCTTGCACCGAGAAGGAGTCGCCGTCTTCCAGACCGCACCAGGCCACCAGGTCATACTTTCCGGCAGGCAGACCGGGAATCTCCAGGACATAACCCTCCTGGGAGAGCGCCACACCCTTCTCCGTCGCCTTGGTGACAAATTTTCCGTTCCGGTCAAACACATACAAAGCTACGGACTTGACTTCGTTACGGAAGGCATCGGCATACTTGAGGTTAAAGTCGAACTTGAAGCGTACGGCCACCTCGCAGTCTCCTCCTCCATCGTAGATGGTCTTGTCACAGGAAGGGGCCAGCAGTCCCAACAGGGCTGCCGCCATCAAAGCTATGGTGAATTTTACTTTCATACTTTTTTCTTACAGGCCGATTTCCGGCCCGCCTTGGCAAGCGGAAGGGGGTTCAGTCCCTTCCGCCCGAATAGTGTGTAAGATTACTCTTCCAGGTCGGCCTCCTGAGTAGCAACCTGCCAGGAC
>CADBHY010000207.1 GCA_902794615.1 uncultured Bacteroidia bacterium
ACGCTCGTTTATCTGAAATTGTTGTTACAATTTCCGGTACTTGCTTGTACTTCCTTTCAGTCTTTTCAATGAACTCTTTTTGTGTAAAAATCCCGCTCGTTTCTCAAGCGGGACTGCAAAGGTACGAACATTTTTTGAATCCCCAAATTTTTTCTGAAATTTTTTTCAATTTTTTTCCCGGCATCATTTTTTCATGGCAAAGGGAAGAACAAATCGGGAAAAAAACTCTATCTTTGGAGAATGGAAAAAAAGTTAGTTATTATTCCTACCTATAATGAGAAGGAGAATATCCGCGAAATCATCGCCGCTGTATTTGCCCTTCCCGGAAACTTTCACGTCCTGATTATAGACGACGGCTCCCCCGACGGAACCGCCGCCATCGTGAAGGAACTCCAGGAATCGGCCCCGGAGAGGCTGCACCTGATAGAGCGCAGCGGCAAGCTGGGACTGGGAACGGCCTATCTGAAGGGCTTCGAATGGGCCCTGGAAAAGGGATACGACTATGTCTTCGAAATGGATGCCGATTTCTCCCACAACCCCCAGGACCTCCTCCGCCTGTACGATGCCTGCGCCAAGCAGGGGGCCGATTTGGCCGTGGGTTCCCGTTACTGCAACGGCGTCAGCGTGATTGACTGGCCCATGAGCCGCATCGTGATGAGCTATTTTGCATCGGCCTATGTGCGGGGCGTCCTGCATTTCCATGTGTATGACACCACCGCCGGTTTCGTCTGCTATACCCGCAAGGTGCTGGAAACCATGAACCTGAATGCCGTCAAGATGAAAGGGTACGGCTTCCAGATAGAGATGAAATACACGGCCCAAAAACTGGGCTTCCAAATAAAGGAAGTGCCCATTGTCTTTACCAACAGACAAAAAGGCACCTCCAAAATGAGCAGCGGTATCTTCGGGGAAGCCTTCTGGGGCGTTCTGAGCCTCCGCTTCCGCAAAATCCGCCCTAAAGATTAATCACCCAGCCGCCGCCGGGGGCCAGATGCACCTTCATCTTGCCGCCGTCCAGCACCACCTCGCTCTTCTTGTAATCCCTCGCGGCGCGATGGGCGTTCACGCCGTCGGCCATGACGGTGGCCTTGGCGCCGGCCGGCAGGAAACTCAGGTCTATTTCCAGGTCTCGGGCCTCCCAGCCATTGAGGGCGGCCACGTACCAGACAGAGCCCTTGCGGCGGGCCATCACCACATATTCCCCTATCTCTCCGTCCAGGGCCACCGTCTCATCCCAGACGGTGGGAACGGCCGATATCCACGCGGTGCATTCCTCCTCCTGCATATAATTGGAAGGAGAGTCGCAGAGCATGGACAGCGGGGCGTCGAAGATAATGTACTCCGCCAGCTGATGGCAGCGGGTGCCCTGGGACATGGGTTCGTCGCCCACCGCACGGTAATTGTCCTTGCGGGCATTGCGCATGGCGCCCTGGGTGTAATCGGCCGGACCGGCCACCAGGCGGGTGAAGGGAATGGTGACGTCGTAGGTAACCTGGTCGCAGTCGGCGTTCCACTTCATATTCTCCAGGCCGTAAACGCCCTCGAAATTAAGCACGTTGGGATAGGTGCGGTACAGGCCCGTGGGCTTGTAGGCGCCGTGGAAGTCCAGGAACATGTGGTAACGGGCGGCCGTGGCGGCGGCGCGGCGGTAGAACTGCACCATCTTCTGGTCGTCGTGGTCCATGAAGTCCACCTTCCAGCCCTTCACGCCCAGGGCGGAGTACTGCGCACAAAGCTCTTCCATCTGGTCTTCGAACAGGCGGGCGATGGTCCACAGAACAATGCCTACGCCCTTTTCGCGACCATAACGGACCAGCTCCGGCAGGTCAATCTCCGGCCGCGTCTCCTTCATATTGAGCACGGTATGCTTGGCCCAGCCCTCGTCCATCACGATATACTCGATGCCATGGGCCGATGCAAAGTCTATATAATACTTATAGGTCTGCGTATTGATGCCGGCCTCGAAATCCACGCCATAGAGGTTCCAGCCGTTCCACCAGTCCCAGGCCACCTTGCCGGGTTTGAGCCAGGAGAGGTCTCCGAGGGCATT
>CADBHY010000208.1 GCA_902794615.1 uncultured Bacteroidia bacterium
CTTCTGGACTACATTTCCGAGTACGAGATAGACACCAACAGCGAGGGGACGCGCCTTTTCAGCGCCGCCTATAACAATTACTTCAAAGTGACGCCGGGTATCGGCTATACTTTTAAGTTTTAATTCTTATATTTGCGGGGATGGATATTTTGCGCAAAAGGGAAATCGGCTTGTACGCGGGAGTCTGGGCAGTGATTTTTGCCCTGGCTCCCGCTACCATGTTCTTCCATTACATGGCGGGGCATGACGGCAGCGTAAGCTGGGCCGAAATCCTGGACGCCTGGGGAGTCATTCTGCCCTATCTGCTGCTGTTTGTCGTACATGACTTTCTGTCCACTTCCTTTATCCGGAAAAGACAGACGCTCCTTTATCTGCTGGTGACGCTGTCCCTGCTCGTCGCCTTTGGCGTGTACTGTTACAGCACCGGCAATCGGCCTCCGGGGCCTCCCATGGATGGAATGGGTGGCCCTCCCGCTATGCCAGAAGACGGGCATCGGCCCATACACCCGGAGACCATGCGCCTGATTATCGGCGTGCTGGTTATTTTGGTCAATCTGGGCGTGAAGGCCATGTTTGCGGCCCTCGGGAGCGAGCGCAAGGTGCAGGACCTCAAGGCCGAAAGCCTGAACCGGCAGCTGGAAACGCTTCGTTACCAGATTAATCCGCATTTTTTCATGAACACGCTCAACAACATCCATGCGCTGGTGGATGTGGACCCGGAAAAGGCCAAGGAGAGCATTCAGGCTTTTTCCAAGCTCATGCGGATTGTCCTGTACGAGGGCGACAGCCCCACCATTCCCCTTGAACAGGAGGCCAACTACATCCGGCATTACATATCGCTGATGCGGCTCCGTTATCCGGAATCCGTCATCATCGACCTGGCTTTGCCTCAGGATACGGCCGGAGCCAAGGTGCCGCCGCTTTTGATGGCCTCTTTTGTGGAGAATGCCTTCAAGCACGGCATCAGCTATGAGGAGCACTCTTTCGTGCATGTTTCCATGACGCTCAAGGAGGAGAAGATTTATTTCAAATGCGCCAACAGCCGTCATGTCGGAAAGGCCGATACCCGGGCGGGCGGCATGGGCATGCAGAACGTGCGGGAACGCCTGGATTTGCTGTACGGGGGGCTTTATACGCTCAACCTTACGCAGACGGACAAAGTTTACGAGATTCTTTTAATCCTTCCCCAGACATGCTGAAGGTTGTTTTCCTGGATGACGAGCCCCTGGCCCTGCGCCAGGCAGAGTTGTACGCCGCCAAAACGCCGGAGGTGGAAGTGTTGGCCGCCTGCACATCGGCCTCCAAAGCCCTTCCTTTTTTGGAGCTGGCCGATGCCCTCGTTGTCGATATCAACATGCCGGACATTTCCGGCATGGAGCTTGTCCGCTCGCTCCCGAATCCGCCGCTGGTGATTTTCACCACGGCCTATGCGGAGTACGCAGTGGAGGGTTTCCGGGTGAATGCCGTGGATTACCTGCTCAAGCCTTTCGGCCTGGCCGATTTTCAGAAGGCCGTCCGGAAGGCCCTTCACATCCTGGAGGTGGAGCGGGCGGCCGCCCGGGGCGCCGTGCAGGAGAAACAGCTGCATTTCAAGACAGACTACAAGACGGTCTCCGTGCGTTTGGAGGATATTGTGTATGTGGAGAGCATGAGTGAGTACATCAAAATCCACCGGAAAGGAGAAAGCGTTCCCCTGATTGTGCTCTACAGCCTTAAACATTTGATGGAGCAGCTTCCCGGGGAGCAGTTCATGCGCATTCACCGCTCCTATGTCATTTCCCTGGCCCAAATCCGGGAAGCGTCCCGTACCGCCGTCGTGCTCTCCGACGGCACATCCCTGCCGGTGGGAGAGATTTATCGGCCCGCCTTCCGGGAATATTTGCAAGATTTTTCTGCATAAACCTTGCAGATTCAGAAAAAAGTCGTACATTTGCAGTCCCGTTTTGCGGGACTCATTGAGATATGGTGTAATGGTAGCACTACAGATTCTGGCTCTGTCAGTGAGGGTTCGAGTCCTTCTATCTCAAC
>CADBHY010000209.1 GCA_902794615.1 uncultured Bacteroidia bacterium
GATTCCGGCTATTGTGAAATCGGGGAAATGTGGGCCTACTACCTGGAACAGAAGCTTTATTCCGACCGGTATGGCGGCAACCCGCCTTCCTTCGGACAGGAGTGGTGGTTCTTCCCGCAAATCTTCCGATACCTGGACGAGCGGGGCATGACGCCTTCGGAAATCATCAAAGCCCTGGATGGGGAGGTGGCTTCGCGCGAGGCCTTGAAAGCCAAGCTGGTGTCGCTCTACCCGGGCAGGAAAGCCATTATCGACGAGGTCTTTGCACGTTATACAAATGAATGATTCCATGAAGAGAATGCTGATGCTGCTGGTCTGGGCCGTGCTGGCGTGCGGCCCGGCCTTTGCCCAGAAGACCGCCGTGACCCTGAACATGGCGGACTACATGATGCTGGGTACCTTGAATGTGGGCGCGGGCGTTTCGGTGGCCCGGCATTGGACGCTGGAGGCCGCCGCCAAATACAATCCTTTCTCCTACGGCCCGGAAGAAAACCGGATGCAGAACCGCCAGCAGGTTTACAACGCGGGCGTCCGGTACTGGCCCTGGCACGTGTTTTCGGGGTGGTGGATTTCCGCAAAGGCCCAGTACCAGGAGTACAATCATGGCGGGGTGTTTTCCCGGGAGACCCGGGAGGGAGACCGCATGGGGGCGGGTCTGGGAGCCGGCTATACGTATATGGTGAACCGGCGCCTGAATCTGGAATTCGGTCTCAGCGGGTGGGCCGGCTGGGACCGGTATGCCGTCTATGAGTGCCCGGTCTGCGGCTTTACCCTGGAGCGCGGCCAGAAAGTGTTCTTCCTGCCCAACGAACTGGTGCTGGCATTGACCTATGTGTTTTAAGCAAAGGCTCTTATGGGCGGGGTTATGGGCCGGCTGCCTCATCGCGGCGTTTTCCTGTGCGGTGAAGGAAGACCGGACCGACTGTCCCTGCAACCTCGTGATTGGTATACGGGGAGGCGCTCCGCCCTATTATTTATCACTTTCACAGGGAACGGAGCGGGTGGAGGATACCCTGCATACCGGTTCGGCCGCTTTTGAGCGGAGGGTGGTGCGCCGTCCGCTCCGTTTCCAGATCTATTGTGCCGATTCCTCCCTGTATGTGCCGGGGAAGGGGCTGGTGATCCCGCCCGGACGGGACTGTCCGCCAGTCTGGTCGGCGGTCCGGAGCCTTGTGGCCGAGGGGGAGCGCCAGGCGGAAATCGTGACGCTGCACAAGAATCACTGCCGGCTTTCGCTGGTGTTCAAGGTGGAAGGACAGCCGGCTGCGACGGTCCCTTTCCAGTTGAGGATACGGGGCTCCATCGCCGGATATGACCGGGACGACAAACCGGTTGCGGGTGCGTTCGACTATGTCCCGTGTCCCGATGGGAAGGGAATCTTCCATATCGGCCTGCCCCGTCAGACCGATGCCTCCCTGGCGCTGGAAATCCGGGATGAGGATGGCGTGTTGCGCGCCTTCCCGCTGGGAGATTATATCGTACAGGGAGGCTACGACTGGGCTGCGCCGGATTTGCCGGACCTGCCCATGGAAATTGATTATGCGCGGACGCAGGTGACCTTCCGCCTGGAATGTTGGGAAAAGACAGTCGAGCGAAACGTCGTTATTTGAAAAATTAGGGAAAAATATTGTTTTTCCGGAAAAGAGTTTCTATCTTTGCAGTCCTATCCACTTGCGCGGGTGGCGAAATGGTAGACGCGCTAGTTTCAGGAGCTAGTGGGGTAAAACCTGTGTGAGTTCGAGTCTCATCTCGCGCACGAGCCGGCCTTTTTGGCCGGCTTCTTTTTTTCTGGAGTGGGAAAGGCCTTTTCTGCAAAGATTGGTATCTTTTTTTCTGGAGTGGGAAAGGCCTTTTCTGCAAAGATTGGTAAAATTGACAGTGATTCTCTTGTAGAGGGCTTTGATTTCTATGTATAGTTAGGGGGAAGTGCTCCAGGTGTCCTACTCTATTGCAGACCAGGAGCAAAATAAGCGTTTTTTGCTCTTGGTGTCCCATTCTTCTGTAGACCAAGAGCACCTAATCAACCGTATGCTATGAATTTAAAAACAGAAACAACGTTTTGGATGATAACAACGAATCATCTGACAGACCGTCTTTGGTTCAAAGACGAAGAAGATTACAAGACAGGAATGAATTATGTAGCTGTCTTAGCGGCTCATAATCCGGTGATGGTAATAGCTTTTATTTTGATGTCGAACCATGTCCATTTCCTTTTGGCTGGAACAGAGAAGCAAGGAAGGTTATTTGTTGAGCGCTTTAAGAAAAAGTATTCCCAATATTATTCCTATAAATATGGATCTGCTGAATTGCTCCGTGGAAATGAGATTGATGCTCGGGAAGTGAGCCTGAAGGATGAATCGTTTGAGCGTGCTGTGGCATATATCCAGATGAACAGTGTGGCCGCTAACAATTGTTTGCACCCTTCAGGATATCCGTGGGGAACTGGCGATGTATTTTTTAGTGCTACTCCTCAGACGGGAATCCCTCTTGGTTCCATGAGTGCGCGTGCAGTGAACCGGATGACGCGAAGCAAAGAATCCTTGCCGGATCACTATATGATGGGTGAAAAAGGGTATATCACTCCACGTTCTTTTGTACCAGTAAAGTATGTGGAGTCAGTCTTTAGGACACCACGACGAATGAATTATTTTTTGCAGAACTCCTCAAAAGCCCGTCGGTTGAAAGAAGCTCCTTCTTTTGACGACAGTTTGGTACTCTCAGCAGCTCGAAGTCTATGTGTCTCGTTATTCCGAAAAACGCAGATTTCGGAATTATCTACAGAACAGAAAGCGGAGATTATGAAACAGTTGCGCTATCGATTCTCAGCAGGGCCCCATCAGCTGTCCAGGATTTCCGGTCTTTCCTATCAGTCCGTGAGTGAGTTGCTGGATCAGGGATGATGGTGGGGTTTGGATTGGGGAGCCATCCACCAGTCAGGACTTTTCGGCGGATGACCTCCCCCTGAATGACCCGGCCTTCCAAGCTGCCGGCCTTTTCTGCAAAGATTGGTAAAATTGACAGTGATTCTCTTGTAGAGGGCTGTGATTTCTATGTACAGTTAGGGGGAAGTGCTCCAGGTGTCCTACTCTATTGCAGACCAGGAGCGAAAAACGCTTATTTTGACCCTGGTCTGCACTCTTTCGGGACACCTGGAGCAGGGGACAG
>CADBHY010000210.1 GCA_902794615.1 uncultured Bacteroidia bacterium
ATCTGCGGAATCTTTCCGCTGGTGCCCGGAGCCGGCCTGTTCTGGTTCTCGTATTATCTGACGGCAGGGGAGTTGGACCTCTCTTCCCACTACGGCTTTCTGGCCGTGAAGGTGGCCATTGCCATTGTGCTGGGCATTATCCTGGCCATGGAACTGCCGCAGCGCTGGTTCTCCGGACGCCGGAAGGCGGCGCATTAGAATGTCAGGAGAGCCTCGTACACGCGCTGGACGGGAAAACCTACCACGTTGAAATAGGAACCTTCGATGCGGGTGATGCCCACATGGCCAATCCACTCTTGGATGGCATAGGCCCCGGCCTTGTCGAAAGGCTTGTAAGTATCTACGTAATAGGTGATTTCCTCCTGGGAAAGTGCTTTGAACCACACTTGGGTGGTTACTTCGAAGGTCTCGGTCTTATAGCGGTTTCTCAGGGTGACGGCGGTGGTGACATGGTGCTTGCGTCCGGAGAGGTCCCGGAGCATGCGGATGGCGTCCTGCCGGTCCTTGGGTTTCCCCAGGATTTCTCCGGCCTTGCCTCCCTCCGGCGGAAGGATGACCATGGTGTCGGCCGTTATGAGGATTTCCCCTTCCTTGAGGGGCCGATGAAAGCCCTTCGACTTGCCTTCGGCCATCAGGCGCGGTACTTGGTCGAAGGGCGTGTCCGGCGCGAAGGATTCCTCAAAGTTATTGCCTGTATCTACTTCAAAATCAATATCCAATCCTTTTAGCAATTCTCTTCTTCTTGGAGAATTGCTGCCCAGGATGATATGCTTTCCGTCCAACTTCATCAGAACTTCCTTTTGTATTCGGCAGCATCGAAAATCCACTTGCCCTGCTCCCGGAGGGTGCTTTCTATGCAATGGCGGAGACAGCCCTTGCCGCCGGGGTATTCGGATACCCAATGGGCTATGGCTTTGACTTCGTCCACGGCGTCGGAAGGGCAGACACCGCAGCCGCATGCCTGCATCACTTCTTGTAACGTTCACAAAATATGGTGAATTCGTCCATTTTGTTTCTGCAATGCAGGAATACGTCTTCCGGCTTTACGCCGCTGGTGACCATCCGTTTGCGGATGCTCTCGGAACTGCCGCCGGTGATGATGGCTACGGGGTATCCGTTCATGACGGCCATGCGGAGGGCAAAGCCGTCCTTGGCGTCGTAGGTGCGCAGGAGGTCTCCGTCGCTGCTGCACAGGACGCCTCCGTCCGTGGCAACGCCGTCGATATCCAAGGCGAATGCTTTGATTCTTTTTAAGTTCATCTTACGACTTATTTCCGCTTCCACCTAAAGGGCCGAAATCGGCCAGATTGAAGGTGCCGCCGGGCTGGGGGCCCTTTCCTCCCAAGTCGATGACGCCGAACTGGGCCTCGTACTTGGAAATGTTGTCGAACAGGGCGTTCATCAGGCGTTTGGCGTGCTCCGGTGTCATGATGATGCGGCTGCCAATCTCCGGTTTGGCCAGACCGGGCAGGGTGGTGGCGAAGTCTATGATGAACTCGCTGCGGGAATGTGAGATGATGGCCAGGTTGGAATAGTTGCCCTTAGCGATTTCGGGTTTGAGTTCCAGTTGAATCTGATTCTGGGTTTTGGGTTGATTATTGTCCATATATCGGCTTTTAATTTGTGCAAAATTAACAATTTTTCCTTATTTTTGTAAGTTTTAAGACCCACAATATAGAGAATGGATAAATTAGCAGCAAAGTACAGTGCGAAGGAAGTGGAAGACAAGTGGTATGCCTATTGGCTGGCCCACAAGTTCTTCCATAGCGAACCCAACGAAAAACAGCCTTACACCATCGTGATTCCGCCGCCCAACGTGACGGGAATCCTGCACATGGGGCATGTGCTCAACAATACCCTGAACGACGTACTCATCCGCAAGGCCCGCATGGACGGGAAGAATGCCTGCTGGGTGCCGGGTACGGACCATGCCTCCATTGCCACGGAAAGCAAGGTGGTAGCCAAGCTCAAGGCCCAGGGGATCAACAAAGAAGATATCGGACGCGAGGAATTCC